>NZ_JBPYCU010000008.1:0-216624 GCF_051846955.1 Cellvibrio sp. ARAG 10.3
CGGGTTATCTCCCGTTAAATATGAGGAGGCGTTTTTTCAGGGGCTCGAAAGTGTCTAGTAAAGCCTGGGAAGTCCACATCTTCCCAAACTAAATCTTTAAATTCGTAGAGAAATTTACTAAGTATTTCTCCGATACATTGATTATCGTAATCTCCAGAATCCAAAAGCGCTTTAAGTAAACTAGATTCAGTTGAATTCATTGTGCTTTTTTCTTGTTCTATCTCGCTTAGATTACAACACCCATAACCATCAAAGGATATACGAACCAAACAAAAACAGCCTTGCTGATCAAGACTCAAATCCATGAAAACACTATCTTCCTGCAAGCCTAATGAATAATCACAAGGTCTTGTAGGCATAGATATAGCTGAACTTATCTTTATCATATAATTATAAAATTTGAGAAATGATTTTAGCTAACGCCGAGTTTAGGGGCGCCGTATCACGGCGTCCCAGCACGCAAAGCGTGCGTCCTACAACGATTTGTTATGAGCTTTTACTAAAAGCTAATGCCAAACCTACCCATTTTTTCAATTCAACGTGGTTATATGGAAAAAGAAGCCAATTACCACCCACACTCTTAGCTACCACTGCACCACTTGAAATGGCTTTATTACTTAACTGCGGTGGAAGTAACAGACCAATATGTTGCATTCCAGCACCAAACGCGAAAATTGTGTTTTCTATATACCAAAAACAATACTTGAAATTTTGTATGTCAGGGCAAAAAAATTTAACCCCACTCTCACTTTGAAGAAGCCCTTGAATAGGTTCGATAATATCACCGTGACAACTCAATGGTGCAAGAAACTCCAAAACACTTTTGTTTTTATTATTTTTGAGTTCTGAAGATACTTCAATTTCCATTTTTGATTCTCATAGCGTTTGGTTAAGGGGCGGGCTTTAGCCCGTCCCAGTGAGCGAAGCGAACGGTTTGAACCACTTGTTAGCCGTCAACTCACATACGTTTAACAAGAGACTTCACCCAAGACATTGCTACCTCAATTGCCCAATCTGTTTGTTCTAGGGTCAGCACAGGCATAGGCTCCGAACCTGGGCCATGACCCACCGTATTTCGCACTTTGCGAAAATAGTCTTTCAAGATATCGCCCTCCCAAACCTGCAGAAATTGACCATTGGCCTTACTGACTAGATTGTCGATGTAATTTGCGGCTCCCTTTTCTTTGCCGTGAGTCCAGCCTTTCTTATCGGAGATGATCTTGATGGTACTTTCGAGCGCCTTTGCTGCAAATAGCGCGGGATCCTTCGAGTTGGAATCCCTCCTATCCAAAGCTTCTTTCATGTCGATATCGACATTTTCCCACAGTGGATCGGAAACAATCTCCCAGAAGGGCGTGGCTACCTGACTTTCCACCACTTCATCCCGTGACAACTGGACAAAGCCGTTGTGGTAGTTGAGAGGAACACTCGCTCGCCTGAAACGCTCGTTTAATTCGTTTACTTGGGAGTTGTACGCCGCGTTTGCCAACGCATTCCAAGATTTGACGCGATCAACTGAGCTTCCGGGGATTTGCATTCCACGCCGCGGAGCTGAGTCGCTAAGCTTTGCTTCCATAATCGCGTGAGGCAAATTTTCATTAAGTCGAGCAATTTCCTCGCCACGTAACCGTAAGCCAAGTTCAACGAAGCTAAGACGCTCTTTGATGAATTGATCCGGATTTATGTCTCCTGGTACTTGAGCAGTGACAAATTGCTCACAAACATGAATCCACGAAAAGAAACCGGATACAGGATGGGTGCCTAGCGCGGTTGTTTGTTGATACGAGTAGTACCGCTTAGAAAGTTCTGTGACGCCAAGCTCTCTGCAAAGTTTGTCGTGCAGTGACTTCCATTTTTCTTCGCCACGTTTATCGACCTTGCCGCTTTCGTCATAATACGGCAGAGCCTCTTTGACGATACCAAACGCTTGCGTCAGCAATCTCCGCTCATTTTCCGAGTACACCGACCATATCGGGGTGTTTTTGTATCGGTAAGAAAAAATATCTGTGAGCATCGGGGTTACTCAACTCTCCATTGACGGCTAACGCCGAGCGCAAAGGCAGTTTGGAAGTTGTGGCTTTGCGGAATACTTTTGCGCAGCAAAACCGCAAAGATGCAACTTACAAACTGTCCAGCACACGAAGTGTGCGATTTTGGCGCGACTTGTTAAATTTTACCTGCAATAGATTTGCACCACTCATAATATTCCTTATTTTTTCTTAATAAAAATACAACGATTAAAACCAAGAAGCTCGGAGCCAACAGAACGATAAATAATGCAAGGTTCATGTTAGTAAACATAAAAGCGATGCAGCTAAAGATAACTACAAATGCATTTGATAGCAAAGTTGCTACTCTAAACCGATAGTCGTCGTTAACTGATAGAAATACCGTAGTGCAAAATGCCAAGAAAAGTATTGCAAAAACGACCATGTAGATAAACAAGTTTTTAGTAAAGCTAATATAAGAGCTAATGCCAATAATTAGGCAAATGGTTATATGATACCCCTCAACCAATTGCAATGACCAGTGCTTTCTAATCAAGTGCTCAGGGACAAATGTTGGCTCTGAAGCCGATGATGCCCAATGCTTGAAGTTAGTATATTTTGTTTTCATGCGATTCTAATTTAACATTTATATCGTAGCCTCAAAGGCCGTTTTCTCCGAGCCTCATATTTCAGCTCACTTCGCAAAACAAATTAAGTGGAAACCCGCACCACGTCAAGGCTGAGCTTGTGAGCTTTAACTTCTGGTAGATATGCAAAACAATCTTCGAGCCTCATATCTACTTTGGAACCGATCTGGCTAAGTCAATGATTTTCTTGTTAAAACTGCCCTGCCTATGGCTCTCCCAAAAATATCATTTTCACTAAACGTTTATCCAGCATGAAAACAAGTAAAGACTATCAGCTCTTTTTACGCCAATGAAAATTACACCAGATTACCAATAATCTTTACGGGAGAATTTGACCAACCAGACAAGAAAATAATGAGGGGAGAAAGAACAGAAGGAAGAGCAGAGGGAAAGACACAAGAGCGATGCCACCAACCAACACCGCTCCCGCAAAAGAAATAAATCAATGATGGTGGTGGCCACCTACGCCGTGGGCGTGGCCGTGGGCGAGTTCTTCTTCGGTAGCTTCGCGGACGTCGACAATTTCGATTTCAAACGTTAGTTGTTTTCCGGCGAGGGGGTGGTTGCTGTCGATGTCGACATTGAATTTACCCACTTTTAATACCACCGCTTCCCAGGGGCCGTGTTCGGTATTTACCGCGACTTTCATGCCGGGTTTGAGTTTGTTTTTCAGTTTGGCGTAGTCGAGCAAGTGCTTGATAGGGATGCGTTGCACCGCGCCTTCTTTGCGTTGGCCGTAGCCTTGTTCGGGGCTGAGTTCGACGGTGAATTTATCGCCGGCTTGTTTTCCTTCCATGGCTTGCTCCATGGCGGCCAACAGGTTGTTGTGGCCGTGCAGGTAGAGTGTTGGTTCTGCGTCGTGTGAGCTTTCGAGGAGTTCGCCGTTGGTTTCGCTGAGGCGGTAGTGGAAGCTGACAACTTTGTCCGCACCGATTTGCATAGTGGTCTCCAGAGGTTATTGCTTTTTGAGCCGCGCAGTATGGCGAGGGTGTTCCGGGTTGGCAACGGGGAATTGGGGGTTTTGTGGGTTGGTAACAGAGTAAGCTATGGTCGGGCTGAGGCTGCCGGTAGGTCGGATTAGCGTCGCGTAATCCGACAGCTTGGTTGGCGTTTGGGTGGGAGTTGGATTGTTTAGGAAGGGGGAGTCGGATTACGCTGACGCTAATCCGACCTACGGGTGTGGGAGTATTTTATTGGCGGACGCAGTCGACGAAGTAGTCGCGTTTGCCGTCAACTTCGCGTTTGACCAGGCCGTGCACGTCGGTTTCGAAGCCGGGGAAGCGTTCGTTGAAGTCGCGGGCGAATTTCAGGTAGTCCACGATGGTTTTGTTGAAGCGCTCGCCGGGGATCAATAACGGAATGCCTGGCGGGTATGGAGTCAGCAAAATCGAGGTGATGCGCCCTTCCAGTTCGTCGATGGCAACGCGTTCGATTTCGCGATGGGCCATCTTGGCGAAGGCGTCCGAGGGTTTCATGGCCGGCTGCATGTCGGACAGGTACATCTCGGTAGTCAGGCGTGCAACATCGTAGACTTTGTAGAAGTCGTGGATTTGCTGGCACAAATCGCGCAGGCCGCGTTTTTCATAGCGCGGGTTGGCTTGCGCGAACTCCGGCATGATGCGCCACATGGGCTGGTTTTTGTCGTAGTCGTCTTTGAATTGTTGCAGGGCGGCCACGAGGGTGTTCCAGCGGCCTTTGGTGATGCCGATGGTGAACATGATGAAGAAGGAGTAAAGCCCGCATTTCTCCACGATCACGCCGTTTTCCGCCAGGTATTTGGTGACGATGGACGCCGGGATACCGGATTCCGCAAATTCACCGTCCAGCGATAACCCTGGGTTGATGATGGTGGCTTTGATGGGGTCGAGCATATTGAAGCCCGGCGCCAGTTTGCCGAAGCCGTGCCAGTTGTCTTCGCTGCGCAGCATCCAGTCGTCGCGCTCACCCATACCTTCGGCGGCGAAGGCATCCGGGCCCCATACCTGGAACCACCAATCCTGGCCCCACTCTTCGTCCACTTTCTTCATGGCGCGGCGGAAATCCAGCGCTTCGAGGATCGACTCCTCCACCAAGGCGTGGCCGCCGGGCGCTTCCATCATCGCCGCTGCGATATCGCAGGACGCAATAATCGCGTATTGCGGCGAGGTGGAGGTGTGCATCAAATAGGCTTCATTAAAAGCGTCCTGATCCAGCTTCACCTTCTCGGAATCGTGCACCAGAATTTGCGATGCCTGGGATAAACCGGCCAACAATTTGTGGGTGGATTGGGTGGAGAAGATCAGCGACTCTTTTGCGCGCGGGCGGTTTTTGCCGATGGCGTGCATGTTTTTGTAGAAGTCGTGGAAGGTGGCGTGCGGCAGCCAGGCTTCGTCGAAATGCAGCGTGTCGATCTTGCCGTCGAGCATTTCTTTCAGGCGTTCAACGTTATAAATCACGCCGTCGTAAGTGGACTGGGTGATGGTCAGGATACGCGGCTTTTTGTTTTTGGCTTCGCGGGCAAAGGGGTTAGCTTCGATCTTGCGCGCAATACTTTCCGGGGTGAATTCTTCCAGCGGAATCGGGCCGATAATCCCCAGGTGGTTGCGCGTAGGCATCAGGAACACCGGAATCGCGCCGCACATGATGATGGAGTGCAGGATGGATTTATGACAGTTACGGTCCACCACCACGATGTCGCCCGGCGCCACCATGGAGTGCCACACCATCTTGTTCGATGTCGAGGTACCGTTGGTCACAAAGTAGCAATGGTCCGCATTGAAGATACGCGCCGCATTGCGCTCGGACGCCGCCACCGGGCCGGTGTGGTCGAGCAGTTGGCCCAGCTCTTCTACCGCGTTACACACATCCGCGCGCAGCATGTTTTCACCAAAGAACTGGTGGAACATCTGGCCGATGGGTGACTTCAAAAAGGCCACGCCGCCAGAGTGACCGGGGCAGTGCCAGGAATAGGAGCCATCCTGCGCGTAGTGCACCAGGGCGCGGAAAAACGGTGGCGAGAGGCCATCCATATAGGACTTGGCTTCGCGGATGATATGGCGCGCCACGAATTCGGGCGTGTCTTCAAACATGTGGATGAAGCCGTGCAGCTCACGCAGGATGTCGTTGGGAATGTGGCGCGAGGTGCGGGTTTCGCCATATAGGTAAATCGGGATGTCGGCGTTCTTGTAGCGAATCTCTTCCACGAAGGCGCGCAGGGATTTCAGGGCGTGGTCGGTTTCTTCCAGCGAACCCGAGCCGAACTCCTCGTCATCGATGGACAGGATAAAGGCCGAGGCGCGGGATTGTTGCTGCGCGAACTGGGATAAGTCGCCGTAGCTGGTCACCCCGAGAACCTCCATGCCCTCTTGCTGAATCGCGTCCGCCAGGGCGCGAATGCCCAGGCCGGATGTGTTTTCAGAGCGAAAATCCTCGTCAATGATGACTATCGGAAAGCGAAATTTCATGGGGTCTCCACACGGTTTGCGTCAAATCAAACCCCGCAGGCAGCGGGGTGCGTGTTCTGGTGCCGGGGTGCACCGGGTCTTTCTTTCGGTTTAGTTTAGGCTTTTGATGCAGTTTAGGACAATCTCAAACAGGCGCTGTTCTATGGCCGGGCAAGGTCGCAAATAATGCAGCAGTCCACGCCATCTGTCGACGTCTGTGCCGGTAATTTTTTGCATTGGTGCGGGCTTGGCCAAAGTGTGAACACGGGACGCCCCTATTTCTTTCTTTACAAGCCCTTTACACAGCGCCCTTCGTGCCGACCGCCCCTTTAGGCTAAGATAACGCGCCATTCGGTCACCCATATGAATAAGAGGCGCTCCATGATTACCCATGAACCCAATCCACGCTATGTTGCCCACCCCGAACGCTACCAGCGCATGAAATATCAGCGCTGTGGCAAGAGCGGTTTGAAATTGCCGCGGCTGTCTTTGGGTTTGTGGCAAAACTTCGGCGCCGTGGATTCCCTCAGCAATGCCACCGCGATGATCCAGTGCGCATTTGATTCAGGTATCACGCACTTCGATCTCGCCAATAATTACGGGCCCAATTTTGGCTCGGCGGAAACCACCTTCGGTTCTATCTTCAAACAACATCTTTCGCCGTACCGCGATGAATTGATTATTTCCAGCAAAGCCGGTTACGACATGTGGCCCGGCCCTTACGGCATTGGTGGCTCACGTAAATATCTGGTGGCCAGTTGCGATCAGAGTTTGCAACGCACCGGGCTGGAATATTTCGATATTTTTTATTCCCACTGCATGGACCCGGAAACACCGCTGGAAGAAACCATGCAAGCACTGGACTATATTGTGCGCTCAGGTCGCGCGCTGTATGTGGGCATTTCCAGTTATACACCGGAGAAAACCAAAGAAGCGGCCGAGATTTTACGCTCACTCGGTACACCGCTGTTGATTCACCAACCGCGTTACAACCTGTTTGATCGCTGGATTGAAGATGGTTTGACAGATGTACTGAAAGAAGAAGGCGTGGGGGCGATTGCGTTTTCTTCGCTGGCCCAGGGTGTATTAACCAATAAATATTTGAATGGCATTCCGGCGGGCTCACGGGCCGCGCGTGCAGAGCAAATTTACCTGGGCAGCAAAGATATTACGCCGGAGAAAATTGCCAAGGTGCAGGCGTTAAATGCGATTGCTGAAGCACGCGGGCAATCCCTGGCACAGATGGCGTTAGCCTGGGTGTTAAATAATGAGGTGGTAACCAGCACGATTATCGGTGCAAGCCGGGTTGAGCAAATTGAAGACTCGGTAAAGGCGCTGGATAATCTGACATTTAGTGCGGCGGAGTTGGAAAAAATCGAAGCGATTTTGCGTTGATAGATTTTCGTGTAACCCGTAGGTCGGATTAGCCGCAAGGCGTAATCCGACATCCCCTCTTAAATAACCTCTATCGCACGCTGATGCATGTTTGTCGGATTACGCCTTGCGGCTAATCCGACCTACTGGTTTCTTTTTTTAGTTCTTTGGTCAGGGCGATGGCCATGAATACCAGAAGAACGCAAAACGGGAAACCCAGAGCGGTAATCACATTTTGCAAGGCAGGTAAGCCGCCGCCCAATAATAATGTGGCGGAGAGCGTGCCAAGTAATAACATCCAGAATACCCGCTGCCAGGTGCGCGATACCTGGTTTTCGCGGCGCGATAATAAATCCATCACCAGTGCCGCTGAGTCCGCTGAAGTCGTCAAGAAAATCACGATGATTACAGCGCTGACGATAGAGGTTACGGTGGCCAAGGGAAATTGTTCGAGAAAGGTGAACAGCGCGATAGAGACGTCGGCTTGTACCTGGGTTGCCAGATCAACGCCGTGATTCAGCTCCAGGTCAATGGCCGATAAACCGAACACTGAAAACCAGATTAACGTAAATAATAAGGGCGCACCCAGGGCGCCGATCACCAATTGGCGAATACTGCGACCTTTGGAAATGCGCGCAATGAATAGTCCCACGTAGGGCGCCCAGGAAATCGTCCAGGCCCAGTAAAAAACAGTCCAGCTCTGTTGCCAACTGGTGCCTTGGTAAGCCTCAGTCCATAGCGACATCCAGGGTAGATTTTGCATGTAAATTCCGAGATTTTGCACCACGCCTGAAGTAATAAATAAGGTTGGCCCAACCGCCCAGATAAATAACAGAAGCGAGATCGCCAAACCTATATTGAGGTAAGACAACCGCTTGATACCGCGATCAAGGCCTAAGGCAACTGATGCGGTTGCCACCATCGTAATGACTGCAATAATGATCATCTGCGACAGGGATGACACAGAAAAATCGAATAAATAAAACAGGCCACTGTTTAACTGCAAAGTACCCAACCCCACCGAAACCGCAACACCAAACAGGGTGCCGAGCAGCGCGATAATATCGATCACCCAGCCGATCGGGCCATAAATGCGCTCGCCCAACACACCGTAAAACACACTGCTGATCCGCATGGGTAAACCTTTGCGATAGCTGAAATATCCGATAGCGACTGCAGGCAGGGTAAAGATTGTCCAGGTGTGTAAACCGAAGTGGTATAACGCAATATTCATCGCGGTTTTAGCGGCATCGCGCGTTTGCGGCTCAACATCGACGAACGGCGGCTTGATAAAGTGCGACAAAGGTTCTGCTACGCCCCAGAACATCAGGATGGTGCCGATGCCCGCCGCAAACAACATAACAAACCAGGTAGTGGTGGAATATTCCGGCTGTTGCTCGTTGCCACCGAGCTTCACGTCGCCATAGCGACTCATGGCGATCCAGATCAGGAAGGCGAGCAGCGCGGTCACGCTCAATACATAAAACCAGCCAAAATAATAAAAGGTGAAACTACCTAGCGCCCCAAAAAAACGCGCGAATTCCGCATTAAACGGAATCGCGAAGATTACAAACACAACGGCAAGGGCAGCCGCAATAAAAAAGATTTGTGGAACGGCACTTAATCCGCACGCTTTGGCCAATCGATCAAACATGGCGTTTTCCTTTTATTATCAGAGCGTTTTATTTAACACAGTATGTAGCCGAGACTAAAAATTATTATTCGGGTGCGCGCTGGCCCAGCAAATCCTTGAATGCGGGGAACTCCGCAAGCGGTTGCAAGGCGGCATCTTCAGCTAGTTGATCGCGATAGCTCTCGACCCGCGCCAGGGTTTGTTGCAGATAATGAATCGCTTCATCGTAATGGTTCAGTGCAGTGTGCGCGCAGGCCAATTGATAAAACGCATGGGCGTTATCAGAATCAATCGCCAAGGCTTGCTGACACAGGTTAACCGCCCATTGCGGCTCGCCCAGTTCCAATACCGCGTCTGCCTTGTAGGTTAAGGCTTCGCAATCCCCCGGTTTAATCGTCAGAATATGATCATAAACCGCAATCTTGTTGGCGGGTGCTGTTTCCTGGGCGGCACGCAACCAGAGTGAATGAATTTCCTGGGTCCGTTCAATTTCTTCACGGTTGGATTCAATATGCTGCGTTTTTTGCGTTAATTGTTTCTCAATGCCTTGCAAACGCCCTTCATAAATTTCCACCAGCTTGCGCACCTCTTCATCGGCCAGGGTTCCCATCCGCTCCTTGATTTCGCGAATAGAGGTCCAGCCGACCAGTACCAGGATGGAACTGACACCGGCAATCAGATAGAAAAAATAGGTGATGGTATTGGTGGCGTAGGTTACGCCTTTATCTACGGACTCAACATGACGGTCGACAATTTGCTGCAGAATTTCCACCCGCTGATTCGCCATGTCGGTGCGCAATTGTTTTAGCTCATCCAGAACGTAGCGCTCAACAAAGGGGTTGTAGAGCGGTTCTTGCAGTTCTTCTATATGGGTTTCGGCTTGTTGCTGCTGGACGGTGGACTCCGTGTCGGCTGCTTCCTGGGCGCTGGCAGTATGCGCCAGCGTCAGGAATAACATCGCTCCCGCGATGATCAGGCGGCGCATATAGCGATCCCATGATCGTGAACTTCAATCAGGCAGCGATGCAAGCTTCGCACGGCGAGATCGTAATCATCTTCATCGATAATAAATTGCATATCCACCTGACGAATAGATTGATGCATGGCGAGAATACTGATGTTGACTTCCGCCAATGCAGATACGGTTTTAGCAAGCATACCTGGCACTTTCATATCACTCCCGATGGCCGATACTACCGCCACCTTGCGCGTATTAATTTCTGCGCCGGTATACTTTTCTTCCAGCACTTCGCGAATACGTTTAACCGTTTTCAGATTTGCCGCTACGTAATGGGTAATAGTATTCGCGTTCATGTCTTTACTGACCACATGCGCTTTGAAACGTGCCAGCACAGCGAGGATACCGGAATCATATTTGTCGATGTTGCCCATCATGTCCTGGTCAAATAACTCGACAGAATAAACCCGCTTGCGGCCGGCAATAATTTCTACGCGCGGCGTATCGCTGACATAATCACCGGTAATTAATGTGCCACGATGCTCTGGCTCAAAGGTGTTTTTAATACGCAAGGGAATTTCTGCCTGGCGCAAACCCTTGGCGGCGCGAGGATGAATCGCCTCCATGCCCAGGTTCGCCAATTGGTCTGCCACATCGTAATTGGTACGACCGATAGGCACGACTTTGCTGTCACCGACCAAACGCGGATCGGCACTGCTCAAGTGATATTCTTTATGGATAATCGCTTCGCGCGCCTGCGTTAGTACCGCAATACGGCTGAAAGTCATTTCACTGTAACCACGATCAAAGCTGGCCATCAAGCCCTCAGAACAATGGGTATAGCCAGTGGCAATTAATAATTCGTTGGCATAATCTACACCGGCAAATTGCTGGCGAATCATATCGTCCAGATTTTCTGCCTGCTCGGCTTGCCAACCCGTCAGATCCACAAAACGCGCATTCACACCGTCGCGACGCAGCAACTGGGTCATATTCCAGGCACTGTGTGCTTCACCGATACTGGCAAGCATTTCGCGTACGGTAAACAAATGCGAGGTCAGCTCAAAGTGACCATGCTGACACAGACGTTGCAGATCGCTCAGGCAACGTTCGGCATCATCAAGGCGCTGACGAATAAAATCATCGGCTTGCTGACGCAGCTCGGTATCGCCAAACAATTCACTGTTGATTGCCAACACGCGCTGGCGCAGTGCTGTAAATGCTTCCTGCCAGGATGCGTCGTTATCGGTACTGGCAAAAAAGCCGTACACACCCGGTTGGCCATTGTGCTTGTTTTCCAACAACAGGTTAGTCAAACCACCATAGGCGGACACGACAAAAACACGGTTGTACAGATCTTCGGTCTTGCCATTTTTCAATACGATGTTATCGCGCACAGCAGCATAGTCCGACATGGACGTGCCGCCAATTTTCTCAACGGTATGGGACAAAACAGGCCTCCTGTTTTCTTCATCCTTTTTCATTATGCGTTGTATAGGTATACGTTATTTTCCGGTGCAACCAGGATCAATCTGCTACCACTTCCGCTTCCAGCGGGTAAACTCCGTCGGCGTTGTGTACTTCTTTGCCGTGCAACGGTGGGTTGAACACACACGCCATCTTCATCTCTTCTTCAGCACGTAGAATGTGCTTGTCGTGCTTGTCCAGGATGTAAATAGTGCCTGGGGCAATCGGGTGTTTTTGACCGGTTGCCAGATCTTCGATCTCACCCTTGCCGCTGATGCAATACACCGACTCAAAATGATTCTGGTAATGCATATGCAATTCCGCGTCTTTATAGATCGTGGTGATATGAAACGAAAAACCCACGTTATCGCTCTTTAACAACAAGCGCGTGCTTTCCCAACCCTGCGATACAATGCGACGGTTACTGGCTTCAGCTTCTTTTAAATTTCTGACAATCATCTTAATACCTCTGGGGTGATCTACAGCGAGTAACAAATACAGGACGAGCTATTTCAATCCGCTCTAGCCCACTTTACTCAAGGTGTTTTGTTTGAAGACGTGATCAATACTTTTCTCAAGGATATCGAGCCCTTGATTCAAGTCTTTCTCGTGAATGGTTAACGGGCAGAAACACTTCACTACCTGACTGCGGTTACCGGCAGTTTCGATAATCAATCCACGCTCAAAGGCTGCGCGGCTGATTTTTTCTGCAATTTCGCCATTGCGACATTCCAGACCCTGCATCAAACCACGGCCTTTCAAACGCAGTTCAGTCACGCCATGCTTTTCGCTAATGGCTTTAAATTTTTTGGTAACGATCTGCGCCTTGGCCTGAATCTCTTCGGCAAACGCGTTATCTTTCCAATAATGTTCCAGCGCGGCTGTTGCGGTAACGAACGCGTGATTATTGCCCCGGAAGGTGCCGTTATGTTCACCGGGCAACCATTGGTCCAGTTCGGGGTGCAACAGCACTACTGCCAATGGCAGACCAAAACCGCTGAGTGACTTGGACAAGGTCACGATATCGGGCTTGATACCAGCAGGCTCAAAGCTGAAGAAGGTGCCGGTGCGGCCACAACCGGCCTGGATATCATCCACAATCAACAGGATGTCGTGTTTACGACACAGTTTTTCCAAACCTTGCAGCCAGGTTTTTTCTGCTACATTCAAACCACCCTCGCCTTGCACAGTTTCAACAATAGCTGCTGCCGGAAGATCAACCCCGCTGGAAGGGTCGCTTAATAATTTATCGATCATCTTAAGCGTGTCGGCATCGCGGCCATGGTAACCACAGAATGGCATGCGCGTTACGTTGCTCAGTTCTACGCCAGCGCCACCGCGATGATGCTGGTTACCTGTTGCCGCTACAGCGCCAAGTGAAACGCCGTGAAAACCATTGGTGAAAGAGATAATGTTATTGCGCCCTTTGACTTTACGCGCAATCTTTAATGCAGCCTCTACAGCGTTAGTGCCGGTGGGGCCAGTAAACTGCATACGATAATCCAGGCCTCGAGGCGTCATGATGCAGTCGCGAAAGGTTTGGAGAAATTTTGCTTTGGCATCGGTGTGCATATCCAGACCGTGGGTAATGCCATCTTGCTCAATGTAATCCAGCAGGGCTTTTTTCAGCAGCGGATTGTTATGACCATAATTCAGGGAACCCGCACCTGCCAAAAAATCCAGGTAAGCCTTACCTTCGGCATCAAATAAATAACTACCGCGTGCACGGTTAAATACCACCGGAAAGGAACGGGCGTAACTTTGAACAGCAGATTCCATTTCATTAAAAATTTTCATGGTACTTTCCTCTTTATAAGTTGGCTAATTCGGAGTGACAAATACAGGTTGTAGTCCTGCTTATTATCTTGACCTTTGTCGGCTCCAGATAAATGGGTTAATAACAAATGGGATTATCGCGAGGTAATGCAAAACTCAGGTTATGGGACCTATTTGCAGCAAATGTTCATCGTCATGCTGGCCGCCAAAGTGACGCTCCCGCGTATAAAACACGCGACTTTCCAGCGGTGTATCCAGATCACGCGCCAGGCTGTGGAATAAATTCCACGACGCCTGGTTGTCCGGCGTGATCGTAGTTTCAATAAAGCGGATTTTCCCAGCGAGGTTGCGCAATAACTGCGACAACATTTGCTTTGCCAAACCTTGTCCGCGCATGCTTTTCGCAATCACGATCTGCCAGACAAATAAGGTGGTCGGCTTGTTGGGAGGAATATAGCCGGACACGAAGCCTACCAATTCACCCTCTGCTTCAGCGGCGATAGCGGTATCGCTGAAATGCGTGCACTGCAGCAGGTTGCAATAAACAGAATTGGGGTCGAGCGGCGGACTGGCAGCAACCAGTTGATTCAGGGCAAAACCATCATCCGGTGTGGGTTTACGCAGGCGCGCCTTGCCTGCGTGTATCGAGTGTGTTGGTTCAGAGGTTTCCGTACTTTCTGTAATAGCGTGCATAACTGGTATCCCGTATTACTTAGACATAAAAGTAAATATTGCGGTGAATATCACGTATATATGGCTTATTTGTTACAATTTAAAGCACCTGATGCTGTTTACGCTCAAATTAAATGCATTGTACACTAAGCATTATTATTTTTCTACCCGGTCGGTCCAGAGCAACCATGAAGATCGGTTATATGCATAGGGTTTCACGGTAAAGCCCCCTATAATTCGCCGGTCCATTAAAAACAGATATAACCTTATGAATAGAGCAGAAGATGTCTTGGTCGCTCTGCGCCGCGTGATACGCGCGACAGAGTTGCATTCCAAACAATTAATCAAGACCGCCAAGGTCACCGCACCACAGTTGCTATTGATGCAAGCGATTCAACGGCAAGACAACGCCATCATCAGCAAGCTGGCCAACGATGTCAGTTTGAGCCAGGCCACGGTCACCACCATTCTTGACCGCCTGGAGAAACGCGAGTTGATTTATCGCCAGCGCTCGGAAACTGATAAACGCAAAGTACATGTACACCTGACCCCGCAAGGCCACGAAATTTTGCAGAACGCACCCACCGCATTACAAAATCAATTTGTGCAGAAATTTGATGCGCTGCAAGACTGGGAACAAACGATGATCCTTACCGCCCTGCAACGCATCGCGCATATGATGGATGCACAGGATATTGATGCATCTCCGTTTCTGGCTACGGGGGAATTGGATCGAGGTTAGGGAACGGGGAAAGCGTAATAGCCCAAAAAATTTGGGCTATTACGTGGAGATTGGATTAATGATCGTGATCGTTGTGATTGACTTGTTGTTCGACGTCATGGGGGTAAATGGCGTCGTCGACGTTAGGGTCGATTTTAAATAGCAGTGCGCTGGAAGCGATCCAGCCGTTGTTGCCGTGGGCTTGCAATACGTAGTGACCTTCCGGCGTATCCAGGCCGCCGACCGTTAACGTTTCGCCGCGCGTAAAACTGACGCTGTAGGTTTGTCCGTCTGCACCCTCAATGTGTCCGTACCAACTGATGCTGTTGTAATCGTGCTTCTCAATGCGATCTACGGTCACATTGTAATCTTCGCCGGTTTCGTCGATGGTGACTTTCACCGCATCACCTGGCATCAAGGTTTCAATCTTTAAACTGTCCAGTTCAATAAATTGCCGGCCATCCGTAAATTCTTCCGGTTGCAGGGGTAAATCTTCCGGTACCTCTTCTGCCGGAGTCCATGCCGTTTGGCGTTGGATCGCCGCTTCGACCGCAGCCGGATCAAAATGTTGATTGGGTCGACGTTGCTGCATCGCAGCAAGCCGCTCGTCAAACGACACACCCTCAGCGCTCGCATTATTCGTTTCCGCTTGCGCGGGTTTAGCCTGGGTTGCAGCCGCTTGTGTCGCCGTCATGGGCTCAGAGACCGCTACGGGCGGTTGCGATGATTCGGCAGGCGGCTCGGAAGCAGCCTGTTGCTCAATAGTTTCTCCCGAACGGTTAACAAAAAGCAGAACACCAATTGCAACCACAATCACAATGGCTGCCCAATACACTTTATTATCTTTCATAATATTTGCCTTAGCGGGCCGAGATTTTCCGATGAGGTTATTTAATTGTTTTTACCTGGATCGCCACACTAAAAAGCACCACTCCGTAACACATAAACACCATCAACACACCCATTGCCGATATTTAGGATGTCTGATCACAGGCGCTAAACCTGATGTAAATTGTTATGCATTGATACCATTCCATGCATTAGCGGAGTGATGAACAGTGGCCTACTGCAAGAACCAACCATGAGACACAAACTCTTCCGTGGAAAACCTGTTACTTGCTGCACCGTTTTTGCAACCGATGCAGCTAATACCTGCCTACCCTTAGCGTCTGATCCGCCACCAGTTAATATTCCAACCGCCCGCTGCTGCGAAGAGACCAAAGTTATAGGTTCCCGCATTGATGTTCACGGTGTGGGAAACGGTGGTCCAGTTTTGCCATCCGCCGGTGTTGGGCACATTAATTTGTCCTAATACCGTGGCGCCACCATTCAGGTCGAGCGAAATACGCCCGCCGCTGTTGGGGCTGGCGACGCGGTATTCGATGGTGTAAGTGCCGGAGGTCGGAATGGTGATATTGCTGTATGCCATCCAGTCGCCCGTTTCAATCCAGCCGACGTTCTGGCCACCGCCATTGTCAGTGGTCGCTTCAAGCTGCACACCCTGACTGGCGAAGTAATTTTCTGCCTGGACAGTTTGATTGAAACCGGTGGAGTTCTGCGCAACTACCACAGAGGTCGCTGTATCGTTGAAACCTTCATCCACCAGACAACTGTCATCAGCCGTTTTGGTCACCGCGTTACCGGTGAAGTTGTCGTGTTGATACAGGGTTACGCGATAACCACTTTGTACCCGCAGAGAAGAAATATCATCGTTGCGAATACCGCGCGCCAGCAACTGACTCAGGTTGTAACTGCCGACCGGCAGGCCCACGTTATAACCGCCATAGTTGCAATGCTCGGCGAGCGTGACCGGACCACTGGTGCCCGCCGTCGGGCGGAATGCCGCGATGTCGTTACGCACATTGTGGATGGCCAGGGCACCGTAGGCTTCGTCCGCCTGACCGACTGGAATACCGCAGGGCAAGCCGCGACAGGTCAGGTTAGGGTTGGAGAATCGGTTAACACGGGAGGCATTGAACACACCCTCGTAAGCCATGATGTCCACAAATACGTTCTGGACACCGTAGCCCACACCATAACGGTAGCGTGCACCGGAGGTATCGCCCTGGCGACGGGAGTGATTCAGACCCATGTTATGACCCAGTTCATGGGCCATCACAATCGGGCCGCATTGGGGCGCACTCACGTTAAAGGCCCAGTTGCGGTCTACTGCCACATAGCCCACGCCACAGGCGCCGGTCTGATGCAATTGGGCAACGAAGTCAGCCCCCAGTTGATCGCGCAAGGCGCCCACAGCGGCATTCTGGCGCACCGCGTGCAGCACGTCAGTCATGTTAGAACCCGCCTGTTGGTTGCGGCGTACACCGACCAGGCGCAATTGAACATCAATCTGACTATCCGCGTAGGCGGCATTCATCTGATTGACCCAGCTATTCATTGCTGTTTGGGGATCACCACCGAAGTAGTTGGACGTGTAATCATCGTATAAGACCAGAAGATCCACAGTGACCGCCTGAGCCAGACTGGCAAAGGCAGCGCTCATTGCCACGCCTGCCACCAATACCGATTTTTTTACCGCTGTTGTTATCGTTTTAGTTTTCATTGCTCACCCTCTATTGGTTCTATTTCTTACGAGTTGAATGAATGTCGTTTAGGGGAAGCAGCCCCCAAGGCTGTGAGTGGCATAAGATCGCACCTCCTGCACCAGGTGGGCCCCACCCATTACCCCAACATCGAGCCCGAGCCGAACCAGATTAAGTACCAAAACCAACACCTCTCACGTGAAAAAAAGTACCACCATCACCAAAATCATGTACAGAACTTCAATCACAACCTGCAAATATTCCCAGTTAAAGGTTTAAGTGGGAATTCGGGCGATGAGAAAGCGGGGAAAGTCTGAAAGTCCCACTATTAATCTGGGACTTCGGACATTTGTTTATATAAATCGATAAGCCGATAAGATTTTCTTTTTATTGCAAATCGCGCGGTCACGCCAGGAATGGCCGGTAGGCGAAGCACGGAAAATCACGTGTCTCACTTTTTATTTCGGGGAGGTGGGACAATCCTGGCAGTACTTGACCGGCCAAGCCGGCCATTGAGTGCTTTTAAAAGGCCGCGTTTTAAGCGATAGTAATGCCCATTCACTCGCTCATATGAGCCACCGCCATCTCACTGGTACATTGATGTACCCTTCGCACGACGGATACGCCGAGAGACCGGGTAAGAATAACAAGTCGCCTTTGTGGAGTCGGTCAACCTTGAATAAGGTACTTTTCAATTTTCACGATCTGGTCCTGATTGTTGTCATTATTGAGGGCCTGATCCTCTCGCTGATGACAATCTTTACCAAACGCAACCTGAGTAACCTGCTGCTCGGACTGTTTTTATTCCTCAGTGCGGCCATTGCCTTTGATGTCCTGATTTACTGGTGCGTCCCGCTCCGGGATATTCTGGCGGAACTGTCGCCTGCCCTGTTTTTTGCAATGGGTTTTGCTTACTTCCTGCAAGGGCCAATGCTCTACTGGTACACCAAGTCCCTGCTCTACCGCGACTTTCATTGGAAGCGCGCGGACGTGCTGCACCTGATACCCTTCTTTTTCTATCCCTTCTTTATATACTTCAGCGTCTACCGCCACGATACCGGGTATCAGTTGACCTTGATTTATGACTATCTGACGATGAGTCGGATGGATCACTTTGCGGTTTATATCTGGGCACAGAAGCTGTCGCCCCTGATCTACGGCATCTTTGCCATCAAACAGATGATCAGCTACCGGCGCCGCATCGAGAATACCTATTCCGATACCACGCATATTGATTTCTCCTGGCTCAATCTTTTGTTGTGGCTGTTCCTGCTGGCCTGGGTGTGGGCCTTGATGACCCACGTCCTGGCGCAGTTCACACCGGTCAGCGTCAGTAGCGCCATGGGTGTGACCAATAATTACCTGACGCTGATGCTGGTGAATGCACTGGTGGTTTACAGTTTGAGCCATTCGGGTGTGTTTTCCGGCATTCATATGGAATCCCCTGTACCTGCCAGTGAGCCGGAAGTCGTGGAGAGCTTGCCGCCCACTTATGGCGAGCTGCTGAAAAATGCCATGCAGGAGAATCGATTCTATCTGGTGGTGGATATCACCCTGGAGCAACTGGCCGATAAATTAGCCATTTCGCCCAAAGCCTTGTCAGCCACAATCAATAGTGATTTTGGGCAGAATTTTTTCGAGTTCATCAACTACTATCGCGTTGAACACGCCAAGCAGATTTTGATGAACAATCTCGATAAGAATCTGGATATGCAGAGTGTTATGCAGGAATCCGGTTTTAATTCCAAGTCGGCCTTCCACCGTTTTTTCAAGAAATTCACCCAGATGACGCCGGGCCAGTTTCGTAAGAAGTACCTCACCGACGCCGAGCCCGACGGAAAACACGCCAGCGTTTGATTGCCGCCCCGTACGCGGGGCATTTAACGTATTGCATCATTGGACTATTCGTCTTAGCCTCTCGACATTGGGCAGATAGCCTCCTGTTTACGTCTTAATGCGACCAGTGTTATGTCAGAAAAAACCCCGGATCAACCTGCACACCCCATCCGTATTGTCGGCGGCGGCCCCAAGAAGATTCTCTATACCCTGAAGACAGTCGGGCGTATCGGTTTATTGAATTCCGCCAAAGCGTTGAACAGCCGCAATACCTGTAAAGCCTGCGGCTTGGGGATGGGCGGTCAGCGCGGTGGTATGACCAATGAGCTGGATGAATTTCCCTCCGTGTGCAATAAAAGTATCCAGGCACAATCGACGGATATCCAGGCACCGATTCCGCGTGAAGTGTTTGATCATCCCCTCGCAGATTTTCAGCAGCTTTCCGCTTATGAGCTGGAACATCTGGGCCGCTTGAACGACCCGGTGTATAAACCGGCAAACAGTGACCGATATCAACCGATATCCTGGGAGGAGGCATTCACCCTCATGGCCGAGCGGTTCGCCAATACACCGGCGGAGCGCAGTTTTTTCTACAGCTCGGGCCGCTCATCCAACGAAGCCGGGTTTGTCTTGCAGTTACTTGCACGCTTGTATGGCACCAACAACGTCAACAACTGCTCCTACTATTGCCACCAGGCAACCGGCGTCGGTTTGCATAATGTTATCGGTACCGGCACGGCGACGATTTCGCTGGAAGATCTGGGGCAATCTGACCTGATCTTTGTGATCGGTGCGAACCCGGCATCCAATCACCCACGCTTTGTGCATCAACTTAAAAACTGTCGTGAACGCGGCGGCCAGGTCATTGTGATCAACCCGGCCAAAGAACCGGGACTGGTGCGTTTTGCTGTGCCTAAAAGCGCCAGGTCCCTACTCAGTGGCGGCACCTGGATTGCTTCTGAGTATGTACAACCCCGCATTGGCTCCGACCTGGCGTTATTGACCGGCATCGCCAAGGCGTTGCTGGAAAGCGAACAAATCCAGCAGGATTTTATTGCTGCACATACACAGGATTTTTCCGCTTACGCAGACAATGTGCGCAACACCGACTGGACGACGCTGACCACCCATTGTGGGGTTGATAAGGAACGCATTGAGCATCTGGCGCGCTGCTACGCCCGTGCTGAGCATGCCGTTTTCGCTTGGGGCATGGGTATTACCCATCATTTGCACGGTGTAGAAAATGTGGAGGCTATCGCCAACCTTGCCTTGCTGCGCGGCATGATCGGTAAACCGGCGGCAGGCTTGTTGCCCTTGCGCGGCCACAGTAACGTTCAGGGCATCGGTACTATCGGCGTGAAGCCGGTACTGCCAGACGATATTTTTCAACAGCTCGAACAAACCCTGGGCGTCACTTTGCCAACCTCAGCCGGTATGGATACCCTCGCCTGCCTGAATGCGGCCCACGACGGCAAGATAGATGCTGCGTTATTGATGGGCGGTAATTTATTTTCCGCAACCCCCCATGCAAGCTGGGCACGTGCAGCGCTGGACCGCATTGGTTTTAAAGCATTTCTGACCACAACACTCAATCGCGGACATATCACCGGTGTTGAAAACAGCGAGTCATTAATTGTGCCGGTGACGGCGCGCGATGAAGAGTGGCAGGCGACCACGCAGGAATCCATGTTCAACTATGTACGCTTAAGTGACGGAGGTATCAATCGCCTGAGCAATATCCGGCCCGAGGTCAATATACTGTGTGAACTGGGCAAGCGCCTGTTGCCCGATTGCCCCTTAAATTTTGAAGAGTTCCAGCAACATCAGAAAATTCGTAACGCCATTGCCGCGACCATTCCTGGCATGGAGGCTCTGGCAGATATCGGCACCAGCAAACAGGAATTCACGATCGCTAACCGCCTCTTACGCTCGCCCGATTTTCCGACAGCGTCGGGAAAAGCTGCATTTAAAATCACCCCGCTGACACTGCCGCAAACCAGCCCGGAATTTCCTTTTGTGCTTGCCAGCATTCGCAGCGAAGGGCAATTTAATTCGATTATCTACGAAGAGAGCGATAGCTATCGCGGCACCAACACCCGTTGGTCTGCGCTAATGAATACAGAAGATATTGCCGAATTAGGCATTGCTGCCGGCGACTATGTCAACCTGCGCTCACCCTTTGGCGAAATGCAGGCCGTTAAAGTATTTGCGTTTGATGTGCCGCGCAGAAACCTGCTGGCTTATTATCCGGAAGCGAATGTATTGATCGGTACAGCACGAGATCCGCGCAGTAAAACACCGGCGTTTAAATCCGTGGCTATTGCAGTTGAACGCGCCTAAGCCCCACGCAGCCCGTATTTACTCAGCCAGCAGGACTTCAGCTTCTCGCATGATGTTCAGCGTCTGGCCTTCCGCCGCGATGATGCGATCCAGCCATTCGCCCGCCGGACGCGGGCGGGAAAAATAATAACCCTGCATCATCTGGCAACCCATATCCACCAGATACTGATATTGCAGTTCATTCTCTACACCTTCCGCCACTAATTCCACATTCAGCGATTGCGCCAAACTCAAGGTGGTATAGACAATCTTGATATGTTGCGCGTCGGATGTGAGTTTATCGATAAAACGCTTGTCCAGTTTTATCGCATCCGCCGGAATATCAATCAACTGGGCGAGCGATGCGTGGCCAGTCCCGAAATCATCAATCGCGAGACGATAACCCAATTGTTTTAATTCATGCAGCCGTTGATTAACGTAAGGATTCAGCATGGTCAAATGGGTTTCGGTAATCTCCAGTTCCAGTTTTTCCACCAGCCACGGGCTTTCCTTGCTTAACATAACCAGCTCGTGAAAAAATTCTTCGTCCTGTAACTCGGCACCTGCCAGGTTGATCGCTAGCGAATAGCTCGCATCCACATGCCGCCAATCCTTGAGTAATTCAACCGCACGTTCCAACACTTGACGGGAGATGGCGGGAATAAGCCCCAGGCGTTCCGCCAACGGAATAAAAGCATCCGGCATGATAATTTCATCCAGCTGCGGCCATCGGATCAGCGCTTCAAAGCCGCAAATATCACCGACATGATTGACTTTAGGTTGTAACCATAATTCAAAATGCCGCTGCTGAATTGACTCGCGCAAGGATTGCGCCATGTGATAATCATTGTTCATTTGCGACGCCTGGGCTCTATCAAACAGCACGCAGGCTTCTTGCGCCGTGCATTGATCCAGGGCGATTTCACATTCCTCGATACCGGTTTCGATATGGCTGGCAGATGTCAAACTGAAGGTGATACCCACGCGGTAATCCATCACCACCACTTCACCACCTGGGTTGCAGGTTTCCGGCAGCATCTGCCGCAATGAGTGTGACAACCGCTGCGGATCAGCGGTATTTAAATCGCCGGGAATCGCGATAGCAAATTTAACCCCACGCAAACGACAGAACAACGCATTCGCCGGTAGCTGCTGTTTAACGTCCTGGGTGAAGGATTTTAATAAACGGTTACCGAATTCATAACCGTATTCATGGTTGATCATCTTCAACTGGCAAATTTTAACAATGGCCAGCAACATAAAATTATTCTTGCTAAAAGCTTTAATCTGATCGTTCACCATATCCATAAACAGGATACTGCTGGGCAACTGGGTCAGATAATCATAGTTAGTGAACAGCTGTTCCTGACGCGCCTCACTCAATTGCGAGGCCAGGCGTTTAACATCACTGATATCCTCCAGGTGAATTACACCGTTTTGATGGCGTGTCAGCTCCTGTTCTTTCAACAAAATCGTGCGCTGGGGATTGCGTTTTAATTGGTACTCAATACCCAGGGGTGGAATAGCATCAAGGGATGCATCCGCCGCCGGAAGGCGAATCAGCCATTCATCCAGGCGGGTATTCAATAGCTCGGCATCCGGTACATTCAGCAATGAATGGGCTAATGCGTTGGCTTTCAGGATCTTGCCCTGGCGGTCGCACAATAAGGTAGGAAAAGCGATGTGATCGAACATCTCTTCATAGAGTTGATGGCTATAATCCAGCTCTTTGTTGAGGGTTTTTAATCGGCGGGAATTAATTTTCAAGGTTTGCAGGATGCGGGTCGTGGCCAGCGGAAGACAAAAATTAAAGAACAGGAACATCAAACCGTGAATATACGCATGGGCGCCAGGCAAGGTAATTGAAAAATCAAAATAGCCGATGGGAAGTTGCCGGTTCACTAACAACAAAAACGGTACACAGTTGAAAGCAATGGCCAGGTATGCTGCTTTAGGTCCAAAAAATAGCAAGGCCACGATAGGCAAGCTGTAAAGAAAAAGCACGCCATATTGCGCAAGATCAATATCATCAATAAACAGCAAGATACACAATGCCGCCATCAGGACAATCAATGTCAGTCCGATAGCGCTGGTAAACAGTTTTCGGCGTGAAATAAACAGCACCAGCAACAGCGAAAAATAAAACAGACTGGTCAGCGCCACGATGTAATACAGCCCCAAATGATACGCCTGCCATGAACTATGCGCGGCGATAATAAACACCAGGCATATTCCTGAAAAAACAATTATCCGCAAAGCACTGAGCTGCCAGTTATAAGGATGTGGGGATGAGAGATCGGAAGGATTGAGCAACAAAAATTTACGCAACAATGACAACATCAAAGGCTTCCGTACACATGAAAGTGGAGTCCAGGCAGGATTGTGACTAACAATGCTGAACGCCGGCGCGAATACACCATGCCAAGGATGATTTACTGATCGGATCTCAAAAGAGCGGGGATAACAGCGATTTTTTGGCCGCGTAAGATTGCCTGATTTGGCAAAAAATGTGAAGCGTTTCAATAAAATCCTGAAGAATTATTTGCTCCCGGTAAACATTCCACCGTAAAACAATACGCAAATGGATTTTATTTCCTATCAATCGTAAAAGCCTGTTTAAAAAACACAATTGCTTGCAGTATTTTCAATAAGTATTCGATCACCACAATTGTAGCTGTCACCGTTTTCAACACATCAACCTGGATTGGCCGTGTGACGCTCTCGCAGGGTCACAAACTCTTCCGCCAGGGTTGGATGAATACCAATGGTGTGATCGAAATCCTGTTTGGTCGCGCCTGCGGTGAGTGCTACAGCCAAGCCTTGCATTATTTCTGCCGCATCAGGCCCCAACATATGGCAACCAATCACCTTGTCAGTATGGCGATCTACCAGGAGTTTGATAAACGTACGTTCATCTGTATCGGATAGTGAAAAAGCCATGGGTTTAAAGTGTGATTGATAAACATCAACAGCGGCATAGGTTTCCCGTGCGTCGGTTTCACTCAACCCGACACTGGCGACCGGTGGTTGCGAAAAGACCGCTGTGGGAATGCCGTGGTAATTAAGTGGTTGTTGCGGCTTATCAAAAAGGTGGCGTGCGAGAAGCATGCCTTCGGCAAGCGCAATCGGCGTCAACGCCAGATGTCCGACCACATCCCCCACCGCATAGATGGAGGGCTCTACTGTTTGATAATGTTTGTCCACAGCGATGGTGCCATTTTTATTCGGTTGGATGGCGGTGTTTTCCAACCCGAGATCCGCGATATTGGGGCGGCGGCCGGTCGCAAACATGATTTTATTAACGCACCATTCACGACCATCTTTTGCATGGGCAGTAAAGCGATTTTCGTCTACTTTTTCGATGCGGGTAATATCCGTATTGAAATGCAGGTTAACACCTTTTTTTGTCAATTCCTCACCAAGCAAATGGCGGATATCCTGATCAAAACCTTTTAACAACGCATCGCCGCGATGACATAAATGCGTTTCTACACCTAAACCGTTAAAGATACCTGCGAATTCCACGCCGATATAACCACCGCCCACAAGCAGAATTTTCTCTGGCAATTGATCAAGAAAAAAAGCCTCGTTTGAGGTAATAACATGTTCACTGCCGGGAAATTCCGGCACGACAGGATATCCGCCGGTAGCAATCAGGATGCGCTCTGTGGTGTAAACCTGTTCGCCCACTTGTACACAATGCGGATTCACAATACGCGCGCGTCCCTCTAATAACGTTACCCCCGCGCCGGTTAGCAAACGGTGATAAACCTGGTTCAGGCGAGTAATCTCAGTATTTTTATTTTCACGCAAGGTCGCCCAATCAAAATGCGCCTGCCTGATGTTCCAACCAAACCCGGACGCCAAGTGCAGGGTGTCGCGATAATGTGCGCTATACACGAGTAATTTTTTTGGCACACAACCCACATTGACACACGTTCCCCCCAAATAACTTTCTTCCGCAATCGCCACCCTCGCTCCGAGTTGCGCGGCCGTGCGACTGGCACGCACACCACCTGAACCTGCACCAATGACAAACAAATCAAATGTATAGGCTGACATAGTCTTCTCCTTCACGACTCTTTCTCACAACACATCTCAGGCACATCAATAATGCCAAGGCTATGGATATCAGGTAATGGAAATTTAGACAGGCATCGCAGGCAAAGTGCCTGCGGAGGGGCAAAAACAGCGAGGGAGGGATTAAACGTTTACATCAATTCTCGGACGTTTGCGGCGGTCACCGCCGACCCGGGTTTCCACCAGCGTATCACGTTGTTCACGACGCCGATCATGGGCTTTGCGACGATCCACCGTCGGCGCCACACGCACCGTGCTGTCCACCGGTTTATTGACCGGCATATCCTGTTCCGCCGAATAGCCTTTTACCGCCTTAGTTTTGGCAGTCAAGCTCAGTGTATTGATAGGACCCAGATAAACCATGACATCACCTTCAGGATTGTCTGTATTGGTAATCAGGCTATCGGCCTTAACGCCGCCAACTTAATGGCGTTATTTAGATCTTGTGATGCTTATCTCATTCCAAACGACGGGATTTTCCCCGACCTGGTTATAAGCTGCCAATGCCGCTTTTCTTTGGAAAGGTCGGCATGGCGGATGGTTCAATCAGAATCAACAGGGTTTTGCGCGGGGGAAAACCATTGCAGGGAGGCGTGCAGTTTGACCACTTCACCAATGATCAATAAGGTGGGACCGTGCACATTATTGTCAGCCACCGTCTGGGCCATAGTGGCCAGATCGGCGATCAGCACCCGCTGATCCCGTGTTGTTCCTTTTTCTACCAAGGCCACGGGTGTGTCCGGTGCACGACCATGAGCAATCAATGCCGCACAGATTTCTGCCAGTCCCACAAGGCCCATATAAAACACCAGGGTCTGACCGGGCTCGGCCAATTCCGGCCATTGCAAATTGGTGCTGTCATCTTGCAGATGACCGGTAACAAACCGCACAGATTGCGCATAATCGCGATGGGTTAAGGGAATACCGGCATAGGCAGCACAACCGGACGCGGCAGTAATACCCGGCACCACCTGAAAGGGAATATGGTGTTGAGCCAGTAATTCAATTTCTTCACCGCCGCGCCCAAAGATAAAAGGATCACCCCCTTTCAGACGCAACACACGCTTACCTTGCAGCGCCAGATCAACTAAAAGTTGATTGATATTTTCCTGCTCCATGGCGTGTTCACTGCGACGCTTACCGACGTAAATTCGCTCGGCGTCACGGCGCACCAATTCCATCACGCCGTCCGAAACCAAACGGTCGTAAAGCACCACATCTGCTTGCTGCATTAAACGCAATGCCCGCAGTGTTAACAATTCCGGGTCACCCGGACCGCCGCCAACCAAATAAACTTCACCCCGGGTCAGGCTGTCATCCTCTTGATGAATAGCATCAGACAATAGCGTGTCTGCCTGAGCATCCTGTCCGTTAAAAACTAATTCAGCTGCCGGGCCTTGCAATATTTTTTCCCAAAAACGACGGCGTTGATCCGTGTCAGCAAAACGATGCTTTATTCGCTCGCGCCAGCGACTCGCAAATTGTGCGAGTTTGCCGTAACTGGAGGGAATCAGGGTTTCCAGTTTGGCGCGAATCAGGCGCGCCAGTACCGGTGATTCGCCACCGCTGGAAATCGCAATCACCAGAGGTGAGCGATCAATAATGGCCGGGGTGATGTAGGTACACAAGGCGGGGCTATCGACAACATTGACGGGAATGTATTTTGCCTTGGCATCCTGGGAGATGACCTGATTGAGTGAATCGATATCTGTCGCCGCGATGGCAAGAACGCAATCATCAACATCGCTTCCGTGATATTCGCGCAAGTGCATCTCACCCTGACATTGCTGTACTAACTCGCGCAACTCGGTCGATATCTGAGGTGCGACTACACGCAATATCGCACCTGCTTTTACCAGGAGCCGCCCTTTGCGGGTGGCAACATCGCCGCCGCCTACGAGGAGGCAGCGGCGTTTTTTCAGATCAAGAAAGACAGGAAAGTAATCCATATCACGGGCGCAATACGTCTGCCCCACCCATATAAGCGCGCAGCACGTCTGGCACTACCACGCTGCCGTCTGCCTGCTGATAATTTTCCAGTACTGCTAACAATGTGCGACCGATAGCCAGGCCGGAACCATTTAACGTGTGCAGGAACTCTGGCTTACCTGTCTCCGGGTGACGATAGCGGGCCTTCATGCGACGCGCCTGGAAATCGCGGAAGTTGCTGCATGAAGAAATTTCACGGTATTTATTCTGCGAGGGCACCCACACTTCAATGTCGTATGTTTTCGCCGCAGAAAAACCGATATCGCCACCGCACAGAATAACGGTGCGATGGGGCAAACCTAATTTCTGCAAGATGGTTTCCGCGTGTCCAACCAAAGACTCCAGAGCCGCGTCAGATTCTTCAGGGCGAACGAATTGCACCAGTTCCACTTTTTCAAATTGATGCTGGCGAATCATGCCGCGTGTGTCGCGTCCGTAACTGCCAGCTTCGCTGCGGAAACAGGGTGAATGGCAAACCAGTCTTAGCGGCAACTGCGCTGCACTTTCCAACAGCTCATCGCGCAGGATATTAGTAACCGGAACTTCTGCGGTCGGAATCAGATAAAAACCGCGTTCGTCAGTCAGCTTGAACAGGTCTTCTTCAAATTTGGGCAACTGCCCGGTACCGAAAAGTGAATCGGCATTGACAATAAACGGCACATTAACTTCTTCATAACCGTGTTCATTGATATGCGTGTCCAACATGAACTGAGCCAAGGCGCGATGCAAACGCGCGATACCACCACGCAAAACGGCAAAACGTGAACCGGTAATTTTGCTGGCTGTGTCAAAATCCAGACCGCCGAGTTTTTCACCCAGGTCAACATGATCGAGTACCGGAAAATCAAACGCCCGCGGTGTTCCCCAACGACGAAGCTCCACATTATCTTCGTCACTTTTACCTTCCGGTACTTCGTCAGCCGGCATATTGGGTACGCCGCGCAGGAATTCCTCCAGCGAATCCTGCACCTTAACCAGCTCCGCTTCGGCGCTCGTCAGCTCCTGCTTCAATTGCTCAACAGCTTGCATCAAGGGTGCGATATCTTCACCAGCGGCCTTGGCCTTACCGATATTTTTGGAGCGGGTATTGCGTTCCTGCTGCAACATTTCTGTTTTGGTCTGGATGGCTTTGCGCTCTTCCTCCAGCGCTTTAATACGCTCGATGTCGAGGACATAGCCACGCTTGGCAAGCGCGGCGGCAACGGCTTCAGGATTGGTGCGAATTAATTTTGAATCTAACATGGCTGCTAATTACGTAAAGGTTGATAGGAATTTACACGGTTACAGTAAACGCTGCGTCAATAACACCGAGGCAGTGACCGCCATCAGGCAACCAATCACGGTAGCCAACACATAGGTCACTGCGGTCATTGGCAGGCCGTTTTCCCACAGCGCCAAAGCATCCAGGGAAAACGTGGAAAAGGTGGTGAATGCGCCGAGAAAACCCGTCATGGTCAATAAACGCCACTCGGGTGACGCTGCAAGCTTTTCATCAAGCACCACGTAACACACGCCGATTAAAAAGGAGCCGGAGATATTGACACAGAGAGTGCCCAAAGGAAAACGGTGGCCGGTGAGCGGCGCAAGATAACTCACGACGCCGTAGCGCGCCATAGCACCCAATGCTCCCCCCACTGCGACAGCTAACCATTGCATGAAACTGTTTCCGTTAGACAAGTGTTTATTTTTTATAACGCTGCGTCGGGCTTTTGGCATCCAGCGCGCGGAAGTGGGCGAGTTTTTCCTGGATCTTCAACTCCAGGCCGCGATCCACCGGTTGATAGTAACGGCGATCCGCAATCGCTTCCGGTAAATAATTTTCACCCGCCGCATAGGCTCCCGGTTCGTCGTGGGCGTAGCGGTATTCAGCACCGTAATCCATGGATTTCATCAGCTTGGTCGGCGCGTTGCGCAGATGCACGGGCACATCGTAAGCAGGTAACTGTTGCACATCCGCCTTCGCCAATTTGAACGCATTATACACAGCATTACTTTTAGGCGCTGCCGCAAGATAAACCACAGCCTGTGCAATAGCCAACTCCCCTTCCGGGCTGCCTAAACGTTCCTGGGTATCCCAGGCACTTAACGCCAGGGGTAATGCACGCGGATCCGCATTGCCGATATCTTCGGTCGCCATGCGCACCACCCGCCGGGCGATATACAGCGGGTCGCATCCACCATCCAACATGCGCGCCAACCAATAAAGTGCACCATCCGGCGACGAGCCGCGCACCGCTTTATGTAAAGCAGAAATCTGTCCGTAAAATAAATCGCCACCTTTATCAAAACGCCGTACGTCACTCGCCAGCACTTCCGCCAACACATCGCGATTGATGGTTTTTACACCCTGTTGATCATCGGCAAGGTCTGCCGCTATCTCAAGCAAATTAAGTGCTTTACGTGCATCACCATCCGCCGCCAATGCGAGGGTATTCAGGGTTTCATCATCGATGTGGATGTGTTGGTTGCCTAACCCGCGTTCACTATCCTGCAATGCTTGCTGCAGCACGTGACGCAATTGTTCTTGCCCAAGGCCGCGCAACACATACACGCGGCAGCGGGACAAGAGCGCATTGTTTAATTCAAAGGATGGATTTTCAGTAGTCGCGCCAATAAAGATCAGGGTTCCGTCTTCAACATAAGGCAAGAAAGCGTCCTGCTGGGATTTATTAAAGCGATGAACTTCATCAACAAACAGGATGGTCTTGCGCCCGCTACCGGCACGCTCCTGCTCCGCGATAGCGACAGCAGCCCGGATTTCCTTGACGCCGGCCAGTACCGCCGACAAGGTTTCAAAGCGGGCATGAGCCTGCTCGGCAAATAATTTAGCGAGAGAAGTTTTACCTACACCCGGTGGCCCCCAGAGAATCATCGAATGCAACTGACCGCGTACAACAGCTTCACGCAAAGGCTTACCCGGACCGAGCAAATGTTCCTGGCCGATATAATCATCAAGATTGCGCGGCCGCATACGTGCAGCAAGCGGTTGGTATACCGGAGGTGCGCCAAACAGATCGCGGCTCATTAATTTCTCAGTATTTCCACGCCCGGTGGAGGAGTGAATTCAAACAGTGATGAATCTATCGATTGATTGCGTTTGACTTGACTTAAGGTGAATTGCGACAGCTGACCCAGACTGTCCTGAATATGGAATTCCTTCAGTTCATTACCCGCAAAGACCAGAATCAGCTGTTGAAATAATCCATCGGTAACCTTGGGTACCAAGGTATAGCGATGCGTATTTTTATCGCCCGCTTTATAGGTAACGGTAAAATTCTTGCGTAATTTATCGACGTCTTCGCTCAACAGCAGCGCGGGAGTTTGTTGCAGATCATCTGTAAAAGGACGTTCGTTCACAGTTTCCAGATCCGGATCGTAGAGCCAGATGGTTTTGTTGTTTGACACCAATAATTGCGGAAACGGTGCTTCCGTCTTCCAATAGAATTTCCCTGGGCGCTGCAAAGCAAAACTGCCCTGGCTTTCTTCCAGTTTCTCACCTTTTTCATCGAACAGGCTTTGGCTGAATTTGCCTTCCAAAGTAGTCATCGCATCCAGATGCTTGCGCAATTGCGCTGCACTTTGATCCTGTTCCGCAAACGCTGCAGCACCGACAAGTACGCTGCATAACAACAATATTCTGATTAACATAGTCATTCCAGGAAGTAATTAACGATTGCCGCCGGGCACCAGGACTTCGCGGTTACCATTATGTCCCGCAGAAGATACGACACCGGCCGCTTCCATTGTTTCAATCAAGCGCGCGGCACGGTTGTAGCCGATACGCAATTTACGCTGCACGGAGGAAATGGAGGCTTTGCGCGATTCGATAACAAAAGCAACCGCCTCATCGTACAGCGCATCACCCTCGCCGTTCTCACCGCCATCTTCGTCGCCACCGCTGATACCAGGGACAGGAATGCTGTTATTACTGTCATCGGTAATGCCATCAATATAATTTGGCTGACCGCGTTTTTTCCAATCCCCCACCACTTTGTGCACTTCGTGGTCGTCCACAAAAGCGCCGTGCACCCGCATGGGAATGCTGGTTCCGGGGGGGAGATAAAGCATATCGCCATGGCCCAGCAATTGTTCCGCACCGCCTTGATCAAGAATGGTGCGCGAGTCTATCTTGGACGAGACCTGAAAAGCCATACGCGTCGGAACGTTAGCCTTGATAAGACCAGTGATGATATCTACCGAAGGCCGTTGGGTCGCCAGGATTAAATGAATGCCGGCGGCCCTCGCTTTCTGCGCAATACGCGCGATCAGTTGCTCGACTTTTTTCTTGTCGACAATCATCATCATATCGGCGAATTCATCGATCACGACAACGATCATCGGCAAGGTTTCCAGATTAGGAGCTGTTGCTTCCGCCTCTCCCGCTTCAAAGTTTTCTTCCGGCTTAAACAGAGGATCAGCAATCGGTGTACCGGCTTTATTTGCATCATCAATTTTGCGATTAAAACCCGCCAGATTGCGTACGCCTAACGCTGCCATTAACTTGTAGCGCCGCTCCATCTCACCCACACACCAACGCAAGCCGTTAGCCGCGTCTTTCATATCGGTGATGACCGGCGTCAACAAATGCGGAATGCCTTCATACACAGACAACTCCAGCATCTTTGGGTCGACCAGAATCAACCTGACTTCTTTGGGGGTCGATTTATAGAGCAAGCTCAACAACATCACGTTGACCCCGACCGACTTACCGGAACCCGTGGTACCTGCAACCAATAAATGCGGCATCCGCGCCAGATCGGCAATGACCGGCTCGCCGGAAATATCGTGCCCCAATGCCATCGTGAGTGGGGAACGGGCGTTTTCGTAAGCCTCTGATGCAATGACTTCACTCAAGCGCACTATCTCTCGGTGCTCGTTAGGAATCTCAATACCCATGACAGATTTGCCGGGAATCACTTCGACTACCCGCACACTGACCACCGCCAATGATCGGGCCAGATCCTTTGCCAATCCGGAAATACGACTGGCTTTGATACCCGGCGCAGGCTGGATTTCGAAACGCGTCACGACCGGGCCGGGTTGCACCGAAACAACTTCGATATCGATACCGAAATCTTTAAGTTTCAACTCCAGCAGTTTGGACATGGCTTCCAGAGATTCTTTTGAGAAGCCTTTATCACTGCGTTTATCCGCAGGGTCGAGCAGATTGAGCGCCGGTAATTCACCCACCACGCTCGTATCCAATGTTTCAAACAAAGATGCCTGCTTTTCTTTCTGGATGCGGGGGCTTGGTGTCGGCTTTTTGGGTGGTTCGGTGATGACCGGCGGAATGCGCTTGGCCTCTACCTTGGCATGCTGCGCGACCACTTCACGTCGGTGTTGTTGCGCTTCACTTGCCAGTTTTTTCTCGTGGCGCTGCCGCTGGAAATGCAGCCATTTTTCCTGCATCTTACTGATCAGCAACAAGGTGATACGGCCGATTTCATCCATCAGCGCCAACCATGACAGATCGGTAAAGATAGTCATGCCAAACAAAAATACCGCAATCAACAATAACGTGCCGCCGGTGTAGCTGAAGGCGCCGTCCACTGCTACCGATACAGAAGCGCCCAATAGCCCGCCATGTGAATAAGGAAGATCCGATATTTCGCTGCCGTAATTCATAGCAGCCAGACCGGTACCGGCAACCATTACCAGGATAAAACCCACCAAACGCAGGCCGATCAAGATCCAATCTGGCGTAGTTTGATGGGCTCGATCCCGGAACACGATCCAGGCACGGTAGGCCAGCATGAGTGGAAACAAATAGGCCAGATAACCAAATAGGGAAAAGAACACGTCAGCAATCCAGGCGCCGAATGGGCCGCCGGCATTCTGTATGCGGGCATTGGCACCTGTACGCGACCAGCCCGGATCACCCGGGTCATAGGTGAACATCGCCAACAGCAGAAACAGACAAATGGCCACAAAACCGATCAAGGCACCTTCTTTCACAATCCGCAGGAAAACCCCGGATTCAGGTGCCGCAGGAGCAGTTTTACGACTGGAAGTATTTGATTTCAAAAGCACATTCCCGAGTAATGGACAATAATTCGCGCCCTATTGTAATAATTAACGAGGTTTTTACCACCATATAAAGAGAAGCATCCAACATTCATACAATATAAAAGATAACTGTTAGCCTGACAGCTCTCTATAGCCATTGCCAATACCTTGTATTGAACCAGACAATTTTGCTCCCCCCGTGGTATTCACTTATCATGGCCACCAAATTCATACCCTATCTATCGTTTATTTATCACGCTTTAAGGATAACTATCATGAGTGACGTACAGCACCATCAACTGATTATTCTTGGTTCAGGCCCTGCCGGATATACGGCGGCCATTTATGCCGCTCGTGCCAACCTGAAGCCGGTTGTTATTACGGGGATGCAGCAAGGCGGTCAGCTGACCACCACCACCGAGGTGGAAAACTGGCCCGGTGGCCCGCACGATCTACAGGGCCCAGACCTGATGGTCCAGATGCAAGAGCACGCCGAACGTTTTGATACACAGATCATCTTTGATCACATCCATGAGACTGTGTTGACAGAGCGCCCGTTCAAACTACTCGGCACCAACACCTACACCTGTGATGCGCTGATCATTGCTACTGGTGCTTCAGCCCAGTACCTGGGACTCCCATCAGAAGAAGCTTTTATGGGCAAAGGTGTAAGCGCCTGTGCGACCTGTGATGGATTCTTTTATCGCGGCCAAAAAGTTGCCGTGGTCGGGGGCGGCAATACCGCTGTGGAAGAAGCCTTGTATTTGTCTAACATTGCCAGCGAAGTAACCCTGATTCACCGCCGGGATAAGTTAAAGTCGGAGAAAATCCTGCAGGATAAGCTGATGGCCAAAGCCGCCAACGGGAATGTACGCATTATCTGGAACCATACATTGGAAGAAGTTCTCGGTGAAGACAGTGGCGTTACGGGCCTGCGCCTGAAGAGCACGCAAGATGGTAGCACTCAGGAGATTGATGTTGCCGGTGTATTTATCGCAATTGGTCACAAGCCCAATACTGACATCTTTGCCGGCCAGCTCGACATGAAAGATGGCTACATCAAAGTGAACAGCGGTTTGCACGGTAATGCCACGGCTACCAACATCCCTGGCGTATTCGCCGCAGGCGATGTTGCAGATCATGTCTACCGCCAGGCTATTACGTCTGCGGGGGCAGGCTGTATGGCCGCTCTGGACGCAGAGAAGTATCTGGACAACCTCTAATACCCCTCCCTCCAGGGTCGCTTTCAAAGGCGACCCTGATCTTCCTCTTTTTTTATTTCTCTCCACCGTGCGCTTTCGCACGCAGGGCCTCTCGGTTCCGCTGCCTGGTCGTGTTTTCTAATAGACTGATTTCTATTGCATTTTACTCTGAGACGAGGGCAATTACGTCGGCATAGATCCCGATATCCGCGCCATCTTGTAGTCAATTTCCTACAAAAAATAGCGATTTTCTCGACTATCTGCGACACCCTCTTTTCTGGAGAATAGCTTTTAACAAGGAAGTACACATTGATGTACCCAGGCCAAGAAAGGTCAAAGGAAGCGCCCCACTCTATCTAAGGAAATACGAAGGAATGCGTGCCGCATAAGGATATAGACCACGGAAGATCAAGGCACAAGAGTGGAACAGCAGGGTTAATCAGCAGGACGCTGAGCTTTAAAAACCGGATCATCTGGTGATTTAGAGTAAAACCCGGAGAGGAGCTGGAAAGCTATGGGGCTAACCGCAAGGTTAGCCCCACTCTTTTTTGCGCAGACTATTTTAAAATAGAAAAGTAGGTTTTAAACCAACCCCAACCTACTGCTAAAAATTTTCCTGCATATATTGCCGGGCTAAACGGGCTGAGTCACCACTACCGGCGGCCACATCTTCAAGCAACTTCCTCGCCCGATCATTTTCTCCCAGTAAATGATATACCTTACCTAATTTGAATTTCGCATCAGGTACCTTGCGATCATTGGGAAATTTTTCGAGTAATTGGGAGAACCAATCGCGCGAATCAGGCAATTCGTTCTTCAACAGGTAGATTTCTCCCAACCAATAATAACTGTTACCGGCATAGGCACCATTGGGGAAACGAGTGAGATGATCTTTAAAGGCCGCAATGGCAGCATCAATCTGACGCTGCTTCAACAGATTATAAGCAGCAGCATAGACCTCGGCTTCACCGAGCGCACTATTGGAATTCGGAGGAGAAACACCGCCACCTGCGTTTTCAACGGGTGACGGCGGTAAAAGAGGGGCATCAACAGAAGCCGGGTTTCCACTGCGACCAGATAACGCTGTCAGGCGCTTGTCCAGATCCATGTAGTTATCCATTTGCTGCTGTTTCAAACGAGAGATCTCGTGAGCCTGTTCCTCTACCAAACCTCGTAGCAGAGAAACTTCTTCCTTGAGTGATTGGAGTTCAAAATATGCATTCGTTTGAGCATTTACCGATTCAATCGGTTGAGCCACCCCAGAAGGTGTTCTCTGGGGTGAGGACTCGACAACCCGCACTTGCGCCTGGGATGCAGGGACTGCGATGAACAGAACAGCCGCTAACAGGAATCTCAACATACGGGTTGCTGACTCTTGATTAATACTTCAGTTCTACACGACGGTTTTGAGCATAAGAAGACTCGTCGCTACCGGTAGCCAGCGGACGCTCTTCACCATAGCTTACAACTTCCAAAGAAGAAGCGCTTACACCTTGCAGTACCAGGAAGTCACGCACGGCGTTTGCACGACGCTCACCCAGAGCAATGTTGTACTCGCGAGAACCGCGCTCGTCAGCGTGACCTTCCAGACGGGTAGCAGCGCCAGAAGATTTCAGACGGTCAGCATGAGCCAACAACAGTGCACGGGTTTCAGGCTTGAGAGTAGCTTGGTCGAAGTCGAAGTACACGATGGTTTCCAGCGGTGCTTGCTCTTCAACGCGGTCGTTAATATTTTCGTTCACTACAGGAGCGGTAGTGGTGGTTTGGTCATCCTGAGTGCTGCTGCTGGAGCAACCAACCAGGAAAGACATAATAACAGCGAAGGTTAAACCTTGTTTTAGTGATTTAGTGATCATGTGTGTGTAACTCCAATCAAGTGGTGAACTAGCAGTACTGAGGTTTAATTAAAAAATGGCGACCATGCGGGTTCCCGCACATCACCTTGTTTTGATGGTAGACGAACTCTGGTTCTGGCATCCAAGGAAACCGCCGCCAGTATACCCTTACCACCAAAGCGAGTCGCATACATCAGCATAGCGCCGTTCGGAGCTATAGTAGGCGACTCGTCTAAATCTGCCTCTGTCAAAATGCGTAAATTTCCGGTCTTCAGGTCTTGTGCAGCGAGGTGATATATACCACCGCGTTGATGAACCATAACCAAGCTTTTACCATCAGGAGAGACGCGACCACGAGTGTTTTGCTCGCCGTCAAAGGTTACACGCTCCACCTGCAAAGTTGCAACATTTACTTGGTATATTTGTGGCTTTCCTCCGCGGTTGGAGGTGAAAATAATGCCAGTACCGTCTGTTGTCCATGCAGGCTCTGTATCAATTCCAAAATGATTTGTCATGCGCGACAGTTGTCGAGTAATTATATTTAATGTGTAAATTTCCGGATTGCCATCCTTCGACAAAACCAATGCCAGGCGCTGCCCATCCGGCGACCAGGCAGGTGCACCATTTAGTCCTTTAAAATTTGTCAGTTGCTCTCTTTTGCCCGTCGCAATTTCCTGAATATAAACCGCAGGCCGATCCGACTCGAAAGAAACATATGCAACTCGACGCCCATCCGGAGACCACATCGGCGACATGATTGGCTCACGGGATTCAAGCAATAACCGTGAACGCGCCCCGTCAACATCCGACAACATCAAACGATATTTATCTGTCGTACCCCTTTGCTGAAAAGCTTCCACGTAAATCAGCTTGGTGGAAAATATGCCACGAATACCGGTAATAGTTTCATAAACCTTGTCACTGATGTGGTGCGCCAGGTCACGCAATTGAGCTTCCGTACCGTCAACGGATAATTTAGGCAGCACTTTGCGCTGCCCCAATACATCAAACAACTGGTAGCTGGCGTAGTAACGACCAGCGCGTTGCTCAATAGAACCTACTAATAAATATTCTGCCTTGAGCACGCTCCAATCCCGGTAATGTACTTCTGCTTCGTTACGTGGGAAAGACAACATATCGGTGCGCGGGATTGCGGCAAACTGTCCGGTGAATTCCAGGTCTTTACTGATGATCTCACTGATATCTTCAGACAACGCTAACCCTTGCGTGGCCATAGGGACCACCGCAATGCGGGTCGGATTATCCGCTCCACGGGAAATCTGTATTGTTAACTGGGCTTGTGCCATGCCTGAGATCATAAGCACAAAAAACAGCAAATAACGTTTCACTGACGTAAATCCTCTGGCTGGAATAATAATCGGAATACTCGAAAGTTACGCTCAAATAAATCTGAGGGCATACCCATGATTTCGGTAAAGCGATCAACACGCTTCACTGCCTGTTCTGCAGAGCGATCAAATGCGACATCGCCACTGCTTTTGATCACCCGTACATTGACCACCTGGCCGGTGGGGACCATGTTGATTTCCAGAATCGCTTGCATGCCATTTCGGGCAGAGGGAGGACGGCTCCAGTTCTGGATAATCCGCTCCTGTATGAGCGCTTCGTAACTCTGGACATTGGCATCGTCACTACGTTCACTGAGGAACTGCTCCTCCTTTTGTAAGGCTGCGTCGAGCCGCTCCATGGCTTCACGTTGTTGTTGCTCACGCTTTTTGCGTTCAGCTTCCGCCTGACGTTTCTTTTCTTCCTCTTCCTTTTTACGTTGCTGTTCAGCTTTGGCCTTGGCCTCTGCCTGTTTGGCTTGCTCGGCTTTTACTTTTTGCAGGCGCGCCTCTTCAGCCTTGGCTTTGGCTTCCTGATCTTTTTTCTGCTGGATTCGTTTTGCTTCAGCCTGCTGGCGCTCCTGCTCATCCTGGCGTTTACGTTCCTGTTCCTGTTTTTTTTGCGCCTCAAGCACCTGAGGTTTCGGCTGCTGGGGAGCAGCGACGGCTTTGGGGGTCATGTCGACCAAGGTGGCTTTCACGTAATGGGGTTTGTATACCGTTTCTTCCGGTTTACTTTGTATCCAGTTACCGGCAACAAAGATCAATAACGCTGTATGCAACGTTACACTGAGCAATACCGGTACTGTAAAGAATTTGTCGAGCTTCATAAATACCTAACGGGGAGGCTCAGTGACCAAACCGACTGAAGGTGCCCCGGCACTTTGCAATTCACTCATCAAGGATACGACCACGCCATAATCAACACTGTGATCACCTTGCACCAGAATAAGGGTCTTGGGACTCTGACGCAGTACCTTGCTCACCATGTCTTTGATTTCCGCCAAAGGACGCGCCTGCTCTGCATCGCCCCCCAGAGTGATGTAGTAGCTTCCATCTTTTTTAACAGACACCGTTACCGGCTCTTCATCTTTGTTATCTATTGGCTCTGACGCTGCCTGGGGCAAGTCAACCTGCACACCCTGCGTCAACATCGGTGCGGCAACCATAAACACGATCAAAAGCACTAACATCACGTCGATGTAGGGCACCACGTTGATCTCAGCCATCGGCTTCTTTTTAACTTTCGGACCAAATCCGGACATATCATTTAACCCTGGATATTTGGATTAACTCAGGAGGAAACCTGTTTGCTGTGTACCTGACGATGCAGAATTGCAGAAAACTCTTCTGCGAAGGTCTGGTAATTGCCCATCAAAGCTTCTGCGCGTGTTGAGTAGCGGTTGTAAGCCAACACGGCCGGAATCGCGGCAAACAAACCGATGGCGGTAGCAACCAGGGCTTCCGAAATACCGGGCGCAACGGTGGCCAGGGTTGTCTGGTGCACATTTGCCAGGCCGCGAAATGAATTCATGATTCCCCACACAGTACCGAACAAGCCGATATAGGGGCTGACCGAAGCTACGCTGGCCAGAAAGGGTAAGCCAGCCTCCAGCTTTTCCTCTTCACGCGCAAGTGCTACGCGCATGGCTCGCTGTGACCCCTCCATCACTGCATCAGGATCGGCGCCGGTTTGCTGACGCAAACGGGTAAATTCTTTAAAGCCTGCCCGAAAAATATTTTCGACACCATCGGTGTCGTTGCGGCCATTGCTCTGGCGAAATAATTGATTGAGGTCGATACCGGACCAGAATTGCTTTTCAAATGCAAGGAAGGCGTTGTGGGCTTTGCGCTGGTACATGCCGCGCTGAAAAATCATCACCCAGGAAACCATGGAGGCAAGGAAGAGGATCAACATCACCAGTTGCACAACAAAACTGGCTTCGGCAATTAAACTCCAGATCGATAAGGTATTTTCAGCTTCTGACATAACACTCTGTAGCTCTTAGTTGGTAATGATATGCGACTTGATGCATTCAAACATGGTGGCGGGGATCGGATTGGGTTTCATAGTTTCGCTACTGACACAAGCGATGCGGATTAGACCCTCACACAATAATTCGTTCCCGCGCAAAATGTTCTGTTGAAACTCCACGTAAGTACGCGCAATTTTGACCACGTCGGTCGTTACCTCCAGTTGGTCATCCAGGCGCGCCGGGCGACGGTATGTGACTTGTGCAGTGTGAACGACAAGCAAAAGACGCCCGTCCAAAATGGCGGGCTTATCATACCCTAGGCTACGCAAAAATTCTGTACGGGAGCGCTCCATGAACTTTAAATAGTTGACGTAGTAAACAATACCACCCGCATCTGTATCTTCTATATATACACGGATAGGTAAGCTGAAAGCAGTCATCAATGAAATTCCGTGATCGTAAATGGTCGCGCCGATTATTCCGTATCATCTTGCAAGCGTTTGGGCATGGCCATGCCGAAATGCAAATAGGCATTTGCCGTCAGGACACGACCGCGCGGTGTACGCGCCATAAAGCCTTGCTGGATCAAATAAGGTTCGATCACGTCTTCTATTGTGCCGCGATCTTCACTGATGGCCGCCGAGAGACTTTCAACCCCTACCGGCCCGCCGTCAAAGTTATTCATCATTGCCAGCAGTAAGCGGCGATCCATATGATCAAACCCACGTTCATCAACGTTCAACATATTGAGTGCACCGTCGGCCATTTCGGCGGTAATGGTCCCGTTACCTTTCATCTCGGCAAAATCACGCACCCGGCGCAGCAAGCGATTGGCAATACGCGGCGTACCCCGTGAGCGTTTGGCAATCTCAGCCGCCCCTTGAGGCTCCATACTTACCCCTAACAAAGCGGCAGAGCGTGCGACAATGTGAGTGAGATCTGCCACGTTATAAAACTCCAGGCGCTGCACAATACCGAACCGATCACGCAGGGGAGAAGTGAGCAAACCGGCGCGAGTGGTCGCACCGACCAAGGTGAATTGGGGAAGGTCCAATTTAATGGAACGCGCGGCTGGCCCTTCGCCGATCATAATATCCAGCTGAAAATCTTCCATGGCGGGATACAGAATTTCTTCCACCACGGGACTCAACCGATGAATCTCGTCGATAAACAACACATCGCCGGGCTCAAGATTGGTCATCAACGCCGCAAGGTCTCCGGCTTTTTCCAGCACAGGTCCGGAGGTACTTTTTAACGAAACCCCCATTTCATTGGCGATGATATTAGCCAGCGTGGTTTTACCGAGGCCGGGCGGACCAAAAACCAGTGTGTGATCCAGGGCTTCACTGCGTTTTTTTGCTGCACCGATAAAGATCTCCATCTGTTCGCGCACCACCGGCTGACCGACATAGTCCGCCAGGCTGCGAGGACGCACCGCGCGATCCAGCTGATCTTCGCGATCCCTGGCAGTGGGAGCAATCAGACGATCTGTTTCAATCATAAGTCTCTCGTCATCAGGTTCAGGCCGGCGCTATGCTGCGCAAGGCCAAACGAATAAGTTCCTGGCTGCTCGCATCGGCCTGTTGTTTTGCCGCAGCCGCAATCATCTTCGCCGCATCCACGGGTTTGTAGCCCAGCGCAATCAATGCGCTTTCGGCTTCAGCCAGCACATCATTGGTATTCAGATGGGCCAACGGCTGATTATCGGGCAGATGTTCTGCGTGAGGCAGATCCCAGGTTTTCAACCGATCCTGCAATTCAATAACCAAACGTTCAGCAGTTTTCTTGCCGATGCCTGGCAATTTAGTCAAGGCTGTCACATTGTGCTCGCGCACGCAGCGCGCAATATCATCCGCTTCCATACCGGATAAAATCGCAATCGCTAGTTTGGGACCGACACCGTTCACCTTGATCAGCGTTCGAAACAATGCGCGATCCCGCTGATCGATAAACGCAAATAATTGATGCAGGTTTTCCGTAATGGACAGATGCGTGTGCAACACCGCCTCCGCACCCACTGCCGGCAAACGATAAAACGTCGTCATCGGGGCCTGCAATTCATAGCCGACACCATTCACGTCCAGCAATAAATATGGCGGCTGTTTTTCTACGACTGTACCGCGTAAACGTCCTATCATAAAACCTGCTCTATGTTGTTCCGTATACCGTTGTTCATGGACCGTTTAAACCACCCTGCCCCGGCGGAAACTGCTGGAGCCAGCCAGTTTAATCAAATGTTGTTGCGTATTGGCGTGACACAGCGCTACTGCCAGCGCATCCGCCGCATCCTCCTGGGGCTCCGCCGGTAACTGCAACAAGGTCTTCACCATATGCTGCACCTGGGTTTTATCCGCCGCGCCATGCCCCACCACCGATTGCTTGACCTTGCGCGCTTCATATTCAGAGACCGGTAACGCTAAGGCTACCGCCGCCACAATCGCCGCGCCGCGCGCTTGCCCCAATTTGAGTGCCGAGCTGGCATTCTTGGCCATAAACACCTGCTCAATCGCCATTTCCTGAGGGCAGTATTGCTGAATGATCTGGGTAACTGAGTCGAAGATGATCTTGAGGCGCTCGGGAAGTTCAAGTTCCGGCACGCGAATCACGCCGCTGGTGACATACTCCGTCTTCCGCCCCACAGCATTGATAATGCCGAAGCCGGTTTTGCGGGAGCCAGGGTCGATACCCAAGATCAGAGCCATAAGGATGAATGCGCATAATAAAAGGTGGAGGAAGTGTCACATGGAGTGGCGCCTGTCGCAAGCGCAAGAGCGGCGGCAAGCTGGCTAACGCCAGTTGCCACAGGGGAGGGTCGTGTTATGAGTTCAATTGCTCCATCACATCGTCGGGGATATCCGCGTTGGTATACACGTTCTGGACGTCGTCCAGGTCTTCCAGCATGTCGATCAATCCGAGGATTTTTTCCGCACCTTCTTTATCCAGCGGAACCGTCACCGAGGGGATCATCGCGATATCCGCATTGGCTGGTTTAAAACCGGCAGCCAGGAGTGAATCTTTTACATTGAGATAATCTTCAAAGGACGTCATGACGTCATAGGAACCATCATCATTGGTAGTCACATCATCAGCACCGGCTTCTAATGCAGCTTCCATTAATTTGTCTTCGTCGATACCCGGCTCGAAGCTGATCTGGCCTTTACGACTGAATAAATAGGCGACCGAACCGTCAGTGCCTAAATTTCCGCCGCGCTTGGTGAATGCGTGGCGCACTTCACCCACCGTGCGGTTGCGGTTGTCAGTCATGCATTCCACGATAAAGGCAACGCCGCCCACACCGTAGCCTTCATAGGTGATTTCTTCGTAATTATCGCCGTCTGCCGTACCAGCACCGCGCGCGATGGCTTTGTCGATCGTATCGCGCTTCATGTTTTCGCTGAGCGCCTTATCGACCGCAGCACGCAGGCGCGGGTTATCCGCCGGGTTGGGGCCACCTTTGGCCGCAACGGTCAGCTCACGAATGACTTTGGTGAAGATCTTGCCTTTTTTGGCATCCTGACGGGCTTTACGGTGTTTGATATTCGCCCATTTGCTGTGGCCAGCCATGGTTTTCCTCCAAACTTTCTTATTGTGGCGGATTATGCCTGGGGCTAATCCAACCAACCTCTTCTACACAATATCGAGGAATTGGGTTGAGGGGTGCGAGACCATCAACGGCACGGATGCCGTTGATGAGCCCCCATGGATGGGTTTACGGCGTGTCTCGCACCCCTCAATCCAATTCCCCACTCCGATATTATTCAGAAACCGGAGCTGCCTGCTCTTTCTTTCTCAAGCGAATATGCAACTCACGCAGTTGTAACTCATCCACCGCACCCGGCGCATCGGTCATGACACAGGCGGCGCTCTGGGTTTTGGGGAAGGCGATGACGTCGCGGATTGAGCTGGAACCGGTCATCAGCATGATCAAACGGTCGAGACCGAAGGCCAGGCCACCGTGAGGCGGAGCGCCGTACTTCAGGGCATCCAGCAGGAAGCCGAATTTCTCGCGCTGTTCTTCCTCATTAATACCTAGCAGGTTGAATACCGCCTGCTGCATGGGTTGGGTGTGAATACGAACGGAGCCGCCGCCCAACTCTGTGCCATTAAGGACCAGGTCGTAGGCTTGTGAGAGTGCCGTGCCGGGATTGGCGGCCAGCTCTTCCGGAGAGCAAGAGGGCGCGGTGAACGGGTGGTGCAGTGCGCTCCAGTTACCTTTGTCGTCTTCCTCGAACATCGGGAAATCCACTACCCATAAGGGCGCCCATTCGCAGGTATACAGGTTCAGGTCCGCACCCAGTTTACAGCGCAGTGCGCCCAAGGCCTCGGTGACGATCTTGTGTTTGTCAGCGCCGAAGAAAATCAGGTCGCCATTTTCGGCTCCCACGCGCTCCAGAATGGCGGCGCGCACCGGCACCGGCAGGTTCTTCACGATGGGTGATTGCAAGCCCTCTTCCAGGTCAGACTTGTCGTTGACCTTGATATAGGCCAGGCCTTTCGCGCCATAGATGCCGACGAACCTGGTGTAGTCGTCGATTTGCTTGCGCGTCAGTTTGTCGTTGCCGCCGGGCACTTTCAGTGCCGTAACCCGGGCTTTCGGGTCATTGGCCGGGCCGGCGAAAACCTTGAACTCGACATCGGTGACCAGGTCCTTGATATCCACCATCTCCAACGGAATACGCATGTCCGGCTTGTCCGAGCCGTATTTCGCGATAGCCTCAGAGAACGGCATACGTTGCAACTCGGCAAACTCCACCCCCATCAAATCGCGGAACAGCTCGCGCACCATGCCTTCAGTCACAGACATAATCTGCTCTTGCGACATGAAGGAAGTCTCGATATCGATCTGGGTAAATTCAGGCTGACGATCAGCGCGCAGGTCTTCATCACGGAAGCACTTGGCGATTTGGTAGTAACGGTCAAAACCGGCCACCATCAACAATTGTTTGAACAGCTGGGGCGACTGGGGCAAGGCGAAGAATTTGCCATCGTGGGTGCGTGACGGCACCAGATAATCGCGTGCACCTTCCGGTGTGGCGCGGGTCAGGATCGGCGTTTCCACATCGATAAAGCCGTTGGTGTCCAGGTAACGGCGAATAGCGCTGGTAACCTGAGAGCGGAAGCGCAGGTTCTTCTGCATTTCCGTACGACGCAAATCCAGGAAGCGGTACTTCAGGCGTACGTCTTCACCGACATTGGCGTAGCTGTCCAGCGGAAACGGTATCGTTTCCGCTTCGTTGAGAATCTTGAGGCCAGTACCGTAGACCTCGATTTCACCGGTCGACATATTGGGATTGACGGTTGCAGCAGTGCGGACGCGCACCTTACCGGTAACCTGCAATACATATTCGCTGCGCACTTTATCGGCGAGCGCAAAATTCTCTTTGCCGTCAGGATCGAATACCACCTGCACAATACCGTCACGGTCACGCAGGTCGATAAAAATAACGCCGCCGTGGTCGCGACGACGATCAACCCATCCGCAGAGGGTTACTTCCTGATCAATAAAAGAGGCATTTAGAGCGCCACAGTATTCACTGCGCATAGCATTTTCCTGTTGTCTTGAAAGTCACTGATAAGGTTGCGGCCATCAGGCCGCTCACGCGCTGGCCGGCGTAGAACTGGCGGCGGGCGCAGCGGCCGGTTTGGCGTCGCCGGCACTGCCTGAGCTACTGCTCTCACCGGCCAGATTTTTCTTGTTGCCGGATTTAAAGTCGGTTTCATACCAGCCGCCGCCCTTCAAACGAAAGCCGGCTGCTGAAATCTTCTTTTTCAAGGTCGGTTGCGCACAAGCCGGGCAGTCCACTAATGGAGCCTCGCTCAGCTTTTGAATCGCCTCCAATTCATGGTTACAGGATTGACACAGATATTCGTAAATAGGCATGACAATCACCTCATGAAGTAATACAGGTTTAACGATTTCCAACCGGCAATGGGTGCCGAAACATAAAAACGCGCGATTGTAACGTAAAAGCCCGCAGGCGAGAACCGTGATGCCAGGGGTTTTCACGCACCAGATGGAGGCATCAGGATTTATTGCAAGTTCTAGTCAGGCACACGGGTGTAATGCATGCGTGCCTGAATGCGGCGGGAATGAGTGACGAGGTAATCGGGATAGCGTTGCTCAAAGCGGCGCGGATTGGGCAACATAACGGCGATTCTGACCGCCTGGGCTTTGTTGAGGTTGGCGGCAGCGGTTCCGAAATAGTGACGCGCGGCGGCCTCTGCACCGTATACCCCATCACCCCATTCCACCACGTTCAGATATACCTCAAGAATACGGCGCTTATCCCATAACATCTCCATCATGCCGGCGATCACCGCTTCCTGAATTTTGCGTAAGTAACTTCGGCGAGGGGATAAAAACAGGTTCTTGGCCAATTGCTGCGTAATGGTGGAACCGCCAGCCGAGAGGCGACCGCGCCGCTGGTTTTTCTCCAGCGCCACCTTAATACCTTCCCAATCAAAGCCGTGGTGGTCGACAAATTTATCGTCTTCTGTAGCCACCACCGCCCGCTTGAGGTGAATCGAGATTCGCTCGTAGGGAACCCATTGGTGACGCAACTCGGCGGCGGGATTTTTCTCGCGTAACTCGTCGAGCCGTAGCGCCATGAAACTGGTTTCCACCGGGTTATACCATTTCCACCACAACAGATTGGCAAATACCCACAACTGATAAGCCAATAACAATAACAGGCAAACCAGCAGCGCACGCTTGATATAGCGACCGGTCACTCGCGCCACAGACAGGGGGCTGGCCACAAGAATCTCCTAGCGAACGATTTTCAGCCAACACTCATGAAATCGATTAAACAGCGGGGCATAGTCAGCAACAGACACAGGCCCCACCGCCAGCCACTCAAATATCAATTCGTCGAATGCTGTGCGCGTATCGGCAGGTTTCTGGCCAAAATTCTGTTCGAGCTGTTTGACCTGGTATTCCATCCGCAACGCCTGATCCCCTGCTGGCGTGGTTGAACCAGAGAGAATTTCGGCGCGAATGCACAGCAACCGTAAAGCCAACAAATTCTGGTTAATATCGGTTTTCGCCAGATCAAGTTCCAGTTTTTGTTGCAAGGCCTTTGCGCCACCTGTTGGCAATTGCTCTGTCTGAATACTGGCCATTGCTTCCGCCTTTGTCCTATCGGCCTGTTCGTTATCAGCAACCTTGAGCAGTGACCATTGACACTCACGCAACTGGTCGTTGGCCGCAAACAAATTTAACCAGACCTGCTGGCGAGCCAGTTGTCGTTCGCGCTTGATTTTCGTCTCAAAGGCTTCAACCGCTTGCGTGAATGCCTGTTTGATCTCGTTGGCTTTCGCTTTAGGGAGCAGGCCCAGCGCGGCAAACTGTTGTTGCAAGGCTTCTACTTCTTTACGGGCATCCATCAACGCCTGACCGCCCAGCTCCATCAACTGTTGTATGCTGCCAATCATTTGTTCGGCCGCTGTGAGATTAGCCTCTAGCTCTTCTTTGAACTCTGCGGTCTGTTGTTGCTTTTTGGCGAAGATCGCATCGCAGGCAGCGCGAAATTCACGCCAGAGTTTTTGATCGAGCGAGCGCGCCATCACCCCGATGTGCTGCCACTGCGCTTGCAACTGCTTGACCTCTTCGATCGCCGCGCGTGTATCTTCCTGCTCCAATAATTGCTGCGCCCGTATAATCAGGTTTTGCTTGAGGGCTGCATTTTTCTTTCGCTCATCATTTAATTTGTTGTCGACACGCTCAAGAACCGCCTCAAATTCTGCCAACACAGGCTGGGTGGCGGCGCGCTCTGTGGGCGAGTAGCTGCGCCATTCCTGACGCGCAAGACGCACGACTTTTTCAACCGCTTTCCAATCAGCGCTTTCCCACGCGTAATTGGCTTCATAGGTTTTCAGTTGCTCAACCAACGCCTTACAACTTTCGAGGTTGCGCTGGCGAATGGCTGCCTGCTCGGCAAAGTAGTCACGACAAGGTTGAAATGCGATCTGGGCAGCGTCGTGAAAGGCTTCCCACAACTCCTGATCCTGCTCCTGATTCTCTTTGTGCAAGCCGCCGCCTTTACTGAGGGATTTCCATTCATCCTGTAAACGTTTGATCTTGATTGACAGCGCTTCCGGATGTTCTTCACTGCCGATAAAGGCCTTCATTTGCGCAATCAGTTCGTGCTTCTTGGGCAGTACGGCGTAGTCTTTCCAATCCTGCAGTTTGTCCAGCATTTCATCGAGTTGTTGCAACTGACTCTGCAAATGCGCAGGGACTGCTTTTGCCTGCGCCAACTTGTCCTCAATGGCGCGGCGCAAGCCGGCTGCTTGCTGTAATTTTCCCGTTGTGCTGGCGTCTTTCGCTTTACGGATCAGGCCGCCGATCTGACGTTGCAGATGGCTCTGCTCCGCTTTTTTCTCCTGTCTTTGTTTGTCCCATTGTTCCAGTGCATGTTGCGCTTCAAGGATAGGTTGCGGCAGTGCATCGCCGGCAAATAGCTTTTTATTATCCAGACGTTGCTTGAGGTGGCGGTAAACGGGTGGATGATCATCACCGCTGTGATCGGTGTTAACCAGGATCGCAACATGGTTTGCAATGCTGCCGTAGCGTGCCAGATGTTGCTGTAGTGCGGGAATCATTTCGTTTAATGTGACAAACGAGTTCTGTTCCCCTGCGGTGGCAGGTTTGTGTGTTGCCGCTTCTTGCCATTGCGCTGTGAGTTGCTGAACCTGCGCTTCATCCACCGGCTCACCCACCGCCAGTTGCCGAACCAGCGCAGCCAGCGCGTGCAGGATTTCCTGGCGTTGTTGATCAGCGCTGGCCAGTTCAATCGCCTTGGCCTCTGCTTCGGCCTCGGCGGCCTCTACCGCATCAATAATTGCCTGGCAGGCCAGGATGGCCTGGTTCGCTTGCTCCCGCTGGGCTTCACTGGCCTGACCGGACAGCGGCTGCCATTGCTGCTGCAATAACTGAAATTTTGCTGTGAAGTGCACATCGAAGCTGCGCTGACTGTGTTGTACGAGTGCTTGTGTGAGGGTGTCGATAGCCGTCTGTGTGGCAGCAATGGCTTTCTCTTCTTCGCGGAATTTATCGCATTTGTCCTTAACGATTTTATAGACCGCCTTGTCTTTGCCCTTGGTCTCTTTTAGCAAAAATTGTAATTGCTCGCGGTCGTCAATTTTTTCTGCTGCAATTTGCCGCAGCTTTACCGTCGCACCCTCGCTGGCCATCTTGTATAACAATGCGCTGTCGTTGATAGCCGACAGGAGTTGCTCAAGGCGTTCTGTCTGACGGGAAAAACTCATTACTGCAAATAGTTTTGATGGATCACTCAGTTGGGTCGACAGTTGATCAAAATCGAGCGCGCCCTTGTCAACCAGCGCCGCAAGACGCTGCCGGGCAATGCGCTGCACCTGATTGCCAGCGGAACCGAACGCGATCTGAGCCAGGGTATTGACGTCATCCAGTCGCTCTATCGCCGCCACACGCAATTGCTCATCCTGTTCGCCTTTTTCCGCCAGCGCAATCGCCATCAGTGCATCGGGCGTCATACTCTCCAGCGCAGTGATTTTATTGGCACGGGTTTCAGGTTGTTGTTTTTTCGCTTTACCAAACAAACGGGACAAGACAGACATAATGATTTCCTGTTATTGACGTAAACCAAGGCAGCTATGCATACCTGGATAAATTGCAGCTAGAAGCCACACGGAAGAACCACATAAATACACACACCAAAGCACTAAAACAATCACAGCACGACACCCACCGTATTGCCTTCGTATACCAGCGGAATATATTCAAGCGAACCGACACAGGCGGCGGCATTGCCCTGGGCACGACCGTCGCGCAAGTCAAACTCGATGCCATGGGTCGGGCAGCGCAGCAGATGCTGTCGCACGCTGGCTTTATGCAGCGGTGCGTCCATATGCGGACAGCGATTGGCAATCAGGTAAAGCTGCCCTTCTTCTTGTAATAACAACAACTCGCGCCCTGCCAAACGCAGGGGCTGCCGGTAACCATCATATAACTGATGCAGTTTTTCCAGCGCCACGTAAGCCATGGGAGTTCCAGGTCGCGAGTAAGGGCTGCCATTATAAGAGCCAGCAGGTGATTAAAAACAACTCACAGGTAGCATTTTTTACCCCCGCCCCTTGTCAGCCACGTGACATGGGCAGAAGAATTTCAGTGACCCTGCTCACAATCCTTTCGCCAAGGTATAAACTACTCCCGGTTTATTCCTTTCGTTTTGCGCCACCCGGTCTGTTGTGGAACCTGTCTATGAAAAATCAAGCTTACCTGGAGCGATTGCAGGCCCTGTCCACCCGGCTGGTAGCACTTCAACGCCCCATTCGTATCCTTGATGCCATTAAGTGGCCAGCGGAGCTGGAGACAGAATTTCGCGCCAAGGGTGGACGCGTCTTGCCGCCCATAGACGCCGATTTTTATCAACGGCAGAAACTGGCATTCGACCCCGATATCGTGCACCAGGAGTTAAAAGACCTGAAGAACGATGTGCGTCGGCAATTGGGGCGCGGCGATGCGCTGGGCCACATCCTTAAGGACACGATTGAGCAGTATCAAATTGTGGTCGAATTATTGCGCCACCGGGGCCAACCCCAGTTCGGCTATTTCAGCCGCCTGCTGTACGGTTCCGCACAGGACAAGATACGCGGCGACCGCAAAACCCTGCGGCAATTGGGTGAGCGCCTGTGCCATGTGTTTTCCCTGCCGGCCGTGGACCACCTGAACCGGCCCTACAGCAACCATATAAACGCTGAGCAGGCCGTCGATATTTTATTGCAGCGCATGAATAATTATTTCTCACCCGGTGAAGTCCGGGTGCAGATCAGTGACGACATTGTGTCGGATGCTTCAGCGGGTGGCGATTGCATCAAGATCAACCGCCGCGCCCATTTTTCCGAACTGGATTTGCAGGTCCTGGAGGTTCATGAGGGTTGGGTTCACATTGGTACCACGCTGAATGGACGCCAACAACCCTGGGCTACCTGGTTGAGCGTGGGATCACCGCGTATTACCGCCATCCAGGAAGGGATGGCGGTCTTGCTGGAAACGCTCACGTTCAGTTCATTTCCCCAGCGCGCCCGGCGTATCAGTGACCGCGTGGTAGCGGTCGACCTGGCGGAACAGGGGGCGGATTTTTGCGAAGTTTATCGCTACTTCCTGGAACGCGGTATCAGTGAGCACGACAGTTATCGCGTCACCCAGCGAGTGTTTCGTGGTGGCACCTTAACGGGTGGATCTGTGTTCACCAAAGATATTTCTTACGTCAAAGGTTTCGTCGAAAACGTCAATTTTATCCGCAGTGCAATTCAATCCGGTGTACCGGAAATTATTCCCATGTTATTTGTCGGCAAAGTCACGCTGGATGATCTACCGTTACTTTACGAACGTTATCTAGAGGGTGTCATAACCGGCCCGAAATATTTACCGTCAATGTTTAAAGACCTGAATGGCTTATATGTCTGGTTCGGTTTTTCGAGCGGTATGTCGGTGATGAATATTGCGCGCGTTCAACAGCACTTCAGCAAGTTGTTTCATAAATTACCGGAAACAGCGCCATTGTATGGCAACAGCGTCAAGGGCGATGCAGAATTGGATTAACACCCGGCTGATTCAGTTAACTGAATCAGCCTTTGTTTTGAGTGAAGACATGTACTACAAAGTTGTTATTTCCGGAGCCGATATTTTCTTTGAGAATTATGGCAACACGGTACCGGTGATTGGATTTATTACCTGCCGCCTGATCGAGGCGTCATCAGAAGAATTGGCTATTGCCACGATCAAGCGCGACATCCTTGTGCACTGGAACCAAAGCTTTAATGCCGATCGAAAGATGGGTATGCCCAAGCTGGTTATCGAATATATTGCGCCCTTCAAAGGTTTGTTCAAACCGAAAAGTAAACAGGATTATTATTGGTTCACCAATGAAGAGCACAAACAACAACATCTGGATAAATTTATCAAACCAGGATCGCGTTGGTTGTGGTGGAAAAAAGCGTAAGGAAGTTTACCTGCGGTAAATGGTGCGGACTTCATCGGCAATAATGCGTGCACCCTGCTCTACGGTTTCCGGGCTTTGGCAATAGGTTACGCGAATACACTCCTGGCTGTGTTGCCAATGCCCTTCCAAACCCGGGAAAAAATGATGTCCCGACACCACCAATACACCGCGCTGTTTTAAGCGCTGATACAAATCCTCGCTGCTGATCGGCAAACCTTCAAACCACAACCACAAAAAAATCGCGCCCTCCGGCTTGTGAATGCGGTAAGGCAAACCGGCCAACTGTTCTTTAAACACCGCGACGGCATGTTGCATGCGCGCCTGATAAAACGGCGCAACCACTGTTCGGCTCAAATGCAAGATCTGTTCGTCCTGCAATAACTGGCGCGCCAGTGCCGGCCCAAAATTTCCGCATGCCAGACTCAGGATGGTATTGGCTTTGGTAAACGCATCGATCACCGCCGGGTTAGCAATCACGATGCCAGTCCGTGCACCGGGCAATCCAAGTTTGGATAAACTTAACACCAATACCGTGTTTTCATTCCAATGGGGTTGGCCATCGACAAACAAAATATTGGGAAAGGGTGTGCCATAGGCGCCATCCACAATCAGGGGAACCTGATGCGTTTTTGCCAAGTAGTCCAGCTGCGCCAGCTCATCATCACTGATCACGTTACCGGTTGGATTAGTGGGTCGTGAAATACACAAGGCGCCGGTGGATTCAGTGATATGCAACTGTTGAAAATCCACATGATATTTAAAAAAATTGTCCGGCAGGATTTCAATGTCCGGCTTGGTCGAGTGAAAAAAATCGGCGCTGATACCCAGATCACTGTAACCCAGATATTCCGGCGTCAAGGGCAATTGAATGTGTTTGCGCCGGCCATCGGCAAACTCACCCGCAAATAAATTAAACAACACAAAAAAGGCTGATTGGCTGCCGTTGGCCAAAGCGATATTGGCGCGCGTGAGTGGCCAGCCATACTCCCGGGACAAGAGACTTGCCACCCCATCCAGTACCTCAGCATCGCCCTGCGGTGGCTGGTAAATGCCCAGCAATTGATGTCGCCGCTGTGCATCGTCCAAGGTTGCTGCCAGTGCAGCCTCAAACGCCGACTCCATCGCCGGAATGCGCGCGGGATTGCCACCACCCATAAAGATCATGTCAGGATTGACACGCAGCGCCTCACCCAAATCATCCATCAGGCTGATAATGCCTGCATCACTGCTGAGCTTGGTACCGAAACGGGAAAATTCCATGGAGGTTGGTCGCTATGAAGAAATCAATCTATCGGGTGAACAGTCCGCAGCGTGGCTGTGACTAACGCGGTTATGGCGAGTGATTCGGTGATGCCTAGAGCAAACCGTAGGTGTGCAAAACATCCGCCAGTTTTTCCGGGTTAACCGGTTTTTGAATAAAATCCAGCGCGCCCAAGTGAATAACCCGCGCACGGGCAGAGGGCTGAATATCGCCGGAGATGACAATCACAATACATTTATGGCCTTCATCGCGAATGGCCTCCAGCACCTGATAACCGTCCATGTCCGGCATGGTGAGGTCCAGAAATACCATCTCGCCCTTGCCCTCGCGGATAGCCTGTAAACCTTCCATGCCGTTGGTGGCATAGCTGATATCCACATCCCAGCCGGCGGGCAGTGAACGCGCCACCTGCTTGCGCGCCATCATTGAATCGTCACAAATCAACAGAGGAATAGCCATAATCAGTCATTATCGTGGATAAATGTCGAAACCTTCGTCGCGCCGAGAGCGATGAATGGGAAATACTTTGAATTATAGTCAGCCAGTTGAAAATGACGTTAACAAATCTTTGTTTATAACGACCGTCCTGACTGCTCCTGTCTCGCCGCCGTTGTTGTCTCTTCCTGGACATGCGGCGGATGCCTTTCTTCAAAAAAAGCCGCCACACTGATTGACCAACGGTCGCCGGCAAATTCATCAATGGCCCCCAGATGCGCCTTGGCCGCATCCAGCCAGGGCAGATCATCCAGACCGGTCACTTCCGGCGGTAACTGGCGGGACAGTTTTAGCATGGCTGCCAACTCAACCAGGCTAAGTTGAGACAGGTCGTAGCACAGTACGAAATCCCCCTGGCTGGTGGCCGTGATCAATCGCTGGCTTTGCAGGGTGTCACGAATGCGTCGCCATTGCTCTGCTGATAAACCGATCTGCAACAATTCACGATTACTCAGGCTCAGCCCACTCGCGGAAGCCTGGCGAAATTTCCACAGCACCAGCAACGTGGCCAACAAATCGGGGTAACCGCGATCCTTGAGCACAATTTGATAACTGCCGATGGTATGTACCAGCACCGCCCCACCCAGGATCACCATCCAGATCATATTGACCCACAACAGGAACAGCGGCACCAATGCAAAAGCACCGTAGATCAAGGTAAAGGATGAATTGGTCACGATGAGACCGAAGAGCATCTTGAGGATTTCAAATACAATGGCCGTTACCAGGCCGCCGATAGCGGCGTCTGAAATCGGGACCTTGCAATTAGGTACCGCTGCAAACAAAAGCGTGAAAGCAGCGGCACTGAGCAGAATAGGTAAAAACTGAAACACCCAGGTTATCAGACCCAGACTGTCATACTCATCCATCAGGAAGCGCAGCGACGCCACGTAAGTGCTGATCGCCATAGCAAAGCCTAGCAAGAGCGGTCCGAGACTCAGGATGGCCCAATACAAAAGGAAGCTGCCGATACCCCGGCGCCCATATTTAACCCCCCAGATCGCATTGAAATTTAACTCGATATTTTTCAGCATCAGATAGGCAGACACCACCAGAAAGGCCACGCCGAGTGCCGTTAATTTTCTCGCCTGGTTGGAAAAGTCCTGTAGATAGCCGATCAGCTCCTGCTCGCTGTAGGGCAAGGCATGGGTAAAAATCATTGCCTGCAACTGCTCTCCTACCCCTTCAAAGGCGGGAATAATAGAGAACATGGCGTAGGTCACCGTCATCAAGGGAACAATAGCGAACAGGGTGACATAGGTGAGCGATGCCGCACTTTTCTGGCATTCTTTTTGTTGGTATTGCTTGACGATCAGCTCGATAAATTGCTGGGTTCGTCGCCAATAATGGTGCATTTTATTCATGCTGACGTGAGGCCATGATGGGTTAAATGGTTATAATCGCCGCTTGCTGCATAACCGAGGTTAACGATGATCACACTCTACCACAACCCGCGCTGCTCCAAATCCCGCCAGGCACTGGCGCTATTACAGGAACATGGCATTGAACCGACCATTCGGCTCTACCTGGAAAACCCACCCACCACCGCTGAACTGAAAAAACTCCTGGCACAATTGGGCATTGGCCCGCGGCAGTTATTGCGCACCGTTGAGGATGCGTATAAAGAACTGGATTTAAAAGATGAGCGCCTCAGCGACACGGCATTGATCAAAGCCATGGCGGCGCACCCAAAACTGATCGAGCGCCCGATTGCTATTAAAGCTGATCGGGCCGTTATCGGACGCCCACCGGAAAACGTCCTGGCTTTATTGTAGAATCCGACGCGCCCACGCCGCCCGCTAATTCTGGCTCACCTGACGAAACAAAGGCAGTACGATCATGGCTAATCCTTATGTCCTCATACTTTATTACAGCCGCTACGGCGCTACCTTCGCCATGGCACAACAGATCGCGCGCGGCGTGGAACAGGCGACCGGGATAGAAGCCCGGTTGCGCACCGTACCGGCCGTCTCCACCACCGTTGAAGCGACCGAGCCGGCCATACCGGACAGCGGGGCTATTTACTGTACGCAAGACGATCTGAAACATTGCGCCGGCTTGATACTCGGCAGCCCTACCCGCTTTGGCAATATGGCCGCACCCATGAAGTATTTTCTCGATGGCACCAGCAGCCTGTGGCTCAACGGCGATCTGGTTAATAAACCGGCTGCCGTCTTCACCTCGACAGCCAGTTTGCACGGCGGCCAGGAAAGCACTCTGCTGTCTATGATGTTGCCGCTGTTGCATCAGGGCATGGTGATTACCGGGATTCCTTATACCGAAGCGGCCCTTAACCTGACCCGCACCGGTGGTACACCCTATGGCGCATCACATCTGGCTGCAGGTGATACACCGGCACGCTTGAGCGAGGATGAAATCACATTGTGCCAGGCACTGGGTAAACGCGTTGCGCATCTGGCTGTGCGATTGCACGCCTAATGCGCTTGATGGTACTGCTCGTAAAAATGGAAACATACAACCATGTCTGAAAAAGAACCCCTGATCATTACCGACGCCCAAGCCGCTGTGATTCATCGCAAATTGCGCCGCGTGCAACGGATTTTTTTTATCAGCTTTGGTGCTCTGTTGCTGTTGTTTACGTTGAATAATCTGCTGGCCGCAGATGGCAGCCTGAAACTGTGGCTGGTGCAAAGCATCCCGTTATTGATCTTTATTCCGGGATTGATGCAACAACGTTTCCGCACCTACAGCTGGATCTGTTTTGTGATCCTCGTCTATTTCACCTGGTCGGTGGTTAACGCCATGTCGCCCCTGGTGCGCTGGCAAGACGTCGTGGTGGTGGTATTAACTGTGGTGATCTTTATCAGCGCGATGATGATCAGTCGCTGGATGCAATATTGGCAATATTACCAACGACAACAAAGTAGCATTCAATAAAAGTAACATTGAACAAAAGCAACATTGAATAAAGGATGTAGCACGTGGACTATTCCCGACAACAACGCACACCCGGCCCTTTCAGTCGTTTTTTATTTGGACTCTGGTCACTGCTGACCTGGATCCGGATCGCGGTTTTCAATCTGATTTTTCTGTTTATTGTGCTAGTGATTATTATCGCGCTGGGCGCGCAAAAAACCCCGGTACTGCCTGCTGAATTTGCCCTGCGCGTTGCACCCAGCGGCATGTTGGTGGATCAGCGCAGCTACGTTGATCCGGTCAGTTTATTACTCAGCGATGTCAGCCCGGAAGAAAGCGAAACCCTGGTGCGGGATCTGGTGGAAGCGATTAACTTTGCCGCGCAAGATGAACGGGTAACGACCCTCGTACTGGAGCTGGATTACCTGTTGGTAGGTGGCATCAGTAAATTGCAGGAGATCGGCCAGGCGTTGGAACATTTCAAAGCCAGCGGCAAAAAAATCATCGCCTACGGCGATAATTTTACGCAGGACCAATACTACCTCGCCAGTTATGCCGACACCATCTACCTCAATGATATGGGCGCGATTTTGCTTACCGGTTACGGCACGTATCGCAACTATATCAAAGGCACACTGGATAAACTGGAAATAAATTTTCACGTATTTCGTTCCGGGAAATTCAAGGACGCGGTGGAACCGCTGCTGCGTGAAGACATGTCGGCCGAATCCAAAGAACACAACGCCCGTTGGCTGAATGAACTCTGGGCCGAGTACACGCAACAGGTTGAGCAAGCACGCGACCTGCCCGCGGGTACGCTCAATGATTTTATCAATAATATGCACACCAGATTGCGCGATGCCGGTGGCAGCAGTGCGCAATTGGCATTGGAAAACGGATTGGTCGATGAGCTGAAAAATTCCCAAGCAGTTCAACAGGAGCTGATTGCGCAATTGGGTAAAAGCGAGGCTGGCAACTATTACAACGGCGTAGACACCAGTGCGTATCTGGCTGACGTTAAACGCACACAAACTCCAAAAGCGGATAAGATCGGCTTGCTGGTGGCCTCCGGCAATATCCTCGACGGCCATCACCCGGACGGCACCATCGGCAGTTATACACTCGTAGACATACTGCAAAACGTGCGTGAAGAAAAGGCGGTGAAAGCCCTGGTCATTCGCATCGACAGCGGCGGCGGCAGCTCCTTTGCTTCAGAAGTGATTCGCGATGAAATCCAGGCAACCCGCGAAGCCGGTATTCCGGTCTTTATTTCCATGGGGAGCCTGGCGGCGTCAGGCGGTTACTGGATCGCTGCCGCCGGTGATGAGATCTGGGCAACGCCGACCACTCTCACCGGCTCTATCGGTGTCTTCGGTGCATTCCCCACGGTAGAAAAAAGCCTCGCCAACATCGGTGTTACCACCGACGGTGTCGGTACCACCACCCTCGCTGGAGCCGCGCGCCTGGACCGCGAACTCTCGCCCCAGGCTAGCGATATTATTCAATTAACTGTGGATCATATTTACCAGCGCTTTATCAGCCTGGTAGCCGATGCGCGCGATGCCGAGATCAGTGAAATTGAAGCAATTGCCGAGGGCCGGGTCTGGAGCGGCACAGCCGCACAACAATTAGGCCTGGTCGATCAGTTGGGCACTCTGGAAGACGTGATCACTGCGGCGGCACGTCACGTCAACCTGGAAGATTACAGCGTGGAGGTTATCAGCCGTCCGTTGTCGCCGAGAGAAATGTTTTTGCGGCAGCTCGCGGGCAGTCATGCAGGAATGCTCGCGCCCAAAAGCCTACTGAACAACGTGACGGCGCTGCAAGTACAGCAACATTTACTGCCGTTGCTCAAACCCCTGGCAACCCTGGGCGAGATGAATGACCCTCACGCGATTTATGCCAGGTGCCTGGACTGTGTTGCGCCGTAAGATTGGGTCACGAATTCATTTCGGTCGCATTCGATTCCCGATACACACAGGTTCGATTGCGACCGGCGGCTTTAGCGTCGTAGAGCGCTTTATCCGCCGCATTAAGCCACGCGTCAAAATCTTTCATCGTCGCTGATATTTCGGCGACGCCGAGGCTGATGGTGCAATGTAAGGTTTGCTTTTCACCGAAGCGATCCGAGGCCACCGCCAGGCGCACCCGCTCTGCAATATCCTGCGCCCGCTTCGCATAGGTTTCCGGCAACACCACCGCGAATTCTTCGCCGCCGTAACGGCCGAGGATGTCAATGCTGCGCAAATTAATCTGCAACAAATAGCTCAAGGTCTCCAATACATCATCACCGATGCTGTGACCGTATTGGTCATTAATTTCCTTGAAGTGATCAATATCCAACATAATCAGGGAAGCCGGATTTCCCTGCCGACGGCTGCGATCAAATTCTTCCGCGGCGCGCAGTTGCCAATACCGGCGGTTGTATAAACCGGTCAGGCCATCCGTACGGCTTAACAGTTTCAAACTGTTTTTTTGTTCGTGCAGTCGCGTGGCGAAACTGTAAGCCATCATGCCTACCGCCAGGGGATGCACAACCAAAAAAGGCAATGACGCAACAATGACGGTGAGACTGCTGTCCCATTGCGGATGCCAGCCAAAGATCGCCACCCCCAACAGCAAACCGGCAATCTGGGCTAACACACCCCAGCCAAAAAAGCGCACGCCGGATGTCGCCATGTTGTTCATGCTCAACATGGTTAGCACTACCGCACTGGGCAGTAAGTTGCATGCCATGGCAGCTACCCAAAGGCCGCCGCAAAAGGAATCGAATAACAGCTGGCGTTTACCCGTGGCAAAGGAATCCGAGACACGTGTTGCATACAGATACGCAATATGCGGCCAGGCGAAGGCGTACATGATCAACAGAAACCAGACCCAAAAGCCGTGCGACAGGGGAATGAGCGCGGCGCCCACGGCAAAAAAACCCAAACCGAGTCCGAGTATACGAGCGGGATAAACGCGCCGGGCAAAACGACGACCTACAGGCGCTGACTGAGCGGAAGACGGAGTTTCTGCCATCATCGGTTATTCGCCGGTGCTCCAGAGAGAAGGGTATGCTTTTAACCATAGCCAGCTTTGCAGATTACGCAATCCGGGGTGATCAACGCGTCGAGAATCGCCGTCGAGATCGCAGAACCAACAGCCGAGGCTGACTGTTAGTTCTGCGGTGTGCGTTATTGTTCCGTCAGTACTTGTAAGGCACCGGAAACGTACACCAGCGGCGCATTCCAGTTGATGGCGATTTCATTACTCGCGTAACTGCACCAGTGATCCAGATAGGACTTCGCCGGTAAATCAGAGGGATAACTTACCGGGCAATCGCTGGCATCCTGCTGGCCAGCATGGGGGCCACCCGCCAAAAAGCCAGGGATGGGCGCCGCGATACCGTCAGCCTCGGAGGGACGATGGTGGATGTGCTGCGGGGTTTTCACACCGTAGCCGGTCACAAAGGAAAAATCGGTAGGGTTGCGCCCCAATACGTAATCCAGCAGCGATTGGGCAGCATTGAGGTAGTCGCGGTTGCCATTCAACTGAAAGCCCTGCAATAACATCATGGCCTGGTTCAGGGCCACGGAATTGCTGCCCCAGACAAAATTTTGCTGGCGCATGGGCACCGCGTAGGCCGATGCCTCCCAATCCTCAACCAAAGTATCGGCGAGGGCGGTAATGCGCTGGGCAATCAGCGCTTTATCAGCAACCTCAGTCAAATTGCTGAGATGGTGGGCCAGCGACACCCAGGCCAGTCCGCGCACATCGCCCCAGGAGGGCACAGTGGCCTGGGTCTGGGTGGGATTCATGCTGTTGTAGTAGGCCGCGTTGCCGGTGGTGATATAAAGCTCCGCCGCTGCCCAAGCGTGCTCGTCGGTGAGCGTGGCATCACCATAGGCGCCGGTCTTGATATCGGCAGGCTGGGTATAGGTAACGCCCGGATTGGCTTGAGCCCATGCCCAGGCTGATTCCGCAGCGGCCAGCATCTCGGACGAAAGCTCTGCATTAAAGGGTTCATATACCCGGCTGGCCACGGCCATCACCGCTGCAAAATTCAGGGTTGCGGAGGTGCCTTTCTGCACGACATAGCGCTGGGTACCGGTTTCGTGGGGCATCACCGCACCGTCAAACTCCTTATCGGTCAGTTTGTGGTAAACACCGCCGTCGTTGGGATCTTGCATATCCAGCATCCATTCCAGGTTCCACAGGATTTCATCGAGCAGATCCGGCAGCGTGTTGTCGCTTTCGGGAATATTGAGGTTTTGGCCCTGGTAGTGGTCGGGGAAATGTTCATAGGCCGCGAGCAGGCTGTAGGTGGAAATACCGGAATTGACGATGTATTTGTTGTAATCCCCCGCGTCGTACCAGCCTTTGGGTGCCTGGATCACCGTGCCTTCGGGCCGCTCAGGTGACGCAGCGGAGGCGTGCACCTGCACGTTGGTATCCGGATGACCGGCAGCGCGGGCATAGACACCGGCGTGGCTCTCCAGTAACGCGGTACTGGCGCGGTTAAAATAAAACGCTTTGATAGCGGCACCATTTAACGGCTGATAAATATCCTGTGCAATACGAAAGCGATTGGAATCCGCAATGCCCACCACCCGCACCCGGTATTCACCGGGGGTGGTAAAACTGGAGAAATCCGCCAAACGTACACTATCGCCCGCCGGTGCCCAGGTAGCGGCACCTCCCAAGTTGCCGGTATACACCTCGTTGCCGGTGCTGGCATCGATCAACGCGAAGCTATCTGCGCTTACCGGTGGCACCACCGCCAGTTTATGTGCGGCGGGTAAAAAGCCCAGTTGGTTAACCTTGATGGTTCCGCTGGCCGGAGCCACGGAACTGCTGCTGGAGGAGGAGGGAGCTGGCTGGCGGCCATCACCGCCATTGCTGCCGCAGGCTACCAGCAACCAAGGCAGTGTTAGGGTAAAAAGGGATAGGTATATCGTGCGCAGATTCATGGGCATACTCCAGATAAGCCGGTCAGGTGGGAGCCTGACCGGATTAAACTTATTTATATATATATTGTTATTTCGTGCTTAAGGTGCCTGGCAGGTTGCCAGGGCCGGTTAACAGTGTGCGCAATCACATCCACAATGTTGAGTGCAATAACACTTCTTGACCCTGACGCCGCAAAGACTAGGAAAAAGCGGAGTAGAAAGCGTCCGAACTTTGGTTAATACGTAAAGATGGTCGCGTTTTAATACCGGTCTGGACGGTCAAACGCGACGATGGGCCTAGATATTCAGGATTTTTTTCACGAAGGGGATGGTTAACTTGCGCTGCTCCGCCAGGGAGGCGTGATCCAGGCGCTGTAACTGGTTGAAGAGTTCGTTCATATCACGCGGCAGACGCTGCAGGATGTAGTGGGCCACCTCGTCATTTAACTCCATACCTCGGGCGCGAGCCCGGCGCTGCAAGGCTTCCTGTTTTTCTTCATCATTGAGCAGTTGGACCTGGTAAGTCACCCCCCATTGCAGACGCGACCGCAGGTCTTCCAGTTGAACAGGCAGCTCACGGGGGCTTTGCTCGGCGGCCACCACCAGGCATTTTCCGCTTTCCCGCAGGCTGTTGTAGAGATTGAATAGCGCCAGTTCCCAATCCGGCCGCCCCGCCACCGCCGTCAGATGATCAATACACAGATAATCCAACGCGCCCAGGTCCGCAAAGAGTTCCGCGGGCGCATAACCGGCCAGGTCAGCCAGCGGCAGGTACTGCATGCTCATTCCGCGGGATTGGGCATAGTGACAGCCGGCCTGCAGCAGATGGGTCAAGCCACTGCCGGAAGCCCCCCAGAGGTACACGAAGGTTTCCCGTGTATGCTCTACCTGATCGCGTAAAAAGGCGACGACTTCTGCATTATGCGAACCGGCAGGCGCATAGAAATTATCAAAGGTGGCGTCATCATTCAGGCTGACACCCAGGGAAAGTTGCTGCGGAATATGTGTGGTCATCAAATTATTCACCGGCCTGGGTCAAGCTTAATCCTGCCAACGGTAAACCAATGGATTGGCCAGAGAGCCGCGTGCCTGGGAGAAACTGCCGGGTTCACTGCTGCCTGAGCCGTCCGCTATCCCACTATCCGGGCCAGCCGATGAGGCGGGCGGGCGATATGCCTCCACCGGTTGTACCGGGATGGACTCGGAAACGACAGGAAAGAGTTTTTTACCCAGCTCCAGAGTACTGAGCAGTAACGGCAGATCGCCTTCAGCATGCAAGCGGAGTAACAAGCGATCCTGTTGCGCCATTATTAATTCCACCCGACTGACCATCCCCAATCCTTCCAGGTAGCGCTGCACTTTTTTATAGGTCGCAAAATCGCGCACATCCCCTACCCGGATCACAATGGCGCCAGAGCCGCCTTCACTGGGGGTGATGGCATACAGCCGGGCGAAGTAATCGGCGGTGGTATTGATGGCCTGCACAAACAGGCTGGGGGTTTCTGCCGCCTGGGTATCGAAGCTCTGGTTTGCGGAGGAGTGCAGCAACTGCCAGTTGGCACGCCACAGGCCGTCGGCCGCCTGGCGATAGCGCCCCACGAGGATAGCATCGGGCTTGTAACGCTCTGAAGCGGCACGAATGCTGGCTTCATCCATGTTCCACAAGCTGTCCGACCCCAGGGCGATGTTGTCCTCAAAGTCATGCATAGGCAGCAACAGGGGCAAACCACGCAAGGCCGCCTGGTCATACAGCGCTTTGCGTGCATCATCTGCCAGCACCCGATGGGTGGTGCCCGCGTCGTCCGTCATGATTTGCCATACGAGCAACTTGGGACGATTGGCCGGCCACAGGGGGAGACGTGCTTCGCGCAAAAGTTTTTCAATTGCCTGGGGAGAAAATTTAAGGATCAGCTTGATGGCCCGTACTGGCGCTCCCTTCACTTCAAGCTGCTCGTCAGTGGAAGCGTAGCTGTATTCATATAAATAACGCTGTGCCTGATTCAACGCTCCACGCACACTGGGATGTTCGAGCGCGGCGCTGTCACCCGTGACACGCCAGATCACCTCCCCCAGACTCACGCGCGTCGCGTTGTTGCGCTCTGCCTGCGACTGGGAAGTCACCAGGGCTTCGGCGCGGTATACCTGGATTACCTGCTCGGCCACGCTGGCAACCGCACAGACACTAAGCAGCAAAAACGTCAAAAGTCGTAACAAAATCTGCCCCTGAAAAATCCTGGTGGAAGAGAGAAACACACGGCTGCGTCGAGCAACCCGGCGGAAAGTTCGGCATTGTAACAGGCAATAGCGCGGAACGAAGCGACCTGATTCGATATTTGCGGCGGCTGCGCACCATCAATACACCCCTAACCATCGATAAGCTGGTAGAATGGCGGCCTTTTTTTGAAACCTCTGCGCGAGCGAATCCCACTCTATGAGCGAACAACAATCCCCTGCCACTTCCCTGAGTTACAAAGATGCCGGTGTTGATATTGATGCCGGTGATGCCCTGGTCGAGCGAATCAAAGGCGTAGCCAAACGTACCCGCCGCCCGGAGGTGATGGCAGGTCTGGGCGGTTTTGCCGCTCTGTGTGAAATTCCCAAGGGATACCGCGAACCGGTGCTGGTTTCCGGTACCGATGGCGTGGGCACCAAACTCCGTCTGGCTATGAACCTGGGCAAACACGATACCATTGGTATTGATCTGGTAGCCATGTGTGTTAACGATCTGGTTGTCACGGGCGCAGAACCGCTGTTCTTCCTCGACTATTACGCCACTGGCAAGCTCAATGTTGATGTAGCCGCAGCGGTCGTTGCCGGCATCGGCGACGGTTGTGAATTGGCGGGCTGTGCCCTGGTGGGCGGTGAAACCGCTGAAATGCCCGGCATGTATGAAGGTGAAGATTACGACCTGGCCGGTTTCTGTGTTGGGGTGGTGGAGAAATCCGAGATTCTTGATGGCAGCAAAGTGAAAGCCGGCGATGTGTTGATCGCCCTGACCTCAAGCGGCCCACACTCCAATGGTTACTCCCTTGTGCGTAAGATTATCGACGTCAGCAATGCCGATTTACAGCAGGACTGCGGCGGTAAACCCCTTAGCGATGCCCTGATGGCTCCCACCCGTATCTACGTAAAATCCGTGCTGACACTCATCAAGGAGTCCCAGGTAAATGCCTTGGCACACATCACCGGTGGCGGCCTGACTGAAAATATCCCACGTGTTCTGCCGGATGATTGCAAGGCGATTATCGATACGAAGAGCTGGGAATTACCGGCCGTTTTCCAATGGCTGCAACGCAGCGGCAACGTCGCGATGCGCGAGATGTACCGCACATTCAACTGCGGCGTGGGTATGGTTATCGCCGTGCCTGCCAATGAAAAAGACAATGCGTTGAAGATTCTCGCCGCCGCCGGTGAAACGCCGTTTGTCGTAGGACACATCGCCAAGGCGCAGGCAGATGAAGCCCAGGTGGATTTGCAGGGGCTGGCAGTTTAATGAGTTCATCGCGTATACGTGTTGTTGTACTGATATCCGGCAGCGGCAGCAATTTACAAGCGCTGATCGACGGCATGCAGAGAGGTGAGCTGCCGATCGAAATTGCTGCTGTTATCAGCAATCGTCCGGCGGTATTGGGTTTAATGCGCGCTGAACACGCCGGCATTCCCGCACTGGTACTCGACCACAAACAATTTGATGACCGCGAATCCTTCGATCAAAAGCTGGCCCAATTGATCGATAGCTATCAACCGGATCTGGTGGTACTCGCGGGTTTTATGCGGATCCTCACCACAGCATTTACCCGACACTACCTGGGACGCATGTTGAACATTCATCCCTCATTGCTGCCCAAATATCAGGGCCTGAACACGCACCAGCGCGTGCTGGATGCCGGCGACATTGAACATGGGGTGACAGTGCATTTTGTTACGGAAGAATTGGACGGCGGCCCCGCTGTTATCCAGGCCAAAATTTCTGTCGCGCCGGGGGATGACGCGGCCAGTCTCGCCAAGCGAGTCCAACAACAGGAACACATTATTTATCCACTCGCCGTGAAGTGGTTTGCGGAAGGACGTTTGCGGATGCGTCACGATGGGGTGCTACTGGATAACGAACTTTTATCGCCATCGGGTTATCTAATCAGTGCGTGAATCTTATGGTGGCGGCCAAGCGGGAATGGTCGCCAGCATGGATTCTTCATCCGAACCATCCATTGCAGAACCATAAGGATTGCCTGACTATGCTTAAAAAATATGTGCTAAAAAAACCTGCCTTATTGTTAGTTTTATTTTTCACCGGTTTTTCCCTCTTTTCCCGCGCCGCCGAACTGCCTGAGAGTTTTTCCAATGAGTATACGTCCACTGCTCTCGGCTTTAAAGTCACCGTTACTCATTCACTGACACCGCTGGATGACGGCACTTATCAAATGCGATTCTTCGCCCGCTCCTGGTTTGCCAGTATTGATGAAACCAGCCGCTTGCGTATCGATAAAGAAACCCAGCAAGTTATTCCCCTGCATTACAAATACAAACGCCGCGTGATGGGGCGTGACCGGGATGCAGAATTAACCTTCGATTGGGATAAAAAAACCGTCACCAATAATGTGCAAAATACCACCTGGAAGATGGATATCGCTCAACGCGTACAGGACAAGCTCAGTTATCAACTGCAGCTGCAGCAAGACCTGATCAACAATAGAAAAGAGTTGGTCTATCAGATAGCCGACGGTGGGCGCTTGAAAAAATACGGTTTTGAAATCGTCGGCGAAGAGTCGCTTGAAACACCACTCGGCAAGGTTACTACGGTTAAAGTAAAACGCAGTCGCGAAAATGATGACCGGGTTACTTATGCTTGGCTGGCTAAAGACTGGGATTACCTGTTAGTGCGCCTACAACAGGAAGAAGACGGCGACGCCTACACCATCTACCTTGGTGAGGCTAAAGTTAACGGCAAGCAAATCAAACGTTTTAATTGATGTAATCTTTAAACCACAACCCCAAAAGGCTTTTTATGAATATCTCCAACAACTGCGTTGCCAGTTTTCACTACACCCTGACCGACAGCACTGGCAAAGTGTTGGATTCTTCTGAAGGACAGGAACCACTTTCTTATCTTCACGGTGCAGGAAATATTATTCCTGGCCTCGAAAAGGCATTGGTCGGTAAAGCGGTCGGTGACAAATTAAATGTGTCCGTCGCAGCAGCCGAAGCCTACGGTGAGCGTGACGATGCCATGGTTCAGCAACTGGATTCCAGTATGTTTTCCGGCATTGATCAAATTGAAGTGGGCATGGAGTTTCACGCTGAAACCGAACACGGCTTGCAGGTCGTTACAGTTACCGGTGTTGAAGGCGATCAAGTCACCATTGACGGCAACCATCCCTTGGCTGGTGTTGACCTGAACTTTGATGTGGAAGTGACGGATGTACGCGCAGCCACCGAAGACGAAATCGCCCACGGTCATGCCCATGGCGCTGGCGGCCATCACCACTAATGGCGATAAAGGTAAATAGGGGCGTGCATTGCACGCTCCCTGTTCTGTTTACCTGATTTTCTGTTTATCTAGTGAGCTTCAACCTTCTGCTCACCGCAGCGCTCACATTTATACACCGTCACCAACCTGCCTTGCTTGACATCAAATTGCTTTTCCTTGACGACGACCCACTTATGAAAACCACTGCGACACAGGGTTTTTCCCTTGTGTTTTTCGAAAGGACTTTTTCGTTTAAATGGCAAAATGTCAGCCATAATGATACCGAAGGCATGGTGGGGTTTCTTAAAGCTTACCAGCTGAAGACATCGTCTTCATCCGAGGCATAATAACGATCAGCGGTAATGGCATCTACTGGTAGTTTATCAGCCAGTAAACCGTCGACATCATGTTGCACAATATTGATCAGTTTTAATTCTTCGCCGCGATTCATAGATTCCACCAAGGCATTACCCCAAATAGCCACATGCCGGGTAAAAATCTTACGCTTATTGGTTTTTTTGGCCCACTCTCCGGCAATGGCCCGACCGACCGAGTACATCTTAGTATTCACCTCGTCCGCTAATGGTGGGCTTTCGATCTGCATTACCAGATCCTGTGTTACATCCAGCCAACCGCGACGATACAACTCCCAGCCTTCATAGTAGCGCTTGACCCAAAGTAGATACTCATCCAGGGTTTGTTCTTGCTGATTACGCAAATCCTCAGCGTAAACCTGTTCAAAATACGCAAGGGAGGGTGCCCCTTGGGGCCAATCACGTTGAACCGATGTGTGTGTTGCACATGCTGTCAGCAGCACGAGCACAACGAGCGATTTGATAAGCTTGATCATCATGAAGCTAAGCGGCAGTCAGTGAGATTTTGGGAAGCGGTACTTTACCACAGGTATATGACCGGATGATTAATGAAACAGCGCAGATACGCCGGAAGCCCCGAACTCCCCAAACCTTGCCACTCCGGGAATAGCGTTAATCTTCAAGGAAGGAATCAGCGATCAAGGCGTCTCCCTGTCGCCTTGCCTCTACCGCACCGCGTAAGGGCAGCTGGATAAAAAAGGACGTGCCTTCACCCAAGCGGCTGCGCGCCCAAATTTTACCGCGATGACTTTCGACAATCTTGCGGCACACAGCCAAACCCAGGCCCGTGCCCTGATAATCTTCGCTGGATTTATGCAAGCGGTTGAAGAGACCGAAGATTTTTTCTTCATATTCCTTTTCAAAACCGATGCCATTATCACGGATCTCGAAGGTGGCCGTATTCGCCGTCTCCTCTACCCTGTGGACGCTAATATCTGGTGCAGCATCCTGACGCACAAACTTAATCGCATTTTGCATCAGGTTCTGGAACAGGCGATTAATTTGCGATGCATCCGCACAGATACTCCCGAGGTCGCCGATATCAATCTGTGCGCCCGACTCTTCTATGGCGATGTGAAGATTGGACAAAACATCTTTCATCACATCATTCAGATTAACGTAACGAACGCTGTCACCGGTCACCCCGATACGGGAAAAAGACAGCAGATCAACCACCAGCATTTGCATTCGATTGGCCGCCTTGATCATGCGCTGCAGATAATCCTGACTGCGTGCATCCAATTGATCGGAGAAATTATGCAGCCGATCACCCAACACCTGTATTTTTCGCAGGGGCTCCTGCAAATCGTGGGAAGCAATATAGGCGAACTGTTCGAGTTCCTTGTTTGATGCTTGCAAAGCGCGCAAGGACAATTCCAGCTCCTGCTGGATTTTCTCGCGCTCCCGGATTTCCTGCTCAAGCGATAATGTCCGCTGGGCAATCTTGCGCTCCAGATCCGCATTACGTTCGCGCAACAACTCCGTATTCACCATCAGATAATTCTGCATAGTGTTACGAAACTTCAGGACATTTCGAATTTCAATTTCGTTGAAGGGTGCCGAGGTATAACGTACTTTTTCCTTCCACAGCTCAAAAGAACGGCGCGGCATCAAACGATGACTGCCGTCATCCAGGAATTCGATAGTCTTTTCCGGTTTGCCGCCCCAGTTCTTGGTATTCATCACCTCCGGTCTAAACCACAGAAAATATTGCCGATCTGTGAATGACAGGACGATAAACAGAATACCGCTGGCCACGCCAGCAAATTCACGAAACGCCGGATTGATCTCAGACAGCTTGTGCGTGTGGAACAAGAAGGATTTTCCTACCTTGGCAAATAACCAATCAACCAGTTGTTCGGTTTGCTCTTCGGTTGGAGTGGTGCCATAACTTTCGGTATGGCCTTCAAGATTCCATACAACACCCTCAGCACTGGTGAGCCCCAACATCGCTGGAATATCTTTACGCAGGCCATCCACATAATTCACCACCTGCACCATGTTCTCGGCCAGGCGAGCATTTAACGCAAGCAACTCAGAATCATAAAGCCGCGCCTGCGAACGATCATTAGTGGTAATCAAATGCGAAATAAGCACACTTAAAAATAATGCCGCCTCCCGCGTTTCGACGGAAACCAGGTGAGGCGAATAATGGTGACACGCAATCAAGCCCCATAAATGATCATCCACGATAATACTGATCGACATGGAGGCACAAACCCCCATATTCTTGAGATATTGAATATGGATGGGCGACACGCTACGCAGCATGCTCAAACCCAAGTCGGTCGACATGTCAGAATCCGGATGCACCGGAGGCACTAACGGACTGGGAGTAGCATTCACATCCGCGATGATGCGCACTTTATTTTTAACATACAATGCACGTGCCTGCGCGGGAATATCAGATTCAGGAAAGTGCTGCCCCAGAAAGGAGTTCAACCGATCCACTTTGGATTCCGCAATAACCTCACCATTGTATTCATGATCAAAGCGATACAGCATCACCCGATCATAACCGGTAAGATCCCTCACCTCCGCCACAGAGCGTTCGAAGATTGCCTGTAGCTCCGCATGCTCACTCAATGAACGAGTGAACTCCTTGATCTTGTGGTAGTAACTCGCATATTGAATATTGACTTCCTGGGGAGATTGTTCAACATCAATCAGCACCACATCGCCTTCACAATGAAACACCGCATCATACAGCACATCTTTCGGCAAACCGGGGGACAACTTCACTTTGATGGAGTTGGCGGTGCGCGCGTACTTGGACTCAGAACCCAGCGCCACATTGATAAAGGTATAAAAACTTTCACCTAATAACTCAGCAATGCTTTTCCCTAAAAAAAATTCGGCAGGCTCACCCGTAAATTGCAAAATATTTTCACTGACCTGCTTGATCATAAAATCATGGCGCCCGATAACGATCAACATACCATGGGCTTGGATAGACCCTGGAATGTGAATGGGCTCTTGGTGGCAATTATCCAGAGTGACGACAAACGGCTTATGCGGGGATTCTTTTTTGGTCATCGTTAATCATCCTCATCAGTTCATCGAGTCTGCATCAAAAGAGAGTAGATATAATCAAAGGCAAGCTTCGCTCCGCTCACCACATGAGTAGCGGCATGCTGATTAGCCGAAGAAAAACCATTTACAATCTCACCAAACTCATTCCACATACGACCACGATTATCGCCATAATTGCTAAAAAAATTGCCACATAATTCGACGTTCATCCAGTCGTATTTCATCAGATAATTGATAATGATCTTTCCACCCAAGGTGGAGCCTTCCATTACATACATAACTCCCAAGGCCGCCGCTTCGTTAGCAACACGAGGAAGATCGGGATTGGAGAGATAAGGCACTTTAACTGAGGAACCGCTCCGTAAATAGATCAAATCTTTTTTAAGAAGTTCTATTTTTGAACGATCTTTTAATAATTGCGCCGTCAGCGGAAAATTCGCCAGGGCAGATTCCAATGAAGAATATGCCGTATAAAATACGTTAAGCACGTCACAGTAACAACTTTGTGACAACTGCTTATTGAATAGCCGCGCACGCAACAGACTTTCTGTTTGTGCGTGGTGTACGGCCGTTTCTGCTTTCATATTCAGCATCATGCTCATAATTGAGCCCTCAAGGTATTGCGCATTCAAATAATACACATCATAAAATTAACAATAATCTCCCTACCGATTTATCAACTCTCTATAACTGCCAAGGTAATATGGGGTCAACATTCTGTGTCGCAAGCCATGCAAACCATTAATGCAAAATCCTTCACATTTCTGTATTTAGAAAAATAAATAATGCACCATCAAGGTTCATCATCTGCTCACGCTTCGTTTATTTGGACCGGGAATGTCAACAATAATTCTGGGGAGATAAAAAGCGGAAATCTTGTGTATGCAAAAGAACTTAGGCATAAATCATTAACATTTGACAATAACCTGCAAAACACTGCCCAAACTCTTTGGTATTAGAAATACCTCTTCGCTAACATGTTATTTTTATATAACTTCTAGCAGAATGTACCGGCAGCATTTCCTGACGCCCAAGCCCATTGAAAGTTAAAGCCACCTAAATGACCGGTAACATCCACCACCTCACCAATAAAATACAGGCCCGGCTGATGGTTTGCTTCCAGCGTTTTCGAAGAAAGACATGAAGTGTCAACACCACCCAAGGTCACTTCGGCAGTACGATAGCCTTCGGTGCCGGCGGGCAGCAATTGCCAGGATTGAAATTGCGTGGCAATGGTTTGAATATCCTTGATCCCATATTGATTCAAGGGACGATTGCCTTTCCATTGCGCATCCCATAAATCACAAAATACCTGTGCGATATTTTTGGTGAGCAATTCACCCATCACCGTACTCAGTAAAACCTTGGGACGCTGCTGCTGTTGCATACGCAAGTGTTCAATCAAATTGACATGCGGCAGCAAATTTACCTGAATCGATTGCCCCGGCTTCCAGTAAGAAGAAATTTGTAAGATCGCCGGACCACTCAATCCCCGATGAGTAAATAAAAGATTTTCAACAAACGATTTTTCGTTACCCTTATCGTCGTTACAACTTACGCATACTTCTATTGCATTACCCACACACGAAGAAAACACAGCTAATTGTGCGGGCGTCAAGGTAAAAGGTACCAGCCCGGCGGAACGCGGCTTGAGTGGAAGGTTAAATTGAGTGGCAACTTCATAGCCCAAGCCTGTTGCTCCCATGGTGGGAATGGACAAACCACCGGTGGCCACAACCAAAGACTCGCACGAAATGTTACCGAGGCTGGTATGGACACGGTAACGCAGGGGTAAATCGGTTGTTGATAATGCAGTGATTTTTTCTATCTGGCAGTGGGTATAAATAGCAGCCTTTGCATCGGCGCACTCCGCCAGCAGCATATTAAGAATATCCTGCGCCTTGTTGTCGCAAAATAATTGACCGAGTTTTTTTTCGTGGTAGGGAATCTGGTGCTTTTGCACCAATGCCAGAAAATCCCATTGGGTAAAACGCGAAAGCGCTGACTTGCAAAAATGGGGATTATCAGAAAGAAAATTATCCGGCAGGGTGTGCAGGTTGGTGAAGTTACATCGCCCACCACCAGACATCAGGATTTTTTTACCTACTTTATTGGCATGGTCAACCACCACAACCTGGCGGCCACGTCGGCCGGCAACGGCAGCGCACATCAGGCCGGCCGCACCGGCACCGATAATCAAGACGTCTGTTTGACGGGGTAAGGGCATATTCAGTCACTAGCGCAAGTCACTAGGGGCTAGTGACTGCAAAACATCAGGTCTTGGGCAGGGTTACGCCACGTTGTCCCTGGTATTTTCCACCGCGATCCTTGTAGGAGGTTTCGCAGACCTCGTCGGATTCAAAGAACAACATTTGTGCGATGCCTTCGTTGGCATAGATTTTTGCCGGCAAGGGCGTGGTGTTGGAAAACTCCAGCGTCACATGCCCTTCCCATTCAGGCTCCAGCGGTGTGACGTTAACAATAATGCCGCAACGCGCGTAGGTGGATTTACCCAGACACACGGTCAATACAGAGCGCGGAATCCGGAAGTATTCAACAGTGCGCGCCAAGGCGAAAGAATTTGGCGGGATGATGCAGACATCACTCTTGATATCTACAAAACTCTTTTCATCAAAATTTTTGGGATCGACAACAGTGGAATGCACGTTGGTGAAGATTTTAAATTCATCCGCGCAGCGCACATCATAGCCGTAGCTGGAGGTTCCGTAAGACACGATGCGATGTCCATCGGCACCATAGCGAACCTGGCCGGGTTCAAAAGGCTCGATCATGCCGTGCTGCTCGACCATACGGCGCATCCACTTATCGGATTTGATGCTCATGCTGACTCCAACATACTGATAATTTGACGGGGCGGCATAATAGCGGTTTTCGCCCGAGCCGCCTACCGTGAATAGCCTGCAAGTAGGTCGGATTAGCGTCGCGTAATCCGACAATGCCGTTTGTTAAGGCATTGGGGGAGTGTTTGGAGATAAGAGGGTTTGGGAAGATTGCGTCGGATTACGCCTGCGGCTAATCCGACCTACGGGTTAATCTTCAGTGAAGATGATCTCTGGCATCGGGGTGGCGGAAAGATTGAGTAGCCAGAGCTGGGCGGCCAGTTTGCGTGCGATGGCGCGGTAGGCTTGGGCAATGGCTGAATCCGGCTCAGCGGCGACCGACGGCGTGCCGCCATCGGTCAGCTCACGAATCGACAAATCCAGGGGCAACGCCCCGAGCAGGTTAGTCTGGTAGTCCTGGGCGATGCGCTCACCGCCGCCAGCACCGAAGATATGCTCGGCATGACCGCATTGGGAACACACATGAACGGCCATATTTTCCACCACCCCCAGCACCGGTACATTGACCTTGCGAAACATTTCAATGCCCTTCCTGGCATCCAGCAAGGCGATGTCCTGGGGGGTCGTCACTATCACCGCCCCGGTCACCGGCACTTTTTGCGCCAGGGTAATCTGGATATCACCGGTACCCGGCGGCATGTCGATAACCAGATAATCCAGATCATCCCAACGGGTCTGCATCAGCAATTGCTGCAGCGCTCCACTGACCATCGGCCCGCGCCACACCATCGGCGTTTGTTCGGTCACCAGGTAACCCATAGAGATGGATTGAATGCCATGGGCTTCAATAGGCACCATCATCTGCGCCTTGCCTTCCCCCACGATCTGCGGACGCTGCTCGCCCACCCCCAGCATATGGTGTTGGCTGGGCCCATAGATGTCGGCGTCCAGAATACCAACACGCGCGCCCTCAGCTGCCAGCGCCAATGCCAGATTCACCGCCGTCGTGGATTTACCCACCCCGCCCTTACCGGAGGCTACGGCAATAATATTCTTAACCCCGGCGATAGCCTGCTGCGCATTAGCGGCGGGACTCGCCGGAATCACCCAATCCACATCCACCGACAGCTTCATCACCCCTTCGACCCGACTCACCGCATGATGAATCGCAGTAGCCAGCGTCTGGGCCACCCCCTCAGCGGGATAACCGAGATCAATGCTGACCGCCACCTGATCGCCCTCCACAGCAATACCATGGATGGCATTCAACTCACCCAGGGGTCGTTGCAAGCTGGGCTCCAGCACCCCTTCTACAGCGGCGCGCAATGCAGTTGAATCGATATTGGTCATGTAAAGCTCCTCCGCAGAATAATGGGCCGCAGTATAGTGCAATTGGGTGAAAGGACACCTTCTCGATATCCGCACCACGTGAGTTTGTCATTAGGGCTTTGATTTCGAAACCCTCAAGTCAAGGACGACTTGAGGGAGCTACAAGGATGTATTCATGCGTTTTCGAAACCAAAGCCCTAATGGCAAACGGATTCGGAGCGCTTACATTAGAAATCGAAAGTAAGTAGGACTTCTAACAAAAAGGGCATCAAACGATGCCCTTTTTGCCACGCAAATAACGTATCAGGACCCTGATCAGGCCGCCGCTTCCAACTCAGCCAAGCGTTGCTTGTCTTTCTGATGATCCTTGGCCAACAGCACATACACCGAAGGCAAGACAAACAGAGTAAAGACTGTACCGATCGCCATCCCGAACACCAATACCAGACCAATCGCATTACGCGCTTCTGCACCGGGCCCAGACGCAAAGATCAAAGGCGCGTGGCCAGCCACCGTAGCGATACTGGTCATCAACACCGGGCGCAGACGAATAACCGACGCTTCGCGCACCGCTTCGATCTTGCTCATGCCCTTCTCTTGCATCTTGTTAGCGAACTCCACCACCAGGATGCCATTGCGCGCAATCAGACCTACCAGCGTCACAAGCCCCACCTGCGAATAAATATTCAGCGTGCTGCTGAAGCCATCGGTAAAGAACGGCATGGGCATCGGCATCTTGAAGAAGGTAAACAGCAGCGCGCCGAAGATCGCCAGGGGCACGGACCCCGCCAGGATCACAACCGGATCGCGGAAGCTGTTATATTGCGCCGCCAACACCAGGAAGATCATCAACAACGCCAACATCAGCGCCGGCAGGAACGTATTGCCCTCACGATTGAGCTGGCGGGATTCGCCGGTGTAATCGATGCTGTAGCCCTTGGGCAGAATCTTCGCCGCCTCTTCCTGCAAATATTCCAGTGTCTCGCCCAGTGGCCTAATGGTCACACCGCTGATCTTCACCGCATTCAACTGTTGCATCCGGTTGATAGTGCGCGGTGCAGTAACGTGGGTCATGGTGGCAATCTGATCCAGGCGAATCATCTGGCCGTCAGCACCGGTGATATAAAGCTTGTTCAGGTCATCCGGTGTTAAACGTTCAACACGCTTAACCTGCGGAATCACTTTATAACTCTGCCCGGCCATGTTGAACCGGTTGACATAACCGCCGCCCAACAGGGTGCCCAAGTCTTGCGTCACAGTTTGCAGGTTCAGTCCCAGGTCCGCCACTTTTTCACGATCAATACTGAATTCATATTCCGGTTGATCCACCTTCATATCTATCAGCGTGAACGGGAAGGTGCCGCTGGCATTCATCACCTGTTGCAATTGCACGGCATACCCATAAATTTCCTTCGAATCTGCGGTAGAAGCGATAACAAATTCCACCGGGAAATCACCACCACCGGGCAGCGGCGGTGGGGTAACCGGCAGGATGCGTACACCAGGAACATTCGCCAATTTTTGCTGCAATTCCGGCATAATTTCAAACACGCTGCGATCACGTTCTTCCCAGGGTTTAGCCACCATGCCGGAGAAGCCGCCGGTAGGGAAATTTATCTGAAAAGTAAAATCCGTCTCCGGCACTTCCATAAATATCTGATTTACTAATTTGCCGTAATAGGAAGACTGATCAAGCGTAGAGTTGGCTGGCGCGTCCACAATACCAAAGATCACGCCCTGATCCTCCATGGGTGCCAATTCCTTAGCGGAAAACATATACAGCGGGAAACACAGCAAGGCAATGCCCACCCAGAACACATAGATGCCCGAACGGCTGTTGAGTGTTACATCCAGTTTTCTGCTGTAGAACTTTTGAAAACGATCAAAAACACCCGCCAGAGGCGCAGTCACTTTTTGATGCGGTTTGAGCATGCGCGAACCCAGCATGGGCGACAGGGTAATCGCCACAACCGCCGAGATAGTCACCGCACCGGCGAGGGTGATGGCGAACTCGCGGAACAGGGTTCCGGTCAAGCCACCGATCAAACCAATGGGCACATACACAGAAATCAAGGTTACCGTCATGGCAATAATCGGCCCGCCCAACTCCCGCGCAGCAGTAATAGCTGCCTGGAAAGGTTTCATACCTTCTTCGATGTGACGTTCGATGTTTTCCACCATCACAATCGCGTCATCCACTACCAGGCCCACGCTCAACACAATGGATAACAAGGTCAACAAATTGAGCGAGAAACCAAACAGCTGCATGATGAACAAGGCACCCACCAGAGACAGCGGGATGGCCACAATCGGAATAAATACTGAACGACTGAAACCCAGAAACAGAAAGAGCACCACGACAATAATCAGCAGGGTTTCGGACAGCGTCTTGATGACCTCAATGATCGCCGCATCAATGTATTTGGTTGCATCATAAGCCACCACACCACTCAAACCCGTCGGTAATTCCGCTTGAATCGCTTCCATTTCTTTCGTAACGGCTTTCATTACGTCCAGAGAGTTAGCATTAGGCGCAACCCATACCCCCATAAATACGGCCGTCTCACCACTGAAGTTAACTTCAGCATCGTAGTTTTCGGCTCCTAGTACCACGTCAGCAATATCACTCAAACGTATGACGCCCTCGCCGGTGTTGCGTACAACTAGCTGACGAAAATCTTCGACATGTTTCAGATCTGTGTTAGCGCGCAAATTTACCTGGGTGTAAGCACCGCGCGTCTGGCCGATAGCCGCCTGCACGTTATTGCTCGCTAGCGCCTGACGCACTTCCGAGGGCGTAACGTTCAGCGCCGCCATCTTCTCCGACTTCAACCAGATACGCATCGCGAAGGTGCGCCCGCCGAGCACATCGGCTTTTTGCACTCCCGCGATAGCCGTCAGGCGCGGCTGTACAGAGCGAGTCAAAAAGTCGGTGATCTGGTTCTGTTCGAGGATTTGGGAACTGAAGCTTAAATATGCCGCCGCAAATTGACTGTCGGCGGATTCAATCGTGAGCGCGGGTACTTCTGCCTCTGGAGGCAGATCGCCGCGCACCTGATTCACCTTGGCACTGATTTCTGTCATCGCACGCAAGGGATCGTAGTTCAACTGCAAGTGAACACGGATGGTTGATAAACCCATGGCACTTTCTGAAGCGATGTAATCAATCCCGCCCGCCGAAGCAATGGCACGCTCAATCGGTGTGGTCACAAAACCCCGCACCAGTTCCGCGTTGGCACCGACATAAACGGTATTGATGGTGATCATGGCAACATCGCTACGCGGATACTGACGCACGGATAACGAACTGCCCGACTGGATACCGGCGATCAGGATCAGCAAACTGACCACAATGGCAATCACCGGCCGCTGAATAAAAATATCTGTGAATTTCATAGATGAGGCTCACCACAGGACCTGCGAGGTGCAGGCCGATAATCCTTGAAGCCGCGCGAGCCGGGGTGGCTCACACAGACCATTCTTGATGTTTTAAACCTGACTGATCAACTGTCTACCGGCGTCGGCTCCAGTTTGTATTCCGGTGCAGCAATATCGCTCACGACAACGGATTGACCGTTAAACAGCTTGAACGCGCCCGCACTGACAATCACATCACCTTCCTTCAGGCCGTCCGCAATCTCGACGAAATCACCGCGCGCCTTACCCAGACGAACAAATTGCTGGCGCGCCTTGAGCTTGCCGGAGTCATCTTCTTCCACCACAAAGACCGTATCGCCAAAGGGTGCGTAGATGACGGATGTACTCGGTACAGCGAGCACCGGCTCGGGATTGGTAAGGATGACACGCGTCTCTACCGCCATACCGGGAATGAGTTTGTTGTCCGCATTCTCGAGCGACGACTGCACGATAGCGTTGCGGGTTACATGGTTAATCTCGGCGCCGATGGCGGTCACAACGCCCTTAACCATGACGTCTGAACCATCGCCCACGCGCACTTCAACATCCAGACCCTTGCCCATGCGGACCAGCCATTGCTGCGGTACCGGAAAATTGACCCGCACACGGTTGGTTGCTTGCAGGGAAACGATGCTGGCCCCGACTTGAAGATCCTGACCAAGATCCACCTGGCGAATACCGAGCCGCCCGGCAAAGGGGGCACGCACAACCTTTTTCGCAAGGGTTGCTGTCAAGTCATCCACATCACCCTGGGCGGATTCAAGCTGCTGCACCGCCATATCCAATTCGCTTTGCGATACGGTGTTTTTCTGCCGCAATTGCAGCAAACGTTCATGGTTAGCCTGAGCCAGGCGCAAGCGTGCTGTCGCGGCATTCAATTGCGCACGCTCATTACTGGACTCCTGTTCCACCAGCACCTCACCGGCTTTTACATACTCGCCGGAGGTGAATGCGATGCGCTGCACCTTGCCGGGAACTTCCGCTGCGATAGTGATGCCTTCGTCAGCTTCAACCGTGCCGACAGCGGTATAGATATTCGGCCATTCCTGAACCTCTGCGGCAAATGTGCTGACTGATTCAGGTGGCGGCACAAAGGATTCACCGGCTTCCGCCATGGCCATAAACTGGCTGGCTTTGATACCGGCAATAATCAGGAAAATAACGAAGAGGGTCGCAACTGCGATACCAATTGATTTGACTTTACTCATAGGGAACAACCGTCCAGTGGAAAAACAAAATTAATCTGAATTCAGAGGTGACCGTTTCAGAAAAACAGCCCAAAGATCAACCAGACCCTGGTTATCTCGGAGCTTGGCCATTGGGAGCACCAACCGCTCAAAAAAAGCAGCCGATTGTGGCATAGCCAAAGGTGAAACTGAAATTAACAAATGTCACAAAATGTAATGACCAGAAACGCCTCGAAACATCGATAAAAGCCGGGGCAAAGGCGATTTGACAGCGAAATAAAAGTGTCGCCGATACAAGCCTCTATCATCGAGCGGTGATGAATCATAGGGGTTTTTGGTCAGCTGTCCAATCAATATTTACAGCTATTGTTTAAGTTCTGATTAAGGGACTTAAACATACCTGTCCGGGCAGCCAGACCATTATCAACACCACTGTGTCAGATACTGTCAGTAGGCTTTCCCAAATATGAAATTATTCTCCTTCACGACTCTATTGGCTATCCCCGGAGGGTGATATTCAAACTCAAGATGACAGTAAGGGTATGGGCTCCCTGGCAGGAGACCGGCGCGGGTTAGTCGCCCCCTTCCCCGGACATAAGCAGCCGTTCTTAAGGAAAGGATTCTTTATTACTTCAAACTCCAATACATCGTTTCATCACGGACTTGAAGCTATGCCAAAGGTAGCGGATGGCAAGGGCGCTTTTGGACGAGAAAAATCGTTTACCACGCATTCAGAAACCAGAGGGCGGGTTCGCTGACAGTATGCGCACACAAATGAAAGCGGCGGCGATCATGCGAATAAATTTTTGTTCCATAAAATGCATTAAAAATTTCTACTTTTGACTGCGATCACGTTTCATCATGCTTGCAAATTCTATGTACGGGAGCGAACTGAGATTAACGTGTTTAGGTCCTATTCTGGCCTCACATGCATAAACCAAAAGGAGTGCATTATGAGTGTAGGAACATTGTTATTGATTATTGTGATTTTGATGTTGGTAGGTGCTATTCCCAGTTGGCCCTACAGCCGTTCCTGGGGGTACGGTCCCAGCGGTATTTTGGGCGTAGTATTACTGGTGTTGTTGATATTGTTGTTAATGGGGCGCATTTAGGGTACATCCGCAGTAAACGGATATTGTTAACTATCAACCGAGAGGGAAAAATTATGTCGAAGAAATTACTGACTTCATTATTTTTAATCAGCCTGGTATCTATCTTTACCGGTTGTAATACTATTGAAGGTGCAGGCGAAGACCTTGAAAGCGGTGGCGAAGCCATTCAAAGAGAATCGCGCGAAGCACGCGACTGATTTTTCTACGCTTTAAGCCGTAAAAAAACCTCCATTCAACCGGAGGTTTTTTATTTTCTACTGCATGATTATTGATGCCTTCGTCCCGTTAAGATTTACCTTCCGGTTTCCACTCGTTATAGTCTGACGACTTCTTTCGACCGGTAGCGAATTATGTCCGTCAAACCTTTCTCACAAGCCTGTGAAAACAATAAAGCGCCAATACTGGCCGTACTGCAGCGCCACTTCCAGCAGGTTCATCATGTATTGGAAATTGGATCAGGTACGGGGCAGCACGCGGTATATTTTTCAAAGGCAATGCCGCACCTGATCTGGCAGACATCTGATCGCGCTGATTATCTGCCTGGCATTCGGCAATGGATTGTGGAATGCGCACACCCGAATATCCGCCTGCCCTACGAACTGGACGTCTTACAAACTGATTGGCCTACCGGTTTCGATGCCGTATTCAGCGCGAATACGGCGCACATCATGAGCTGGCCCACCGCGCGCCATATGATTGAGCAGGTGGGCCTGCGTCTTCCCTCCGCTGGATTGTTTGCACTTTATGGCCCGTTTAATTATCAGGGCAACTACACCAGCGAGAGCAATCGCCAGTTTGATCAGCATTTGCAGGCCGTAAATCCTGACCAGGGTATTCGCGATTTTGAAATGATCAATGAAACCGCAGAAGCGGTGGGTTTGACATTGGTAGAAGACAATCCCATGCCCGCCAATAACCGCCTGATCATCTGGCGCAAGACATGATGCGTATTAACCACCGCAGCCTGACGTTGCATCCTTGCTGATCGTTTATTCGGTGTAACTTATCATCATGATCCCACTCGTCACTCATCCGGCTTACAGTTTTGACTTTGACAGCAAACATCGCTTTCCGATGGAAAAATTCCGTTTGCTGCATCGTTACCTGCAAGAACGCGGTATCGCGCAATCCGGCAATACCTTTCGGCCCGGCAAAGCCAAACAAGTGATTCTGGAATTAGCACATTCCCGGGATTACCTGGAACGATTCATCCACAACCGTCAATCGCCACAGGAAATCCGCCGGATGGGTTTGCCCTGGAGCGAAGGGCTGATGCACCGCACCCTGATTTCACCCAATGGCACCCTGCTTGCCGCATCCCTTGCGTTGCAATACGGCATCGCCTGTCATCTGGCAGGTGGTACACACCATGCCCATTATGATTTTGCCTCTGGCTTTTGCATTCTGAATGACCTGGCCATTGCCTCGCGCGCCTTGATTGCGCAGGGTAAAGCCGAACGTATCCTGGTCTTTGATTGCGATGTTCATCAGGGTGATGGCACAGCGAGCATCCTCGCGGATCATCCCGAAATCTTCACCTGCTCGATACACTGCGAAAAAAATTTTCCTACGCGCAAAGCCAAAAGTGATCTCGATGTAGAGCTGGCCGTTGGACTGCGTGATCAGGACTATCTGGCGGTTGTGGAAAACACGCTGCACACATTGTTAACCGAATTTAAACCGTCACTGGTCATTTACGATGCAGGTGTTGATGTGTATGAAAAGGATCCCCTCGGATTGCTCAACATCAGCCTGGAGGGCATACGTCACCGGGAACATCTCGTCCTTGAGCTTTGTCGACAAAAAGCCGTTCCGGTGGTCACCGTTATCGGTGGTGGATACGATCAAGACAGAATGGCGCTTGCTCGCCGCCACGCCCTGGTGGTAGAGGCCGCCGCAGCTGTTTATGGTGAATGATTCACCTGGCCGCATGCCAGGTGCCGGTTTGTAGACTTTTCGGGGACCACTCCGCGAAAGATCCACGCAGTGGCAAGGCGGCGGGCCGATAGATCATCTGTTTTACCTCAAGATGCCACAGGCGTTCGGCACCTTTGAAGGCGGCAACCGACGGCCCCGACAACACCAGTTCAGTGTCGCCCGTTAACTGCAATAAATCACCAGTGACAAAATCAATAAATAGCAACCCCGCCCGGGGATTGACCCTTAAGTTACCCAAGGTGTTGAAATGAAAGTTACCGGAGAAATCCGGAATGGTGAGACGGTTGTGTTCTACCTTGACAAAACCCACCTGACCACCCCGGTGAGAAACATCCACTGAGCGCGCCGGTTGATCCACGTAACTCGCCACAAAAAATGTATCAGCCTGGCGAATCATCCGGCGCGCGCCATCATGCAATTCGTGCGCAACTACCGGCGAGGGTATTACACCATTGTCGTTCTGCACCCAGGATAGATCGCGCTTCTGAATATACTGCGGACAATTGCCAAATGACTGCTCAACCACCAGCTCAAACCCCTGGTCATCACACTGATGAACGGTCCCGTTGACGCGATTGCGCCGCCGCGAGTGAAGCTCGATCCCCAGCATCCCCAGCGCCGCACCCTGACGCAGATTCTTGCTCGCAGGGTCCGCCGCTGCAGGCATGGTGTTAATGCGCAAATGACGAGGATCAGGCGAGACAGCAAAGCCGGGAGCGCCGGTCAGAATACTCGCCCACACCTCATCGTGCGCATCGACGCTGCCCACTATCATGAACGGCAACTGGTGAAAAAAATCCCGGTGTTGATCGGGCATATAATCGCGAATGACCCGCGCGCCCACCTGTTTCATCTTGTCCGCCATGCCGACCAGCTGTTGCAGCTGACGCTCGCCGTCATGCCAGGGATCATTGATGTCCATCGTTCGTTCCCGCATTCAAACCGGCCGCGCTTTTTTTCATTGGCGTAAAACCGGGTAAGGCTTCAATACGTTGCAGCCAGGCACGCACCTGGGGGTAATCCTGCAGTGAGACATTGCCTTCCGGTGCGTGAGCGATATAGCTATAGCCAGCGATGTCCGCAATGGTTGGTTGATCGCCGATGAGGAACGCACCGCGCAATAATTCTGTGTTCATCACTGATAACAATGCGTGCGCAGCACCGATGACTTCTTGCGAATTGTACGGCGCACCAAATACCGTAATCAGACGCGCGCGTGCAGCGCCAAAGGCCAAGGGTCCCGCCGCCGCCGACAACCATCGCTGGATGTTGGCGGCGCTCACCGGATCTTCCGGCAACCACTTACCCGGCGCGTATCGTTTGGCGAGGTACACCAGAATTGCATTGGAGTCAGCAAGAATCACGCCGTCATCATCAATGACCGGCACCTGACCAAACGTATTTAACTGTAGAAACGCCGGCTGCTTGTGCGCGCGATTCGCCAGATCCACGTCGATCAACTCCACTGGAATCCCCAGCAGGGACAACATCAATTCAACACGATGGCAATGACCGGACAGGATATGACGATAAAGTTTGATGGGTTTGACTGACATACTCGGCTCCTTAACGCGATGGTTGTTGGAGCCATTGTGGAAGACAGGGTCGCCACAGAGAATGGCCAGTTTCTGCAAAAGACTATTTCACTCTCTGCAAGAATGCGCGGCGACAACCTGATCAGGTGGAATATTGCAGCGCAGGGTCGGCGCGCAAACGTGCCACACAATAGTCAACAAAGGTACGCACTCTCGCCGATATCTTTGCACCTCCGTGATACACCACATGGATCGGCAAAGGGGGCAACTCATACTCGTGTAGCACGATCTCCAGTTCACCCTTCGCGACCTGCCGGGCGACCTGGTAGGAAAGTACGCAGGTATACCCCCAGCCAGCAACAGCCGCGCTGATCGCCGCCTGATTTGCCGTCACCACCAAGCGCGATGGCGGCAGAAATGCAATGGGGCCGGTGTCTGTTTTGAACTGCCACCTGGCGAGCAAAGGACTGCTGGCGATGACTACGGCTGACTGGTCACGCAGCTGGTCAGGGTGTTCAGGGCGCCCCTGGCGCTCAAGAAATGCCGGTGCGGCACACACCACACGCCTGACACTTCCCACACGCGCCGCATAAAGTCCACTGTCTGGCAGGTGCCCGATACGCACAGCCACATCAACCCCCTCGTCGAGCATGTTGACGACCCGGTCAAGCATCAGGGCTTTGATACTGACTTGCGGATGTTCATTGAGGTAATCAACCATCAAGGGTGTGACATACAGTTCGCCAAATAACACCGGAGCCGTCATCGTCAATTGACCACGGGCTATGGCATAACTGCCCGCTGCGGACTCCTCCGCTTCGGTTAATTCGGCAAGGATCCGGCGACAATCGTCCAGGTAACGCTGACCCGCTTCAGAGACATAAACACGACGCGTGGTGCGCGACAGCAACATAATGCCCAAGCGCGCTTCCAGCGCGGCCACCGCTCGCGTGACACTCGCCGCCGACGTGTCCAAACGCCTGGCCGCTGCAGCGAAGCTTTCCTCTTCTGCCACGGCGACAAATACCTGCATTTCCTGAAACCGATCCACCGACATTCCCCCTCTACCAAGAACAGGCGAGTGTTAACCGCCGCCGGAATATCTGCAATGCCTTTTTGCCGGGTATCGATCAGCGCTTCCGGTCCGGCCAGAGCAACTGATATCTCAGGGCAAAAATGCTATAGTGCGCCTCCTTTTTGCCAGCTGGCCGCCAGCTGATCGGTGACAACCCTTGTCATCGCGGGAGCTGACGATTTCCGTCGCGCCCTCTTGTAAAAACAAACTGTGTTGTAAAACAAATCGTGGATAGACACCCAGACCTATGACCCAAGCTCGTAAAATTCTTGTTACCAGTGCCCTGCCCTACGCCAACGGCTCTATTCATCTCGGCCACCTGGTGGAATATATCCAGACCGATATTTGGGTTCGCTTCCAGAAGCTGCGCGGTGAAGATTGTTTGTATGTCTGCGCCGACGATGCGCACGGCACCGCCATCATGCTGAAAGCGGAACAGCTGGGTCACAGCCCTGAGCAACAAATCGCCAATGTCAAAGCGGAACACGAGCGGGATTTCGCCGACTTCCTGATTGGCTTTGATAATTACCACTCGACGCACAGTGAAGAAAATCGCGAACTGTCGACCATGATCTATCAGCGTTTGCTGGCCAATGGCCACATCGCGACCCGCAGTATTACCCAAGCCTATGACCCGGAAAAAAACCTGTTCCTGGCGGATCGCTACATCAAAGGCACTTGCCCCAAATGCAAATCGGAAGACCAGTACGGCGACAATTGTGAGAAGTGTGGTGCGACCTATTCGCCCATGGATTTGATCAACCCCAAGTCGGCCATCTCCGGCGCGACACCGATTGCCAAAGACTCCGAACATTTCTTCTTTACCTTGCCCGCGTTCAGCGACTTCCTGAAAGACTGGACCCGCGCCGGCCATTTGCAGGATGAAGTGGCAAACAAGATGGCCGAGTGGCTGGATGCCGGTTTGCAGGAGTGGGATATCTCCCGCGATGCGCCCTACTTCGGTTTTGAAATTCCCGATCAACCAGGCAAATACTTTTATGTTTGGCTGGATGCGCCTATCGGCTATATCGCCAGCCTGAAACATTACGGCGACCAACACGGCATTGATTGGCAGGACTACTGGAAGCCGGATTCCACGGCAGAGGTTTATCATTTTATCGGTAAGGATATCGTTAACTTCCACGCCCTCTTCTGGCCAGCCATGTTGCATTCGGCCAAGTTGCGCACCCCCACCAAAATCTGTGTGCACGGCTTCCTGACGGTTAATGGCACCAAGATGAGTAAATCGCGCGGGACCTTTATTAATGCGCGCACCTACCTCAATCATTTGAATCCGGAATATTTGCGCTATTACTTCGCTGCCAAGCTGACCAGCGCGGTGGACGATCTCGACTTGAACCTCGAGGACTTTATCCAGCGCGTCAACAGCGATCTGGTGGGCAAAGTGGTTAACATCGCCAGCCGCACCGCCAAGTTCATCAACAACGCGGGCGGCACCTTGTCGACCGCAGTCGCTGACCCGGCCCTATGGGAAAAATTCGTGGATGCGGGGGCTACCATCGCGGCTCATTACGAAGCGCGGGATTTCAGCAAAGCCATGCGTGAAATCATGGCGCTGGCTGACGCCGCTAACGAATACATCGCCACCCAGGAACCCTGGAAGCTGGCCAAGCAAGCCGGTCAGGAACAATACACGCTGGATGTCTGCACCTTGGGCATCAATATGTTCCGCGCCCTGCTGACCTACCTCAAACCGGTATTGCCAGCACTGACAACCAAGGCCGAAGAATTCCTGGGCGAAACCCTGAGCTGGACAGCGCCAGTGCAGTTCCGCGGTGGCGATCAGATCAACACCTTTGTGCCGTTGCTAACCCGCGTTGAAAAAGACAAGGTGGACGCCATGCTCGAAGCCAGCAAAGAAGCCCTCGCCAGTGCCGCGCCCAAAGCCAGTGGGCCGTTGACAGATGACCCGATTGCCGCCGAGATTGAGTTTGGCGATTTCGCCAAGGTGGATCTGCGCATCGCGTTGATCGCCAACGCCGAACATGTGGAAGGTTCTGACAAGCTCCTGCGCTTGACCCTAGACCTGGGCGGAGAGACACGCAATGTCTTCTCCGGCATCAAAGCGGCGTATAAACCCGAGGATCTGGTGGGTAAGCTCACCGTGGTGGTAGCCAACCTCAAGCCGCGCAAGATGAAGTTTGGCATGAGCGAAGGCATGGTACTGGCAGCTGGCCCGGGTGGCAGTGACTTATACCTGCTCGAACCCCACAGCGGCGCCAAGCCCGGCCAACGTGTTATGTAACACCACACCCGCAGGTCGGATTAGCCAAAGGCGTAATCCGACATCGAGGGCCGGTAAACGCATTATCGCCACAAGTTTCAAGCATATTCCCAAATAAACCGGGTTTTGGATTGATCCCGTGCCGCTGCTTTACGATAATGCGCCCCTGAAATTTCAGGCGTCAGCCAACAGGTAGAGATTCCATGACCGAATTTGCCGTCATCATGCTCGGCACCATCCTGGTGAACAACTTTGTGCTGGTCCAGTTCCTGGGGCTGTGCCCGTTTATGGGCGTGTCCAACAAACTGGAATCGGCCATCGGTATGGCTGGCGCGACCACCTTCGTCATGACGCTCGCCTCTATCTGCACCTACCTGGTATTCACCTGGATTCTTGCGCCCCTGGGCCTGGATTACCTGCGCACAATTTCTTTTATATTGGTGATCGCGGCTGTCGTGCAGTTCACCAAGATGTTTATGGAAAAAACCAGTCCGCTGCTGTACCGCATCCTCGGGGTATTCCTGCCGCTGATTACCGTGAACTGCGCGGTGTTGGGCGTGGCCTTGTTGAATATCAACAAAACCCACAGTTTCTGGGAATCCACCCTCTATGGATTTGGCGGCGCGGTAGGGTTTTCCATTGTATTGATCCTGTTCTCGGCCATGCGCGAACGCCTGGCCGTGGCCGATGTGCCCGTGCCATTCAAAGGCGCCGCCATCGGTATGATCACCGCCGGATTAATGTCCCTTGCCTTTATGGGTTTCAGTGGCCTTGTATAGGCCGGAGATGTAACGCCGATTATGTTTGAACTGATTGTCCAGAATCCTATTATCGCTGCGCTGGTCGCCCTGATCGGTCTGGCTGCGCTATTTGGTGCAATCCTGGGTTTTGCGGCAGTGAAATTTAAAGTCGAAGGCGACCCCATCGTCGACCAGATCGATAACCTGCTGCCGCAAACCCAGTGCGGCCAGTGTGGTTATCCCGGTTGTCGACCTTACGCCCAGGCTATTGCCGGCGGCGATGCCATCAATAAGTGCCCTCCCGGTGGCCAAACCACCATCAACGCCCTGGCGGACCTGCTCGCTATACCCGCGCCGACCCTCGACGAAGAGCACGGCGAAGAGTCCGAAGTCAAAAAAGTCGCGTTTATCCGGGAAGACGAGTGCATCGGCTGCACCAAGTGCATCCAGGCTTGCCCGATGGATGCCATCCTCGGTGCCGCCAAGCAGATGCATACGGTGATTGCCGATGAATGCACCGGATGCGATTTGTGTGTGGAACCCTGCCCCGTGGATTGTATTGACATGATCCCGGTGGAAACCGGCGTTAAAGAGTGGAAGTGGGAATTGCCCGCCATCAACGCCAGCATCATCGCCACCGACCGCGACTCGCAGGATCAGCCAACAGGTAAAGCCGCTTAATGACCAGCCTGATCAAAATCCGGGAAATCCCCGGCGGAATTCACCCGCCCGAGCATAAAGAACAATCCCTGCGTCTGCCGCTGGGTTCCGTGCCTTTGCCGCCCCAGTTGGTCGTACCCGTGAGCCAACATATCGGTGAACCGGCCACACCGGTGATCAGCGTAGGTGAGCGCGTACTGACCGGGCAACTGATTGCTGCCGCCAATGGCGTCTTCAGTGCTAATATCCACGCGCCCAGCTCCGGCACCGTGGTGGCAATTGAAGATCGCGTCCTGACCCATCCTTCCGGGATGAGCGATACCTGTATCGTGATCGAGACGGACTGCAAGGATGAGTGGGTGCCGCTAAATCCCTGCGAGGATTATCACGCACTCGACAAGACCGCCCTGCAAGATAAAATCCGCCTGGCCGGGGTAGCCGGTCTGGGCGGCGCGGGTTTTCCCACGGCGGTAAAACTCAACCCGCGCTCCACTGAAGTGATTGATATCCTGATCATCAACGGCGCCGAGTGCGAACCCTATATCACCGCCGATGACATCCTGATGCAAACCCGCGCCGAGGAAATCATCGCGGGAACCCTGATGGTCAGCCACCTGCTGCATGAGCCCAAAGACCTGGTCATCGGCCTGGAAGACAATAAACCCCAAGCCCTGGCGGCCCTGCAAAAAGCGGCGCAAGGCACGCGGGTACAGGTGGTGGCTTTTCCAACCAAGTATCCGTCTGGCGGTGCCAAGCAAATCATCCAGATCCTGACCGGACGCGAAATTCCCACCGACCACCATTCCGCCTATATCGGCGTTATTTGCCTCAACGTCGGCACCGTTGCAGCGGCCTGGCGGGCAGTGCGTTATGGTGAGCCGCTGATTTCCCGCATTACGACCGTTGTTGGTGAGTCACTGGACATTCAGCGCAATGTAGAAGTACGCATCGGTACGCCGATTGACTATGTTCTTGCCCAACACGGTTTTGATGCGAAGCAAGCCTCACGCCTGATCATGGGCGGCCCGATGATGGGCTTTACCTTGCCGAACCCCAGCGTGCCGGTGATTAAAACCACCAACTGTATCCTCGCTCCCACAAAAAAAGAATTGCCACCGCCACCGCCGGCGCAAGCCTGTATTCGTTGCGGCCTGTGCGCAGAAGCCTGCCCCGCCAGTTTGCTACCGCAGCAATTATTCTGGTATGCGCAGGCGGAAGATATGGAAAAACTGCAAGCGCACAACCTGTTCGATTGCATCGAATGCGGTGCCTGCTCTTATGTGTGCCCGAGTAATATTCCCCTGGTGCAGTATTACCGCGCGGCCAAGGGCACAATTCGCCAGCACGAATTGGAAAAGGAAAAATCCGATCGCTCACGCCGTCGGTTTGAATTCCGGCAGCAACGTATCGCAAAAGAAGAAGCGGAAAAAGAAGCTAAACGTCTGGCACGCAAACAGGCCGCTGAAGAAGCAAAACAAAAGCTCGCCGAAAAAGCTGCAGCACCGGCGCCGCAAACTGCCGTTGTCGCCGAGGCCGTAGCCAAAGCCCGCGCCGTGCAGCAAACACCGGACGAACAAAAAGCCAAACTTGAACGTATGCTCGCCGCTGCACAAAACAGCCTTGAACATGCGCGTCAGCCATTAGTGCCGAATGAAGAAGGCGCAGTGGTTACGCCGGAACAATTGGAAAAGCAGCAAGCGCGGATCAAGCAAGCCGAATTAAAAGTCAATGAGGCGGAGAAAAAACTCGCTGATTTTATGGCAACACAAGATGTTACGCCGGCAGCCACGCCCGCCAGCGCCGGAGACCCGGTTGCCGCCGCCATCGCGCGCGCGCAGGCAAAACTGACCATGGCACCGAACGAAAAGCTGCGCACGACGTTAGAGTCGTTGCAATCGCGCCTCGCCAAAGCCCGGGAAAAAGCGGCCGCCGCCCAAGCCGAAGGCAGTGCTACCGCTGATGCCTTGCAGCAAGGCGTAGAAAAACTGCAACAAAAAATTGCAGAAACAGAAGCCGAACTCGCACAGTTGACCGCAACAACACCGGCCACAGAAACCACTGCTCCCTCTGTCGAACAAAGTGCGGCAGACATCGCCATTGAAAAAGCCAAGGCCAAAGCAGCGGCGCTGGCGAACATGAGCGATGCAGAAAAACGCGCGGAACAACTGAAATCCCTGGAAACCCGTTTACAAAAAGCGCGCGACCGATTGGCCAAAGCCGAAGCGGACAATGATCCAAACATTGAAGCCTTCCGCACCGGCGTTGCAAAACTCGAAGAAAAACACAAAGAACTGCAAGACGCGTAAACCTGTAGGTCGGATTAGCCGCACAGCGGCGTAATCCGACAATGCCCCAAATTCAAATCATGCATCGAGATTGTTGATGGCGTTATTGAAAGTTACCTCGCCCCATGCCCACAAAGGGCACTCAACCGGTCATTTAATGCGGCTGGTGATTCTCGCTACCCTGCCAGGCTTTCTCGCACTGGTGTGGTTTTTTGGGATGGGCGTTATTGCAAATGTATTGTTGGCCTGCCTCGCCTGCGTCGGCTTTGAAGCACTGGCAATAAAACTGCGCGGCCGCCCGGTGATGTTTTATCTGCGCGATTACAGCGCCCTGGTCACCGGTGTTTTACTCGGCCTTTCCCTGCCGCCTTATTGCCCCTGGTGGATCGTGGTGGTCGGCAGTCTCTGTGCCATCATCCTCGCGAAACAACTCTATGGCGGTATGGGTTTCAACCCGTTTAATCCAGCGATGGTCGGTTATGTCATCCTGCTGATTTCCTTTCCGGTAGAGATGACACAATGGGCTGCGCCCTCGACGATGCTGGACGCTGGTGAATCCTTACCGGGCATTATCGATAGCCTGCAGAAAATCTGGTTAGGTACACCGATTGATGGCTATACCGCAGCAACGCCGTTGGATGTGATGAAACAGAATTCCAGCTTATTGGTTGCTGACGTTTACGCCAATGAACCGGTGTTTAGCACGGGGACTTTCGCGGGTGCAGGCTGGGAGTGGGTCAATATCGGCTTTTTGATCGGCGGTATTTTTCTCTTAAGCCAGCGCGTATTTACCTGGCACGCGCCGGTCAGCATGCTTGTGGCACTGACATTGATGGCGGCACTCTTTCACGACGGTGGCAGCTCCAGCAGTGGCGGTTCGCCCCTGTTTCATTTGTTGTCCGGCGCCACCATGCTGGGTGCGTTTTTTATTGTGACTGATCCAGTCAGCTCTGCGGTCAGTAAAAAGGGACGGATCATCTACGGCGCGGCTATCGGTGTGCTGGTGTTTGTCATTCGTCACTGGGGTAATTATCCTGATGCGGTCGCCTTCGCTGTGTTGCTGCTGAATTTTGCCGCACCTTTCATTGATTACTACACCTTGCCACGTACCTATGGCCACACCAAAGCCCGCCGCGCAACCGAGAAGGAGGAATAGATGTTAGGCGCCTCCATCAGCAAGAACAGTTTATTGCTCGCCGTCTTTGCGCTGATTGCCGCTGGCGGCCTGGCGTTAACCAACGAAGGTACCAGGGAACGCATCCAGAAAGCCGAACGCGCCGCGCAACAAAAAGCCCTGTTTGAAATTGTTCCGCGCTCACGCCACGACAATGATCTGCTGCTGGATACGCTTCCGGTACCGGAAAATGCCTGGCACCTGTTGGGATTGAAAAAAGGCGGTGAGATACATATTGCCCGCCAGAATGGCCAGGTGGTGGCGATGATCATCCCTGCCGTTGCGCCGGATGGTTACAGCGGTGATATCCGTATGATTGTCGGCATCAACCGCGACGGCTCTGTGGCCGGTGTGCGGGTGTTGGCTCACAATGAAACGCCGGGCCTGGGCGATAAAGTGGACTTGAAAAAAAGCGACTGGATTTTATCCTTTAACGGTAAATCCCTGACGGCGCCCGCCCCGGCGGATTGGGCGGTCAAAAAAGACGGCGGCGAATTTGATCAATTCACTGGCGCTACCATTACGCCGCGGGCGGTGGTCAATCAGGTGCGCCGCGTATTGGAATTTGTCGAAGCCGGGGATGAAATCCTGTCCCTGGGTGCTAAAGCTGAAAAGACCGGCAGTGACACTGCTACAGAAACTCCCACATCACAGGAACGCCCCCATGAGTGACTCCGTTAATTACAAAGAGATCACCCGGAAAGGCCTCTGGGGCAATAACGCCGCGCTGGTGCAATTGCTCGGCTTGTGTCCGCTGCTGGCCGTCAGCGGTTCGGTGGTCAATGGGCTCGGGCTCGGGCTGGCTACGTTGCTGGTACTCACCTCCTCCAATACCATTGTTTCGCTGATTCGCACCAAGGTCAGCGACGCCGTACGCCTGCCGGCGTTTGTGATGATCATTGCGTCCCTGACGACCTGTATTGAATTATTAATGAAGGCGTTTACTTACGAGCTTTATCAAATCCTCGGTATCTTTATTCCGCTGATCGTAACCAACTGTGCGGTGCTGGGCCGGGCCGATGCTTTTGCGAGTAAAAACCGTTTACTGCCGTCCATCGTCGACGGTTTTACCATGGGGATGGGGTTTGCACTGGTACTGGTGGCTATCGGGGGTATCCGTGAGCTGTTGGGCAATGGCACCTTGTTTGTTGATATGCATTTATTATTTGGTGACATTGCCCGCGACTGGACACTGAATGTATTCGGTAATCGCTATCCTGGTTTCTTACTCGCTGTTTTGCCTCCCGGCGCTTTTATCGTGACCGGTTTTCTGATTGCGTTAAAAAATCTGATCGACGGTGAAATCAAACGGCGGGCTGAAGCGCGCAGAGCAAAACCGGTCAAAGGTAGCAAGCGGGTGCGGACCACCGGCAGTATTGCCTGAACATCCTGAATTTAACCACCAGAGGGATTCCTCATGAAATACGAAGAAGAAGTCATGCAAATCGTGGATATCTACGTTATACCCTGGGGTATAAACATTCTCGTCGCGCTACTGATATTTTTCATCGGCCGCATCATCGTGGGTATAGTTAGTTCCCTTGTAAGCAAGGCGCTTGCCCATACCAAGTGGGACGCCATTCTGGTGGAATTTGTCCAGCAACTGGTGCGCGCCGCATTATTGATTTTTGTGATCGTTGCGGTGCTTGATCAGTTGGGCGTAAATACAACTTCGGTAATTGCTGTGCTGGGTGCGGCGGGTCTTGCCATTGGTCTGGCTCTGCAGGGTTCCCTGCAAAACTTTGCGGCAGGGTTTATGCTGCTTGTATTTCGTCCGTTTAAATCCGGTGATTTTGTGGAGGCCGCAGGCACTATGGGATTAGTGGAGAAGATACATATTTTTTCCACGATTATGCGCAGCCCTGATAATAAAGAAGTGATTGTACCTAATGGAGCCATCTACAGCGGCAACATCATTAATTACTCCGCCCGTCAGACCCGCCGTGTCGACATGGTGTTCAGTATTGGATACGGCGATGACATCAAAAAAGCACGCAATGTTATTGCCGCTATTGTCAGCGCTGATGAGAGAGTATTGACGGAACCGGAACCGGTGATTGCCGTATCCGAACTCGGAGCCCATAGCGTTAATTTTGTGGTGCGGCCTTGGGTGAGGACAGAAGATTTCTGGCCGGTAAAGTTTGATTTAACAGAAAAGATCAAATTGGCTTTCGATGAGAACGGTATTTCTATTCCCTTCCCGCAAATGGATGTGCACTGGATTAAACCGGTTGAGGAAGGGGAGCCAAAGAAGAAAGAATAAACGTTCAAAAATAAACCGGGGGTTTGTCGGATTACGCCTTGCGGCTAATCCGACCTCCGAATACAAAAAAGCCGCGCAGTGCGCGGCTTTTTTATTACTCGTTATCGTAAACTGTTCCGGAATCATCAAACGCCGGTTGCTGCGGTTCAGCACCGCCCAGGGCTGGAAGCAACGCCAGCAACATCTCTGGTGGTATCTGGGTATTGCCGACTTTTACAACACCGTCTTTCAAGGTCGCGTGCATCACGTATTGGTCGCCGTCTTGCGTAATGTAGGTATCCATGTATTGGCCAACCATCATCACCAGCGGTGTTTGCATCACAATGGATTCGGAGACGTTAATCTTCAAATCACTGTTGACCAGCAACAGGTAATCCAGAGGATCAACAATGCTGTTTATCGTACGGCCATCCGTTAATGGCTGGTAATCTGCCACCCAATCCATCTTCGCGCTACCGCCCATAAAGTCGGCGCCCACTGCCAGTTTGAATTGCAATCCTTCCTGCAACGCGATGTTCATCAGCTCAGTCATGGCTTGACTGTTGTCGGCCATAGCGGCTTCCGGATCGGCTTGCAGGGTTTTCGCAATCTCGGCCCACTTTTGAATCGCGGCCGGGTCCAGTTGGTTAAGGGTAATGTCGTAATGCAGTGCGGTAATTTCCAGCGGGCCATTTACCTTGGCTGCGGACAAACTGACAAAGGTATCGATTTTTTCATTAACCAGCTTTTGCGTTTGCACAACCTTAATTTGTTCGATTGAACCGCTCACCATCGCCGCATTGCGAAAGGTAATCGTGGCCATTGCCAGGTTCATATTGGAGATATTGACCAGCTCGGCAATATTTTCCACATCGAAAGTACCGGTCAGGGGTGTTGTGGTGATGTGTGTTCCATCAGCCAGAGCCATATCCATCGCGCCCACATCAATTGAACCGGTCATGTCCATCTCGGTGTAGGTACCGTTCACGGTCAGGTTGAGGCCATCAATGCGCAGCGCATCGCCTTCATCACTGTATTCAATTGCCGGCACGGTCCAAGTCGAGGTGTAACTGTTGTTGAAATGGCCCAGGGTGACAATTTCGCCGATACTTTCACCGAAGATGCCCGCGAGCTTTTGATCCGCCTCTGCATCACCCGTCACTATTTTCACGGTCGAGACAGAGGAGAATAGCCCGACCCCTACCTTACCCAGGAACAGCAAAGGACCATGCTGTACACGCGAAGTACTGGACAAGCTAAAACCATCACCCGGAAGCCCGGCAACCGCATAAGTCGCCGTAAACTCAACTTCGCTGAAGAACACACCGCGTTCATAACGATTAAGTTCCAGTTGAACGCCCTGGGCTTCAGACTGTTGCTGGCTTAATGCAAATTGTTGGCGAATATTTTTCTCGCCCTGATAACCGGTATAAAAAGCTGCACCGGCATACAAAGCGATAAGAATCAGAATTCCTGCAAGTTTTTTCATCATCATTCCTTTCGGTAAGTGAGCGAAGATAGCGTCAAAAGAAGAGGCATAAGCCCAAGTGTGCAGGCGCATTTCTACGCTGGCAACGGCGCAACGTTATACCGGAAAAGGCCGGGGGGGAAAAGGTACAACTGATACGGGAGATGATTTTTGTGACTCCAGGCCTTTAGCTGCTTGAGACCAGCGCCGCCGCCAGCACAAAGACCGCACAAAGAATGAGCGGCCAAAGATGGAAAAGCCACCGGCGAATAGCCGGTACATGTCGCGGCAGATTAGCCTTGACGCTGCCCTGCACTGCTCTTACCCTAATCAGCCTTTTTGCCCCAGGGTTGCCCTCGCCATGACTTATTGTGTTGCCATTACCGTTGACGCCGGACTGGTGTTCTGTTCTGACTCGCGCACAAATGCGGGGGTAGACCAGGTCAGCACCTACAGCAAGATGTACCGCTTCGGCGTAGATGGCCAACGTCAGTTCGCCATCCTCTCAGCCGGCAACCTCGCCACCACCCAGGCGGTTATCTCGCGCATAAAGAAAGACATCAAGGAACTCGCGCCGATCAATCTCGGCAACGTCCAGACCATGGACGACGCCGCCGATTACGTGGGCGAGATAAACCGCACCGAACAGGAAAAACACAACGCCGGCAACGTGGCCACCTTTGAAGCGAGTTTTATCCTCGGCGGGCAGATCTTCGGCGATAAGCCGCGTCTGATGCTGGTCTACCCGCAGGGCAACCACATCACCACCTCCACCGACACGCCTTATCTGCAAATCGGCGAAAGCAAGTACGGCAAGCCGATTCTGGACCGTATCCTCCAGCCGCAAACGACCCTGGATACCGCCGCCCTTTGCGCACTGGTATCCATGGACTCCACTATGCGCTCCAACCTGACTGTCGGCCCGCCCATTGAAATTATGATGTGCCAGACAGACAGCTTTGTGTTGCAACACAACCGTTTTGATGAAGACGATGAATACCTGCGCGAATTAAAACGTTCCTGGGATGCACGTATTGCGGAAGCGTTTTTACAACTCCCGGCGGTGAATTGGCCAATACAAACAAACGATGGGTATGTTCAAAACTAAATGTTGATACTCCGATGGTGGGCGGGGTTTGCGAAGCGGTGTGCGAGACCATCACCGACAGGATGTCGGTGCTGAGCCTCCATGGATGGATTCACGGCGCGTCTCGCACACCGCTTCGCAAACCCTGGGTAATTCTGTTCTCTACAACCATTCCTCACGGCAAATCCTTCGGATCAAACCACAACTCCGCCCGATCCAAGGGTGTCTCGGGGGATAATGTCGGATTGTCGATATAAAACACCTTGCGGTTTTTCATATTGGCTTTTTCGATTACATCCTTCACTTCCGGCGCGTTCATAAACGCTTCATCGAAGCTGCCGTTGGCAATGGCATGGTTAAAGCCGGTCTCAATGTCGTTTGCCAACCCCGGATTATTTTTTGACACAAATAAATAGAACGGCATCTTGTATGCCAGCATGAGATTCTTCTCCACCGCCAGCTCCAACTCGGGCCGTTGCGCAAGTTCGCCGAAAGGTTCGTGCACGCCGCGCGGAAATGCGTCGAAGCGTCCTCCTTCAACCATATGAAACAGACTCGGGTATTTATTGGTTTTTATGACGGTAAAACCATTGGATTCCAGGATATTGGTATCGGCCCAGGTGCGCCCCTGCCCGAAGGTTAATTGTTTTAAATCCTCCAGGGTGTTCACCCGATCGAATTTCGCCTGGTCATGTTTATTGATTATCAGGATGCGGTAACCCAACAGCCCTTTGAATAAGGGAATGCGAATCGGTAGAACGGTGGCTTCCATCCTGGCGTCGGAGGATGTCCAGGCAAGGTCGAGATTTCCGCCGATGCGTACTTCTTCGTTCACCCGCGCCTGGGTCATGTCGTTGGTGCTGATGTCAATGCGGTAGGGTTTATCGATATGGCTTAGTGCCAGGCGCAGCATGTTGATCGCGTAGGCGGCATTGGGATCGCTGAAGTTATTGACCCGGATGACCTGTTCATCGGCAGTGGCGGTGGTGCAGATAAGGGTAATCAGGAATAAACAACAAACTCTTCTTATCATGTGTGTACTGCCTCTATTTATGGGTATGGGCATGGAGCAACTCGCGACGGGCGCGCGGGAATTTCTATGAATTGTAGTATACAAGTGCGATAAGCGTCGTCTGGATTGGCTTGGGGTGCGCGTAACCCAGGCGAGTCATTGTCGGATTACGCCGTTGGCTAATCCGACCTACGGGTGGTGTGGTTATTGCTAGCGTCAGGAAGGCGTTGCGCAATCGTGCGCTTTGGTCAAAGCTTAACGGCGGCACACATCATCAAGGCTTCATCGGTGGGGTGTTTACTGCACCAGGATAATGCAAGGCACCTGAGCACCTGCGACCAAACCAGCGCTCATCTAACCGTTGAACTGAGTACAAGGGAAATTCCTATGGCCATCCGCGTGGCAATCCACCATCAGACCGAATATGCCTTTGATCGCCTGACCACCCTCTTCCCCCATGTGCTGCGCTTGCGCCCGGCGCCCCACAGCCGCACCAGGATCCACAGCTATTCGCTCAAGGTCGAGCCGGCGGAGCACTTTATCAACTGGCAGCAAGATCCTTTCGGCAATTTCCAGGCGCGCCTGGTCTTTCCTGAACCGACCACACACCTGACGTTTACGGTGGAAGTGATTGCCGATATGACCTCCATCAACCCCTTCGATTTTTTTGTGGAGGATTACGCGGAGTTCTATCCGTTTGCCTACGATGAGCAGTTGCGGCGCGAACTGGTGCCCTATCTGGAAGTAACGGAATCCGGGCCAAAACTGACGGCTCTGCGAGAAGAGATCTACGACCAACTGACCGCCAAGGCGCGCGCGGAAACGCCCTGGCACATCAACGATTTCCTGGTGGCGGTCAATCAACGCTTGCAACAAGACATCGGCTACGGTGTGCGGCTTGAGCCGGGCATTCAAACCTGTGAGGAAACCTTGACCCTGGCCAAAGGTTCCTGCCGGGATACCGCTTGGCTACTGGTGCAATTGATGCGTCACCTGGGGCTCGCCGCCCGTTTTGCTTCCGGTTATCTGGTGCAGCTCACCGCTGACATCAAGGCGCTCGATGGCCCCAGCGGGCCGGAGCAGGACTTCACCGACCTGCACGCCTGGGCCGAGGTGTTTATTCCCGGCGCAGGCTGGATCGGATTGGACCCCACATCAGGCTTGCTGACCGCCGAAGGTCATATTCCATTGGCCTGCACCCCGGACCCGATATCCGCGGCACCAGTCACCGGTGCCACCAGCAAGTGTGAAGTCACCTTTAGCTACCACAATGAAGTCTTCCGCATCCTGGAAGATCCGCGCGTGACCAAGCCCTATACAGAGGAACAATGGGCTACCATCAATGCGCTGGGCACCTTGATAGACCAGAAACTCGAACAGCAGGACGTCCGCCTGACCACCGGCGGCGAACCTACCTTTGTTTCCATTGACGACATGGAATCCGCTCAATGGAACACCGAAGCCCTGGGCGCCGATAAACTTAAATTGGCAAAAGACCTGCTACTGCGCATGCGCAAGACGTTTGCGCCCGGCAGTTTGCTGCATTACGGCCAAGGCAAGTGGTATCCCGGCGAGGAAATTCCACGTTGGGCATTGGGATGTTTCTGGCGTACCGACGGTCAACCCCTGTGGCGCGATGACCGCTATCTGGCGCGGGCGGATAAGGATTACGATGTTGATCATCGAGGCGCCCGCCAATTCGCGGATGCCTTTTGCGCGCGTATCGGCGTTAACCCGGAACACCTGATGCCGGCCTATGAAGACACGCTCTATTACCTGTGGACCGAGCAGCAACTTCCCCCGGATGTTGACCCCACCAAGGCAGACCTGAAAGACAGCCTGGAACGGCGGCGCCTCGCTCGCCTGCTGACACGGGGCCTGAACATAGCGACCGGTTTTGTGCTGCCGATTGAGTGGCACTTTCCACAACAGCGCTGGATTACCGGCCGCTGGCAACTGCGCACTGAATACCTGCTGCTGGTTCCCGGCGATTCGCCCCTCGGCCTGCGCCTGCCGCTCGGCTCAGTGGAATCCCCGCAGCATGACGATGACCGATATCAGCCCGAGGCCGATCCCCTGGCGGAACGCCCGCCACTGGCGAATGCCGGGCAGGCTTATGTGAAAACCGGTGGTGCCACCGCTGGCGAACGACGCTTTAACAACTCGTTGGAGGCGGGCTATGCGATCCGCACCGCCCTCTGCTTTGAACCGCGCGAGGGCCGGCTGCATGTCTTTATGCCGCCGCTGACCTACCTCGAACACTATGTGGCGCTGATCGAAGCCATTGAAGATACCGCCAGTGCCTTGGGCCTGCCGGTGGTGATCGAAGGTTATGAACCGCCCAAAGACCATCGCCTGAAAAAATTCCTGATCACACCGGACCCCGGCGTCATTGAAGTGAATATTCATCCGGTGTCCAACTGGCCGGAACTGGTTGCCAATACCGAAGCGCTCTATGAAGATGCACGCCAGGCCCGGCTGGCCACCGAAAAATTCATGCTCGATGGCCGCCACTCCGGTACCGGCGGCGGTAACCATGTGACCTTTGGTGGCCCCACACCCACCGATAGTCCGTTCCTGCGGAGACCGGACCTGCTGCGCAGCCTGGTGACCTTCTGGCAGCACCACCCCGGTTTGTCCTACCTGTTTTCCGGCTTGTTTGTAGGTCCTACCAGCCAGTCACCGCGGGTGGATGAGGGCCGCGATGAGGCCTTGTATGAACTGGAGATTGCTTTCAAACACATGCCCGACGGTATCGTCGAACAGCCCTGGCTGGTGGATCGACTGATGCGCAACCTGCTGATTGATATCACCGGCAATACCCACCGCGCCGAATTCTGTATCGACAAACTCTACGCACCCGGCACCGCCAGCGGGCGCCAGGGGCTGTTGGAATTTCGCGGCTTCGAGATGCCGCCCCACGCGCGTATGTCGCTGGTGCAGATACTGCTGCTGCGCGCCCTGATCAGCCGCTTCTGGGAAAAACCCTACCACCAGCCGCTGGTGCGCTGGGGCACCCTGCTGCACGACAAATTCATGCTGCCGCACTATGTGTGGGAAGACCTGCGCGATGTGGTCAATGACCTCAATGAACAGGGTTATCCCTTCCAACTGGAATGGCTGGCGGCCTTTGAGGAATTTCGTTTTCCGCATTATGGCCGGGTGCAACTGGACGATATCGCCATCGAATTGCGCTGGGCTATCGAACCCTGGCATGTGCTGGGTGAGGAAGTGACCAGCTTCGGTACCGCGCGCTATGTCGATTCATCGGTGGAGCGCCTGCAAGTGAAAGTGACCGGGCTGACGCCGGGACGTTACCTGCTCGCCTGTAATGGCCGCAGGGTCTGTCTGAATGCCACGGGCAAGCAGGGCGAGTTTGTCGGCGGGGTTCGCTATCGCGCCTGGCAACCGCCCTCGGCACTGCACCCCACCATCGGTATCCATTCACCCCTGACCTTTGACTTGATCGATACCTGGAACGGGAAGAGCATCGGCGGTTGCTCCTATCATGTCAGCCACCCCGGCGGACGCAGTTATGATCGGTTTCCGGTCAATGCCAACGAAGCAGAATCCCGGCGCGGCAACCGGTTCTTTGACTTTGGCCATACACCGGGTCCCCTGCCGACCACGCCAGCGGGCAAGATTCTGCGGGAGTTTTTTGAACACAAACACCCGCCGCGCCCGATGGCCCCGCCGCCGGAGGAACCAGCCGATGAATACCCGTACACACTGGATTTGCGCCGCTGACCGCCGCAGTGCTCTGTGGGGTAGCGCGCGCTGGTATGGGGGTTTTGACCGCAGGGCTGAATCTGTTTGTCGACCCCGGGTCGAATCGCTACTGATTGTGCGGAAGCTATTAGGCAAGCTCCAATTAACGTGCCACAATCCTCCGCACTACGTGTATAAAAAGCATACAATGCAATATTTAACGCCACGCCCAGGCAAGCCGTATCCAGGTCATGTATTCGATGAATCCATCCGAACCGATGAAAGCTGTCCCACGCAGCCTTGATTACCCCTTCCTCAACCAGGGGGTAGACGAAGCCTTTTCACCCGATGGCGAGATCCGCGCCCATTGGCGCTACCTGCTGGAGAGCATGCAAACCCTCGGCCTCGACGGCATTGAAGAGCGGCAAATCAAAGCCCAACGTATCCTGCGCGACGATGGCGCAACCTATAAGGTTTACAACGATCCCGCCAATAACCAGAGCTGGCAACTCAACCCCATCCCCCTGTTGATCGACAGTGAAGCCTGGAGCCAGGTGGAAAGTGCGCTGGTTGAGCGGGCGGAATTGTTTAACCTGATTCTGGATGATGTGTACGGGCCGCGTTCCCTGATCAAACAGCGCGTCATTCCGCCGGAACTGCTGTACGCCCACGCCGGCTTCCTGCGGGCGTGCAATGGCCTGAAATTGAAAGGCGAACAGCAGTTGATCCTGCACGGTGTGGATCTGGTCCGTGGACCTGACGGCGTCATGAAGGTGATGGCAGACCGGACCCAGGCGCCCTCCGGTGCCGGTTATGCGTTGGAAAATCGCACGGTGATGAGCCGCGTGTTTCCCAGCCTGTTCCGCGACAGCCACGTTCATCGCCTCTCGTTATTTTTTGCCCGCCTGCGCCAGAAATTGCAGGATCTCAACCCCAACGGCGGCATTGCCCGTATCGTTGTGCTGACGCCCGGCGCCTACAACGAAACCTACTTTGAACACGCTTATCTCGCCAACTATCTCGGATTCAATCTGGTTCAGGGCAGAGACCTGATCGTGCGCGACGGTTATGTGTGGATGAAATCCCTGGACGGTTTAAAGCGTGTGGATGTGATTCTGCGCCGCGTCGACGATGTGTATTGCGATCCGGTGGAATTAAAAGGCGATTCCCAATTGGGTGTGCCCGGCTTATTGGATGCCGCGCGTATGGGCAATGTGGCCATCGCCAATCCGCTCGGCTCAAGTGTGCTGGAAAATCCGGCATGGCTGCGTTACCTGCCTGCGATTTCCCGCCATTTATTGGGCCGTGATCTGCAAATGGAGTCAGTCAACACCTGGTGGTGCGGCAACCCCGAGGAACTGGATTACGTGTGCAACAATCTGCACAACCTGTTGATTAAACCCACCTATCGGCGGCCGGGATTGTACGAAGTTTACGGTGCTGAACTGGATAAGAAAAAATTGCAGGCATGGAAAAACCGCCTCCACAAAAATCCGCTGCAATACGTGGCCCAGGAATACATTCCCTGCGCCTATACGCCCACCTGGCATCAGGGAGCTATCCAGCCGCGCGCAACTATCCTGCGTACCTTTGCGGTGGCCAGCGAGTCTTCTTACGCGGTATTGCCCGGCGGTTTGACGCGGGTCAATCTCGACACCACCGAAAAAATTATTTCCAACCAGCGCGGCTCAGTATCCAAAGATACCTGGGTGCTGGCCACTGAACCGGAAAAACTGGTTACCTTGCGCAGCAGCGAAAAATACCAGCCCCAGGAAATTACCAGCGAGCTGCCCAGCAGGGTGGTGGAAAATTTATTCTGGATGGGCCGCTATGCCGAACGGGCGGAATCCGCGTTGCGTTTACTGCGCACGGTATTTATGCAATTGAATAAATCGGAAAGCCTGCCCGATCCGGTTTATCGTTCATTGCTGAGCGCCGTGACTCACGTAACTTACACCTACCCCGGCTTTGCGGCTGAAAATCCGACATTGTTCAGCGACCCGGAGCCGGAGATGCTGTCCATCCTGCTCGACATGAATCGCACCGGCAGTGTCGCCCACAGTTTAACGGCGATGATCAACGCGGCGGAGCAAGTCAAGGAGCAACTCTCCAGTGATACCCAGCGGGTCATCAACGATATCGGCGATGAATTGCAAACGCTCAATAACGCGTTAACACCCGGTGCGCTCTCCGCCCCGGAAGAAGCCCTTGATCCACTGGTTACTACCCTGCTGGCGCTCGCCGGTTTGATTCACGAAAGTATGCTGCGCGGCCACGGTTGGCACTTCATCGAAATGGGCCGCCGTATGGAACGCGCCTTGCAGAGCATCAGTTTATTGCGCGCGCTGTTGGTGCCGAAATTTGATCCTTCAGCGCAAGACCTCCTGATTGAATCCGCCTTGCAGTGCGGCGAAGCGCTGATTCCCTATCGCCGGCGTTACCAGAACGGCATCACCATGGAAAACGGACTGGAGATGCTGGTGCTTAATAGCAACAACCCCCGTTCGTTGATTTATCAACTGGAACAACTCGAATATCATTTTGCGGAATTACCCAACACCCAAGGCCTACTGACGCGGGAACGCAAATTATTACTCGAAGCCACTACCGCCCTGAAATTAAGTGACGTGACCCAGTTGGCTGAAAGCAACGGTGCCATTCGCCAACCATTGGATCAGTTGCTGGCGCGCGCTCATTACCTGGTCGGAGCCGCTGGTAAAGAAATCAGCCAGCGCTATTTTGATCATGCACAAAGTCCGCAACTCCTGGTAAAAAATACGGAATGGCAGGATCACCTGTGAAATTTATCGTGCGTCATGTGACCAAATATACCTACGAACAACCGGTCAGCAGTTGTCACAATATTGCGTACGTTGTGCCGCGCAATACCGCAAACCAGCAGCTGGATACTATCGCTATCGCGACCTCGCCCGCCGCCTCGGTCAGTCATACACGCACGGATTATTTCGGTAACCAGCTCTATCAATTTTCTATTGAGCAGGACCATGCAGAACTGGAGGTTGAAGTAACCAGCCACATCCGCGTGGATGAAATGCCGATCAACCGCAACCTGGATTTCGGCAACACCTGCGCCTACAGCAAACAGCGGCTACACCAGAGTGCGGACCCGGAATGCCTCACGGCGCGCGAATTTTTACTGGACTCGCCCATGGTCCAGCAACACCCTGACCTGGCTGAATATGCCGCGCCGCTTTTTGTGGATGACCGGCCGTTTTTGTCGGCGGTGATGGAATTAACCGAAAAAATTTACACCGAGTTTACCTACGATCCCGGCTTCTCGGATGTCGCCACCCCCTTGAGCGATGTGCTGAAACACAAGCGTGGCGTGTGCCAGGATTTTGCACATTTCGCTATCGGTTGCCTGCGCTCGCTGGGTTACCCCGCGCGTTATGTCAGCGGTTATCTGGAAACCCTGCCCCCGCCGGGGCAGGAAAAACTCGTGGGCGCCGACGCAACCCATGCATGGTTTGCTGTTTTTTCTCCCGGCGAAGGCTGGTTTGAATTCGATCCCACCAATAACAAGATGGCGTGTGAACAACATATCACCACCGCCTGGGGCCGCGACTATTCCGATGTGACGCCACTCAAAGGCATCATCTTTGGTGGCGGACAACAACATACACTCTCCGTCTCTGTCGACGTCCAGCGTCTTGCCGATTAGAATCGCAGTCCTGTTTCACTGCCCTGATCGAGATGTCTATGACTCACCCACTTACCCACCTGGGCGATTTGCCTGTTGAAAATTTTCTGCGCGATTACTGGCAGAAAAAACCCCTGCTGATTCGCAACGCCCTGCCCGGTTTTGTCTCGCCTCTGGACGGCGATGAACTGGCCGGTCTGGCCCTGGAAGAAGAAGTAGAGTCGCGCCTGGTGCTGGAAAAAGGCAAGACGCCCTGGGAATTGCGCCATGGTCCCTTCGATGAAAAAACCTTTGCCACATTACCGGAAACCCATTGGACGCTTTTGATACAAGCCGTCGACCAATGGGTTCCAGAGGTCCATGAACTCCTGCAACACTTTCGTTTTATTCCCAACTGGCGCCTGGATGACATCATGGTCAGCTACGCACCGGATCAAGGTAGCGTCGGGCCGCACTTTGATTACTACGATGTATTTTTATTGCAAGGCGCGGGCAAGCGTCGCTGGCGTATCGGGCAAACCTGTAATGTGCATTCCGAGCGGGTCGCGGGCACCTCGCTGAATATTCTCAAACAATTTGATACCGAAGAAGAATGGGTGCTGGAACCGGGCGACATCCTGTACATTCCGCCGGGGGTCGCTCATTGGGGTATTGCCGAGGGCGAATGCATTACCTACTCCATCGGATTTCGTGCGCCCAGCCACGCGGATATTTTGTGCGAATTAACCCAGGACATCGCTACGCGCCTGACTAACGATCACCGTTTTAGTGATCCCGACCTGACACTGCAAACCAATCCCGGCGAAATCAGCCACACGGCACTACAGCAACTCAAGAATATTCTGCTGGCGCAGTTGACCGATGAAAACCTCGCTCACTGGTTTGGCAAGCACATGACCGAACGGAAATACGCCGAAGACATGGAACACGATGAGGCCATCGAAGCCGACGACTGGCAAGCCGCCATGCGCGACGATAATCTCCTGCTCTGGCGTCATCCTGCGGCACGCTTCGCCTACCATGCGTTGCCGACCAAAACCTTATTGTTTATTGATGGCCAAGCCTTCAGCTGCTCGCGCGAGCTGGCTGAAACCCTGTGCCAGGTAACCGAGATCGACTGGGCCACACTGGAACCTTTACTTGAGGACCCGCTCAATCTTCCCGTGCTCAACGCATTGATTCATCAGGAAAGCCTGTTACTGGATGAATAACCTTGCCTATCACCATCAGCAGGTAAGCTGGCCAGTAGCACAGCGAGCGCTGCGCGACATTCGCACGCATGTTTTTATCGATGAGCAACACGTTTCTGCGCAAGATGAATGGGATGGGCTGGATGAAACGGCCGTGCATTTTATGACCCATCTGGATGACGGCAAGGCAATCGCGACAGCACGTGTGCTGGTAGAAACTGATACACAGGGAAGGCCCCTGTATCACATCGGGCGCGTGGCCGTATTAAAAGCCTATCGCGGTCAAGGCGTCGGCCGCACATTGATGGTTTATGTGATGAACTGGTGCCTTCACCAATCCCCCGACGCCCGTTTATATCTGCATGCACAAACGGCACGGGTGGCGTTTTATCAACACCTCGGCTTTGTGCCCCAAGGCACAGAGTTTATGGATGCCGGCATTCCCCACATAACGATGTGGTATGGTCGCGTCCATCAGGAGCCTTTACCATGAGCCAGGTTTCTTCCGTCAGCGACCAATTAATCTTGCTGGAAAATTGTGCGGACTTTCAGCAGCACGCCCTGGCTCTGGCGAAAGATGCCCGCCGCCATATCGCCATCCTCAGTACCGACCTGGATTTTCCACTTTACGACCAAGACGAATTTGTCAGCGCGCTCTCGCAATTGGTGCGCGGCAGCCGCTTCGCTCAAATACAACTGCTGGTTAAAAACACGAAGCCGTTAATTGAACGGGGCCACAAGCTGGCACGTTTATCCCAACGGTTATCCAGCAAAGTGTTACTGCGTAAATTAACCCTCCAGCCAGAAAATACCGACATGGGTTTTATGTTGCGCGATAATGACGGCTTGCTGTTCAAGAACGATGATCTGGTCTACCGCGGCTTCGCCAATTATGCAGCCGCTGTTGAAGTTAAACGCCTGCGCGAAACCTTTGATTATCTGTGGCAGTACGCCGAACCCGAAGCTGATCTTCAACAACTGCATATTTGATGGCCAAAAACCGTGTTTTTTTCGGGAAAAACGCTACTTTTTTGTTGCCGATTCAATTTTTATACTATATATATAGCGTCAACCTTTGTGGTGGGCGATTTAAGCCTATAAAAACAGGGTTTTTTGAAGACGCCTTCAACAAAACTTTCTGTTTGAACAATGGTCAGGTATTTCGATTCAACCCTTTATTGCACACAGCTAACCCTTGTGTGTTTTACGTGAATAATTAAAAGGAAACCAATATGGCCGCTAAAAAACCAGCCGCAAAACCAGCCAAAGCTGCAGCCAAGCCCGCCGCTAAAAAAGCACCAGCCAAGGCGCCTGCTAAAAAAGTTGCTGCCAAAGCTGCTCCTGCTGTTGTGAAGCCCATCGCAGAACGTCAAAACAAAACCCAGATGCTGACTCAGATTTCTGATGCGACTCAGTTGAGCAAAAAGCAAGTACAGTCTGTTCTGGACGAGCTGACCAACATTATTGAAGGTCACGTTAAGAAAAAAGGTGTAGGTGAGTTTGTACTGCCTGGCCTGTTAAAGATCACCACCGTGAAGAAGCCGGCAACCAAAGCGCGCAAGGGTATTAACCCTTTCACTGGCGAAGAAGTGATGTTCAAAGCCAAACCAGCCAGCACATCCGTCAAGGTGCGCCCGCTGAAAAAACTGAAAGAAATGGCGCTTTAATATCAGCCTGATTTTGGTTAATAAAAAACCCCGCAATTGCGGGGTTTTTTATTTGTGGTCGGTGATGCGGGTAAAGGTGCTTCGTTGTCCGTTCGTCATTAGGGGCCTTGGTTTCGAAAACGCATGAATACATCCCTGTAGCTCCCTCAATTCATCCTTGAATTTAGGGTTTCGAAACCAAGGCCCCTAATGACAAACTCATATTGTGCCAAGACTCGGCCGGATCACATAGACGGCCGGATAATCTCAAAGCCTTCACCGACTAATGCATTTTGCAAACGTTTGATGCGATCCTGCAGTTGTTCGGGCGTGTAATCCACTATATTGACCTTGCCCCAGATGGGTTGTGGCCAGGCCGGGTCGTCGGAGAAACGGGCGATATGATGAATGTGTAGTTGGCGCACCACGTTACCCAAGGCCGCAACGTTCATCTTGTGTGCGTCGAATAAACTGGTCATGACTTCGGAGAGGCGACAGGATTCGCGGATCAGTTGCAGTTGATCTTCTTCGCTGAGGTGGTGGATTTCGTAAACATCCTCCCGCTCCGGCACGAGGATACACCAGGGGTAGTTGGCGTCTTTGCTTAACAGCAACAGGGATAGTGTGAAGCGCCCGATGATTACAGAGTCCTGCGCGAGTCTGGGGTGAAGTTCAAACATGGTCATTACCTTTTTAGCAAAGTCCGGAATCCTGCCGCCGCATAAATCGACGAATCTGAAGATGCCTTCTGTACCGCGCGCATCAAGCACCGTAGAATAAGCGGCTTTGATCCCGGGTGTCACGATGATTTGAGCCGTTGCATGGCTTAAGACACAGGTTACCGTGCCAGGTTCGCTCCACCCTGAGATCCACTAGAAGCCATCTCACATTCCCAGTATAGCCACTGAAAAAAGAAGCCACGTTTATGCGCGCTACCCGTTTTTTAATTGCCACGCTCAAAGAAACACCCGCCGATGCCGAAGTGATCAGCCATCAGCTGATGCTGCGTGCCGGCATGATTCGTAAACTCGCCTCCGGTCTTTATACCTGGTTACCGTTGGGCTTGCGTGTCCTGCGCAAGGTTGAACGTATTATCCGCGAGGAAATGGACCGGTCCGGCGCCCAGGAAGTGTTGATGCCGGTGGTACAACCGAGTGAACTCTGGGTTGAATCAGGCCGTTGGGAACAATATGGTCCGGAGCTGTTGCGGATCAATGATCGGCATGATCGCGCGTTCTGCCTCGGCCCAACCCATGAAGAAGTCATCACGGATTTGATTCGCAATGAATTGAACAGCTACAAACAATTGCCTGCGAATTTTTATCAAATCCAGACCAAATTTCGCGATGAAATCCGTCCGCGTTTTGGTGTGATGCGTTCGCGCGAATTTATTATGAAGGACGCCTATTCCTTCCACCTGACCCAGGATTCCTTGCAGGAAACCTACGATGTGATGCATCGCACCTACTGTAATATCTTTAGTCGCATTGGCCTGGCGTATCGTCCGGTATTGGCGGATACCGGTTCCATCGGTGGCGCTTTCTCCCACGAGTTCCACGTACTCGCCGCCAGCGGTGAAGATGCAATTGCGTTTAGCAGCGGCAGTGACTACGCCGCGAATATTGAAAAAGCCGAGGCGCTGCCACCGGCATCTGCACGGCCAGCACCCAGCCAGTTACTGCACGAAGTGGCCACGCCTCAACAACACACCATTGAAGAAGTGAGCACCTTCCTCAAGGTGTCGCCGGCACAAGTCGTCAAGACCTTGATTGTGCTGGGCGAAGCAGAGACCGGTAAAGAACAGCCCCTGGTCGCTCTGGTACTGCGCGGTGATCATGAGCTTAACGACATCAAAGCGGAAAAATTAACGGGCGTTGCAGCGCCCCTGACGTTTGCGCCGGAAGCTCGCATTAAAGCGGAACTGGGTGTAGGCCTCGGCTCAATCGGACCCGTCGGTTTGCAAATACCGATCATCGTGGATCATGCCGCAGCGCATCTCGCTGATTTCGTGTGCGGAGCCAACAAAGACGGCTTCCATTTGACCGGCGTGAATTGGGAGCGCGACCTTCACGTGCCGATGGTGGCCGATATTCGCAATGTGGTAGCAGGCGATCCGAGTCCGGATGGCAAAGGCACCCTGGATATCAAACGCGGTATTGAAGTGGGTCATATCTTCCAGCTCGGCACCAAATATTCTGAGGCGCTCAAGGCGCGCGTGCTGGATGAAAACGGCAAAGAGCAAACCATGATCATGGGCTGTTACGGTATCGGTGTCACGCGCGTCGTCGCCGCCGCTATCGAACAAAATTTTGATGAGAACGGTATTATCTGGCCCGATTCCATCGCGCCCTTCCATGTCGCGTTGATCCCGATCAACATCAGCAAGTCACCTGCCGTCGCACAACAATGCGAAGCCTTGTATGCAGAGTTACAGGCTGCCGGCATTGAGGTGTTGTTTATGGATGATGAGAAAGCACGCCTGGGCGTCATGCTCGCCAACACCGAATTGATGGGCATTCCGCATCGCGTGGTGGTGGGCGATCGCGGTCTGGAAAGTGGCACAGTGGAATATAAAGGTCGTCGCGATGCCGACAAGCAGGAGATTCCGGCGAATGACATTGTGAATTTCCTGAAAGAAAAAATTAATCGCTAGATAATAAAAAGCCGGTTCATCAAACAGATGAACCGGCTTTTTATTTGGTCGCCTGTTCCAGCGCTTGGCCCATCCAGTTTTACTTCAGCAAAAAATCGTCTAACCGTAAAAACTTCTCCGGCGGTAATGCCCGATGCGTAATACGCGCCGCCAGAATCGCTCCGTTAAACCAATGTACTTCATTCATCCGCGCACCGATTGATGTTTTGCCAGTTGGCGCGATAGGCAGGTAATCAACCTCGGCTGACAATTCTTTTTTTCCGTTAACAAATGCTGTGAATTGTCGATCCTTATACGTAATCGCTGCGTGGGTCCATTGCTCCATTGGGTGAACCAGACTCGAATCAATCAGTGTGTACTGCGACAATTCGGATTTGATATAGGTATCCAGATACCATTGGTGCTGATCATTCAAACGCAGCTCAATAGTGATGCGGCGATTGGGATTTTCCGGTGCTTCAATATGAAAGAAGCGCGGCTCCAGATTGTTCGGATAGGCGTCATTGGGTTTGAAGATAATCTCCACGGTGAATTCACTGGCGCCGTCTAATGGATTATTGTCCACCACCAAGCGGTCACCATCACCGTCAAACATCACCGCGTTGCCGTAGGGCGACTCCACGAGCTGTGGATTACCTTGCACCGCCACGGGCAGGCCGGCAATTTGCTCCAGCGAATCGATACGCCATAGCGATTGCGGCGGATGAGTCGCACAACCCGTGCCCATCCATACAAAATATAACAGCAAAATTTTTATTATGGTTGACTTCATAGCCTTCTCTCTTGTTAGTTTTTGTAATAATTTTTAATCTGGTTTTGATGGTTCATCGTGATAATAATCGCGATGGGCCTGTTCCAGCTTGCGACTGACATCACCGGGAGAGCCTGTGTTACGCGCCAGTAAACTATAAGCCACAGGCACTACAAATAATGTCAGAAAGGTGGCCAGGAGTACTCCAAAAATCACCACGATACCGATAACAAATCGGGTTTCCGAACCGGCGCCACTGGAAATAACCAAAGGCACCGCCCCCGCAACGGCCGTTAAACTGGTCATTAGAATCGGGCGCAGGCGTGCGGACGATGCCTCCAGCAGTGCCTGATGAAATTCCACGCCGCGATCGCGTAGCTGATTGACAAATTCCACGATCAAAATGCCGTTCTTGGCCGCCAGCCCGATCAGCATAATCAAGCCGATTTGCGAATATAAATTAAAGGAGTTTCCGGTGATGTACAGCCCCAACATGCCACCAAGAATTGCCAGGGGCACCGTGAGCATAATAACAAACGGGTGAACATAACTTTCGAACTGCGCTGCCAGCACCAGGAAAGTAATCAAGATACCGAGCAAAAAGATAAACATGACCGAGCCCCCGGCGGTTTGAAAATCCCGGGATAAACCTTTGTAATCCACAACGGCAGAATCGGGTAAATGTTCTCTCACCAGACCATTGAGATAATCCAGTGCTTCACCCAATGCCAGGTCTTCAGAAAGGTTAGCCTCAATGGTCAGTGAGCGAACACGGTTGTAACGATTCAAACGGCTGGCATCGGCCATCTCACGCAATTGCACCAGGTTCGCCAGCGGAATCAGTTCGCCGGAACGTTCCGAGCGCACGTACATGTTTTGCAGGCTGGTCGTGGTGCGTTGCTCGTCGCGCTCGCCTTGCAGAATCAGATCGTATTCTTCACCGTCGTCAATATACGTGGTGACGCGGCGCGACCCCAGCATAGTTTCCAATGTGCGGCCGATGTTGTTGACGCTCACGCCCAGGTCCGCCGCGCGATTGGTGTCGATGATGACCTCAACCTGGGGTTTGGTTTCCTTGTAATCCCAATCAATACTTTCGAGGCCGGGATTACTGGCTTCAATTTTTTCCAACATGATATCGCGCCACTCGGCCAGTTCATTGTAAGACCCGCCGCCGATAACAAATTGCACCGGCTTTTGGGTCTGTGAACCAAAGCCCTGCCGCATCACCGGCGCTGCTGTCACGCCGGGCAAGTCGCTGAGCTTCGCGCGGATTTCATCCATCACCACAAACGCATTGCGCCGCAAACTCCAGTCATTCATCACCGCGATGATGATCCCACTATTAAAATTTTCCGCTGTCCCGAATGATCGCGGAGCACGGACCATCAAGCGATTAATTTCCCCGCTATCAACATACTCCATCATGCGCGCTTCAATCTCATTCATATACTCTTCCATGTAAGAATAACTGGCGCCTTCCGGCCCGTTTACCATCACAAAAAATGTACCGCGATCTTCTCGCGGAGCATATTCGGACGGAATCAAACGCGACAGCATAAATGTCGAAAGCAATAAGATTGCAAAGATCACCACCACCATTTTGTCGCGCTTCAGGCAGGCGTTGATGGCGCGGGTATAGTAATGGCGCAGGCACATGGTCCACTCATTGATCTTATCCACCAGTTTATTTTTATGGTCATTACGTTTGAGAAACTGGGACGCGAGCATGGGCGAGAGCGTCAATGCAATGAGTGATGAAAAGGCTACAGAGGCGGCCATGGTGATCGCAAACTCGGAAAACAAGCGACCGATATCGCCTTTAAGGAACACAATCGGAACAAAAATAGCAATCAACACCAGGGTCGTCGCAATAACGGCAAAGCCCACTTCGCGCGCACCGTCAAATGCCGCCAGCAAAGGCGGTTTATTTTTTTCTTCCATGTGGCGCACAATATTTTCCAGCACCACAATCGCGTCATCCACCACCAGGCCAATAGCCAACACCAACGCCAGCAGCGTTAGCATATTGACCGAAAAGCCGAGCACGGCTAGCACAGTAAACGTTGCAATAATCGAAACCGGCACCGCCACGGCCGGCACCAACATGGCACGCACGCTGCCGAGAAAAAGATAAATCACCAGCACCACGAGAAAAATAGCAATGCCCAAGGTGAGATAAACTTCTTCGATAGCGCGCTCCACAAAGATGGAACTGTCATAGCTGTCTTCAATACCCATGCCGTCCGGCAAGGTAGCGAGAATACGGTCACGCTCGGCTTTTACGCCCCGCGCCACATCAATGGTGTTGGCGGTGGATTGTTTGCTGATGCCGATCCCCACTTGATTGATGCCGTTGCCGCGAAACATATTTCGATCTTCTTCGGTGCCTTTCTCAACCCGGGCGACGTCACCCAGGCGAATCAGATAACCATCTTCACCGCGGCGCAACACCAGCCGGGAGAAATCTTCAGCAGTAAGATAGTTGCGCGCCATGCGCACGGTGAATTGACGATCTTCCGATTCAATACTGCCCGCCGGCAGTTCAATATTCTCGGCGCGCAAGGCATCTTCAACATCATTAACGGTAAGGTTGCGCGCGGCCAGTTCGCGCCGATCCAGCCATATGCGCATGGCATAACGTTTTTCGCCACCGATCCTGACCCGCGCAACCCCGTCCACAACAGAAAAACGATCCACCAGGTAGCGCTGCGCGTAATCGGACAACTCCGGTGTGGTCATATTGTCGCTGGTGAAATTGAACCAGAGGATAACGTCTTCATCCGAGCTTACCTTTTCAACCTCCGGCGGCTCGGCTTCGATAGGTAAATTACCCAGCACGCGCGATACCCGGTCACGAATATCGTTTGCTGCCGCGTCCATGTCCTGCCCAACATCGAATTGCACTACGATGTTGGAGCGTCCGTTCTCGCTGCTGGATTCAATATAGCGGATGCCCTCCACACCGGAGATGCGGTCCTCAATTACCTTGGTGATGCGCGTCTCGACGATACTCGCCGCTGCGCCGGGATAGTCGGTGCGAATGGATACCACCGGCGGATCAATGTCGGGATATTCGCGCAATGTGAGGCGTTCAAAAGCAACCAGGCCAAAGGCGATAAGTAGAATGGAGATAACGGAAGCAAAAACCGGGCGCTTGATCGAAACATCAGAGAGTAGCATCGGCGTTACCCTCAGGACTGAGTTGAATTAAGCAGTTCGGATAAACTTTCCTCACCGGTTTCTTCAGCGGTGATGTTGATCAGTGTACCGGCGCGAATTTTTTGCAGACCATGGGTTACCACTTTTTCATCGGCTGCCAATCCATTGAGAATTTCAACCGCACCGCGCAGACGCTGCCCGATGTTCACCTGACGACGCTCAACCGTCAGTTCATTGCCTTTGGGTTGAACGACAAACACAAAATTATCACTACCCAATGGCACTAGAGCTGCCTCAGATATCACCAGGGCTTCTCGCTTATTGGCATAGAGATCAATACTCATCAACATGCCCTGCTTTAATTCACCCTCATCATTAGGCAACAACGCGCGCACGGTAATCGCACGGGTAACCGGATCAATCTGATTATCAATACTGTAAATCTTACCCTCAAAGACTTTATCGCCCAACGCACGGCTTTTGGCCATGATGGGCAAATCCACTTGCAAACTGCGCAGGTAAATTGCCGGGACGGTAAAATCCAGTTTCATACGGCTGTCGTCGTTGATTGTGGTAATGAGATCACCGGGAGACACCAGCGCACCGACGCTGATATTGCGTAAACCAACAACACCATTGAAAGGTGCATCGAGGTGCAAGTCCTGCAAACGCGCCTCAATAGCGAGATAGCGCGCGTTGGCAGATTCATATTCACGCATCCGTTGATCAAGCAGTGATTGGGATGCGGCTTTTGTTTCGACCAAGGAGCGCACCCGCTCCATTTGTTTGCGCGCCTCTTCGGCATTGAAGCGCGCCTCAGCTAACAGGGCACGCTCTTCAGCATTGGTCATTTCTACCAGTACCTGCCCTTTCTTGACGCGCTGACCATCTTCAAAATTAATATGGGTTACCGTCTTGGTAACGTTAGAAGTCAAGCGGATGGATTCGTTGGCCCGCAAGGTGCCCAACGCTTCGATGCGGCTCTCCAACGGCTGCAAACTGACAGCCTGGACAATAACGTCCACGGCTTTTGCGGTTTGAGCCATCAGCGGTTGAGTGAACATCATCAATGAGCCAATGAATATGGCTCCCGGCAGGTGCAATCGCATCATCATTATCTCTCTCGTATACCCAAATGCCCTAAGAGCAGGAATCGTTTTTTGGCGCAGACTTTACCATATCTTCCCGATGTGAAGTACAACACATCCACACCCGTACACAGCTGATGCAGGTGGTGCGAAGAGCGATCATTCCGGAGTAGATTAAAGCGCGTGTTAACAGAAGTTTATTTCAAAAGATTACGCTGAAGAGGGAACGAACGATAAGCAGTTAACAATTGTTTACAGTGATATAACACTTGTTAACGGGTTGCAGTGAGAGATCAACTGCGCAACCAACAAAGAAGGCTATTACTCTGTTTTTAGAGCAGCAAGAATCTGGGGCTGGGTGAAACCCCGATATTGCAGAAATCGCATCTGACGCGCTTTTTCTTTTACATTCTGCGGTTCAGCAACACCGAAGCGCTTTTGTCTTTCTGCAAGTGCCAGATCAAACCAATCGTGATCCGAGGTACCGAGATAAATACCGATAATGGCTTCACTGACACCTTTCTCTTTTAATTCCAGCGCAATACGTACCGGCCCTTTGCCTTGCCGTTTACGCATATTGATAAATGCTTCGGTATAACGCTCATCGCTTTGCAGATTCTCTGCGCTTAACACGGCGACGGCTTCAACAATATCAGCGTCATCAAACCGCCGGGCAAGTTTACGTCGCAACTCAAATGCTGAGTGTTCCCGCATGGCCAATAAATTCATGGCTGCCAGCCTGATATCGGACATTATCGTTTTATCTGCCATGATTCCTTTTCCCGCACTCGGTATTCAAAAAAATGGCCGCAAAGCGGCCATCAGTCACCCGATAAATTTACTCTCAGATCGGTGGGAATTTACTGATAATCTCAATCACTGCACTGGTTAAAATGTCGCGCTGCTCTTGCGGCGTCAAACCACTGCGCAAACGTTTTTCTGATACACCACGCCAAATGGGTTTTTCTGTTTTCGCATCGACAATATCAATAATCAAACTACCCTGGTTATAGACCCGGGGAGCTCCGGTGGTGCCATAAAAAAGAGGAGCCGGATAATAATAACGATAGCCTCTGCCGTAATAACCATATCCGTACAGGCGATCATAAGTGCCCGGATCCAGCTTCTCTTCAATGACGATATGATAATTCACCAGGAAGTCCGGCTTGGCATCAGCCGGTGCTTGTTGATAACGCTGAGCCAGCTCACGATCCACCACCGAGTGGATGTGGCTAAAGGTAAACGGAGAGATAAGGATATTTTCGTTAGTGTCTTGTCGAGCTTCTGCAACCTGGTAGGTTTTCAGGGCAGAAAAGTCATAACCCGAAAGGTAATCAGTGACAACATAGGGTTTGTTTGAGCAAGCACCCAACAACGCGAGCACCAGTAACAACCCCATCTGCTTAAAGCGAATCATTTCACACCTCTCTAGTCGGCCTTTCGGCTATCGGTTTTAACGGGTAATGATGAAATCTGGCGTTCAGCATACCCACCGCCTTATCAGCACGCAACTAGTCTACACACTCTAACTAGTCTAACGACAGACCAACAAAGTCTTCCGGGTGGTAGCGCTGGATAAAAATTCGACTCTGCCCCAATAATGAAGTTCAGCCGCAGATAATGAAGGGATTCTGTGATGAAAACGTTCTATGAAAGGAGCGACGGAAATCAAGCCATCAGTAGCATGATTTCCGTCGTAGAAGACTTAGGATATCTCTACTTCGTCTTCTGAGTCGGCACTGGTGCCCAGTGACAACTGCGGTGTATTAAGCAGTTCCGCGCGAACTTTCTGCTCCAGCTCTTTGGCGATCTCCGGATTTTCCTGCAGAAATTTCATAACATTGTTTTTACCCTGGCCAATCTTGTTGCCTTGGTAGCTATACCAGGCTCCCGCTTTATCGACCATACCAAGCTTGACTCCATAATCAACGATCTCACCCATACGGTTAATACCGCTGCCATACAGGATCTGGAACTCTGCTTGCTTGAAGGGTGGAGCAACTTTGTTTTTCACGACTTTAACGCGCGTCTCGGAGCCAATAACTTCTTCACCTTCTTTCACGGCACCGATGCGACGGATATCCAGGCGCACAGATGCATAGAACTTCAACGCGTTACCACCGGTGGTGGTTTCCGGGTTACCGAACATAACCCCGATCTTCATGCGGATCTGGTTAATGAAGATCACCAGGCAATTGGCATTCTTGATGTTACCCGTGATCTTACGCAGGGCTTGTGACATCAAGCGCGCCTGTAAACCGACGTGATGGTCGCCCATCTCACCTTCGATTTCCGCCCGCGGTGTCAGTGCAGCTACCGAGTCAACGACCAGTACATCTACCGCGCCGGAGCGCACCAGCATATCGGTCACTTCCAGAGCCTGTTCGCCGGTATCCGGCTGGGAGATAATCAGGTCGTCAACATTGACACCGAGCTTGGCGGCATAGATGGGATCGAGTGCGTGCTCCGCATCGATAAAAGCACAGTTACCGCCCAGGCGTTGTGCTTCGGCAATAACCTGTAAAGTCAGGGTTGTTTTACCGGAAGACTCCGGTCCGTAAATTTCAATAATCCGGCCTTTGGGCAAGCCACCGATTCCCAGTGCTACATCGAGCCCCAGCGAGCCAGTAGAAATCGCTGGAATGGCAACCTGTTCCCGGTCGCCCATGCGCATCACAGTACCCTTACCAAATTGACGTTCGATTTGACTCAGGGCTGCTTGTAGCGCCTTTTCTTTATTCGCATCCATCCGACACCTCAACATTAAAATGAAAAAAATGATCTGATTTTTTGTGTGGCTTCTTTGTCAGTTTTTGCGCCAGCTTTTACTTACCACTGGTACTGACTACTGGCCAAAGCATACACCAAAAAGCTGTATACGCAAACAGTACTGTTAATTTATTCAGGTTTTTTTGGGTTCTCATTTAAGAGGACCAGCAACCCTTCCAATGCGATCACTACAGCCTGCTGCTGAACTTTATTGCGCTCACCCTCCAGGTGGTGGCACTGGACGCTGTATGGTCCTTTCGCAATTTCCCAGGCAAACCATACGGTGCCGACCGGCTTGGCTGCGCTGCCTCCGCTCGGACCGGCAATACCGCTGACCGCCACCGCAATATCGGCGCCCGATAACGACAGCGCACCAGCAGCCATCTGGCGGACAACGCTTTCGCTGACAGCCCCCTCCTTTACCAGGGTACGACCGTCAACCCCCAACAAGTGCTGCTTCGCCGCATCGGCGTATGTGACGAGCCCGTATTCAAACCAGGCGGAGCTGCCGGGAATGGCGGTAATCGCTGCTGCCACACCTCCGCCTGTGCAGGATTCCGCTGTAACCACTCGCCAATGCCGCTGTTGCAGGGTTTCCCCCAAGTCGGTGGCCAGCTGAATCAGGGACCGGTTATCTGTCATCGATAAGCTCCATGTAAGCTTCAAAAAAGTATGCCAGCCCAGGGCGGAGGGCAAGCATTTTAATGATCTATCAGCGTCAGGCCGAGCGACTTTTTGCTATTGGAGGCGAGTTTTCGTTAATTGAAAGCGACTCTCAATAAACGTAAACTTGATCCCCTTTTCCGGCGGCTTCAGGCGGCAAATCCGGCTGGTCTCATCCTCCAATCCTGCTGATATAACACATCCTATGACCATAACGACCCAAGATCTCTCATCACAAACACCCATGATGCAGCAATATTTGCGTATCAAGGCCCAACACCCCCATGAGCTGGTGTTTTATCGCATGGGCGATTTCTATGAGTTGTTCTTTGACGATGCAAAGAAAGCAGCCGAGTTGCTGGATGTGACATTAACCGCGCGCGGCAAATCCAATGGCGAGCCTATTCCCATGGCCGGCATTCCTTTTCACGCCGCCGATGGTTACCTGGCCAAGCTGGTACGCGCGGGAGTATCGGTAGCGATCTGCGAGCAAATTGGCGACCCCGCCACCAGTAAAGGTCCGGTAGAACGCAAGGTCGTGCGCATTGTGACACCCGGCACGGTCAGCGACGAAGCGCTGCTGGATTCACGCCGCGACAACCTGCTGGTTGCGATACATCAACATCTGGATACCTTCGGTATCGCCTCGCTGGATATGGCCAGTGGCCGCTTTCTGGTGCTGGAGGTGGAAGGCCTGGATGCGGCACTCGGTGAGTTGCAACGCCTTAATCCGGCTGAATTGTTGATCAATGATCATCTGTCTTTGCCGGAACTGACTGAAAATCGTAAAGGCCTGCGCCGTCGCGGCCCCTGGGAATTTGAACTGGAGACAGCGCAACGCTTGCTCATCCAACAATTCGGCACCCAGGACCTCGCCGGCTTCGGTTGCGATCATCTCCCGGTGGCGATTGCCGCCGCCGGCTGTCTGCTCAGTTATGCTCGGGAAACCCAGCGCACTGCCCTACCCCATGTGCGTAGCCTTGCCCATGAAAATCGCGACGAAGCGGTCATCATGGATGCCGCCACGCGACGCAATCTCGAGTTGGATACCAACCTGAATGGCGGTGATGAACATACGCTGTTTTCCGTGCTTAATTGCGCGGCTACCAGTATGGGCAGCCGTCTACTGCGTCGCTGGCTGAATCGCCCGCTGCGCGATCTGGCCAGCTTGCGCTCGCGCCAGGCTGCCATTGCAGAATTGCAACAAAACTACGGCTTTGAACTCGTCCACGGCATCCTCAAGCGGGTCGGTGATATGGAGCGCATCCTGGGGCGTCTGGCCTTGCGCTCCTCTCGTCCGCGCGATCTGTCACGCCTGATGATGTCCCTGGCGACCTACCCGGAATTACAGAGCGAATTAGGCACTGCCCAGTCACCCCACCTGCAACACCTTGCACAACAGATTGGCACCTTTCCTGAATTGGTAGATTTGCTGGCGCGGGCGATTATTGAAAATCCACCGGTGGTGATTCGTGAAGGTGGCGTCATCGCTCCAGGTTATGACGCGGAGCTGGATGATCTGCGCAATATCAGCACCAATGCCGGGGATTATCTGGTCGAACTGGAAACACGTGAACGCGAGCGCACCGGCATTCCAACCTTGAAGGTGGGCTATAACCGCGTGCACGGCTATTTCATCGAACTGACCAGCGCGCAGTCCGACAAAGCACCCTCGGATTACATCCGCCGTCAGACCCTTAAAAATGCCGAGCGCTACATCACACCAGAGTTGAAAGAGTTTGAAGACAAGGCACTCTCCGCTAAAAGCCGGGCGCTGGCACGTGAAAAAGCGCTGTATGAAGCGCTGCTGGATATCCTCAATGAACAGCTGGTGCCATTACAGGATTCCGCGGCTGCGGTCGCAGAGCTGGATGTCATCACTACCCTGGCAGAGCGTGCTGATAGTCTCGGGTTTTGCCGCCCCACACTCAAACCCGAACCGGGCATTCATATTCTTGGCGGACGTCACCCCGTTGTGGAGCAGGTAACCAGTGCGCCATTTGTACCCAATGACCTGATGTTCCGCGCGGACCGCCACATGCTGATCATCACCGGCCCGAATATGGGCGGTAAATCCACCTATATGCGCCAGGCGGCGCTGATTGTGCTGCTGGCGCATATCGGCAGCTTTGTACCCGCCCAGGAAGCAGAAATCGGTATTGTAGATCGCATCTTCACACGTATCGGTTCTTCCGATGACTTGGCGGGCGGGCGCTCTACTTTCATGGTGGAGATGACCGAAACCGCCAATATCCTGCACAACGCCACAGATCGCAGCCTGGTGCTGATGGATGAAATCGGGCGCGGCACCAGCACCTTCGACGGCCTTGCGCTGGCCTGGGCTTGCGCACGACACTTGGCTGAACAGCTGCGCGCCTTCACGCTGTTTGCCACGCATTATTTTGAAATCACCAGCCTGCCGGACACGATTCCCGGCATCGCCAACGTTCACCTGAACGCGACGGAACATAACGACAATATCGTCTTCCTGCATAAAGTACAGGAAGGTCCGGCCAGTAAAAGCTATGGCCTCCAGGTGGCCAAGCTGGCCGGTATACCGACGGCGGTTTTACGCCAGGCCCAGGAACAGTTACATCTGCTTGAGCAAGGTGCCCATCCTCACCAACCTGCAAATACGGTGAGCGTGCACCTGGAACACTCCCCCGTTGTGCAACAAGCGGGCATGCCCTTACAAGGTGGTTTATTTGATGCCATGCCCGATCCAACGGTGGAAGCGTTGAAGAAAATTAATCCCGATAATTTGTCACCGCGCGAAGCGCTGGAACAGCTTTATCGATTGAAAGACATTTTGAGCGAGGGAAGGTAGGCGGCCCCAGTTATAAATAATCATTCTCATGTGAAAAACCTCTTCAATTTTAGTGATAAGCAAAAGCCTACCAAAATATCTAAAGGGTGTTTAAAATGGCCGCTCTTTTGAAAACGGTAATTTTTGGAGTCACCTATGACTTTTGTGGTTGGGGAAAATTGCATTAAATGTAAACACACAGATTGTGTGGAAGTGTGTCCCGTTGATTGCTTCTACGAAGGCCCCAATTTTTTGGTGATCCATCCTGACGAATGTATTGATTGCGCCCTGTGTGAACCGGAATGTCCGGTTGATGCCATTTTTTCTGAAGATGAACTACCCGAAGATCAGGCAGTATTTTTGGAGCTGAACGCAGAGTTGGCGGAAGTGTGGCCCAATATCACCGAGATGAAAGACTCTTTGCCTGATGCAGAAGAATGGGATGGCGTGCCGGGTAAATTGCAGCATCTGGAACGCTGAGTTCGGCAATAAAAAAACCGCGCAATGCGCGGTTTTTTTATGTCTGTTTTTCGCATCAGGAACAAGGATCCACGCAATAAACATTTCAAATAGCAAAAGGGCAACCGAAGCCGCCCTTTTTACGCTAAAACATACTAGACGCTAAACAACGCTTCGCTGTTCAGGCCCTGCTTTTCCATAATGTCGCGCAGACGCTTTAATGCTTCAACCTGGATCTGCCGTACACGCTCGCGCGTCAAACCAATTTCATGCCCGACTTCTTCCAGCGTACTCACTTCGTGGCCCCGCAATCCAAACCGGCGCGCCAATACTTCACGTTGCTTCTCAGTCAACTCTTCCAACCAACCATCCAGGCTGGCGGTGAGGTCACTGTCTTGCAAAAGTGCAGCAGGGTCTGACACATGGGTGTCGGCGATAGTGTCGACAATCGTCCGGTCAGACGAAGCGCCTACCGGTGTGTCAACCGAGGTAACACGCTCATTCAGGCCGAGCATGCGCTCCACATCGGAGACCGGTTTTTCCAAAAGATTAGCAATTTCTTCCGGCGTCGGTTCGTGATCCAGCTTCTGCGCCAACTCGCGGGCTGCGCGCAGATAAATATTCAATTCTTTGACGACGTGAATAGGTAAACGAATCGTGCGCGTCTGGTTCATAATCGCACGCTCGATGGTCTGACGAATCCACCAGGTGGCATAAGTGGAAAAACGGAATCCACGCTCGGGATCAAATTTTTCAACGGCGCGAATCAGGCCAAGATTGCCCTCTTCAATTAAATCCAGCAATGCAAGACCGCGATTAACGTAGCGACGAGAAATCTTCACTACCAAACGCAGGTTGCTTTCAATCATGCGCTTACGTGCAGCCTCGTCGCCCTTCAGCGCCTTGCGGGCAAAATAAACTTCTTCCTCCGCGCTGAGCAGGGGAGAGAAACCAATTTCGTTCAGGTAAATTTGAGTGGCATCAAGTGTCTTGTTGAACTTGTCGTCAACGATTCGCTCGCTGGCAACGCGTGGGACAGGCTTGGGAAGATCATCGTCATCATCACTGTCTGCTAACAGGATATCGCTTTCATCAAAATCGATATCTTGCGCAAGGAATACATCGTCGCGATCGTATGTAGATTCCCTATTTTCTGTAGTCATTGTTTTAGCCCCTTATTTCAGTTTGCTGGCTGGGCTTTCTGTGCCCGTTTTTCCAGCGTACACAAGCTGCACCTTGTACTTCCCGTTTGGTAACGGTGGTCGGCTTACGCCAAAACAGGGTGAATTCATTTTAACGCTTGGGCAGGTATTTCATGGGATCTACCGGAGTGCCATCGCGACGTATTTCAAAATGAAGTTTTACCCTATCGGTACCGCTTGAACCCATATCGGCAATTTTTTGCCCGGCTTTAACCACGTCGCCTTCCTCTACCAGCAGATGATGGTTGTGCGCATAGGCACTCAGGTAGGTTTCATTGTGTTTAATGATGAGCAACTTGCCGTAACCGCGCAGTCCGCTTCCTGCGTACACGATCTGTCCCGAGGCTGCTGCAAGCACAGGCTGTCCCAAATTGCCGCCGATATCAATACCCTTGTTGAGGCCATTATTGCCATGAAATCCAGAGAGCACCCTACCTTGGGCCGGCCACTGCCAATTCGGCGCGCCAGCTAACAGCGGCGGCTGGGATGTCGCTGGTGTGTTTGGTGTTTTATTTTCCGAACGAGACGCCGTTGTTGGTCGTGCAGGGGTTGCTTGGGGCGGGCGGGTCACCGGAGCGGCCTGGGGTCTGGAGGTCACCGGATTCGTTCGGGGGACAGACGCGGAGGCTGGCGGAGCAATGCCTACATCGAGACGAATTTTTTGACCGGGGTAGATGGTGTATGGCGGGTTGATTCTATTGTGATTTGCCAATTGCCGATAGTCGAGGCCGTAGCGCCAGGCAATTGAAAACAGGGTTTCTCCACGACTGACCTGATGCTCCCCGGGATTCTGGATTTTTCGACTGGGTGGCTGTGCGCGATCAACAACGTGCGCGGGCTGCGGCGAGCCACAGGCGAGTAACCCAAGGAACATGATCGATATAGCGATCAAGCGACCAAAGATTAACGGCGTTGTGTAAGACCGCTGTAGCATACTAAAACTCAGTCCGGCAGGTTAATTTTTAATCGCCTTTATTAATTTTAGAACTTAATAAAAAAAACTTATTATAAAAATATCTAACTTTTTATTACTCACTGAGGCATAAAAAGGGTCATTTTTCGTGTTTTTCCGAAGTTAAGCTCTAAAAACCCAATTCTTTGGTGAAAATTTTTACACATGTTATTAGATGTGCCACATCTGCTTCAGCGAGTCGTACCAGATAAAAGAGGTACAAATTTAACCGGTTCCAGCTTTTGGGTAACGAACTTATCTGTGTCGCCATCCCGCATAACCAGATGCAATTCCTGCTCCTGTCCGCCCACTGGAATCACCAGCACACCATTGGGGGCCAGCTGGGCAAGCAACTCGTCAGGAACGGCGCGCGGTGCAGCCGTGCTTAGAATGCCGTCGTAGGGCCCCATCTCTGGCCAACCATATCCCCCGTCGGCATGTTTAAGTTGAACGTTGCGCAGCCCCAGTTGCCGCAACCGATCACGCGCTTTGTCCTGTAGCGGTTTGATACGTTCCACACTGAACACCTGACCGACCAGTTGTGCGAGGACTGTAGTTTGGTAACCGGACCCTGTTCCTACCTCCAAAACCTTTTCAAGTTTGCCGCCACTGGCGCCCAGCAGGATCTCGGTCATGCGCGCCACAATATAGGGTTGGGAGAGGGTTTGTCCGTAGCCGATAGGCAGCGCCGTGTCTTCATAGGCGCGGTGGGAAAGAGCTTCATCGAGGAAGATATGGCGTGGCGTGTTGCGGATAACATCCAATACCCGAATATTGGTAACACCCTGTTCGCTTAACCGTTGGATCAAACGTTCACGGGTGCGTTGCGAGGTCATACCAATGCCCTCGAAGATCAAACTACTCACGCTCAGCCCTCACCTTTTTCTGTACCCGGTTCTTTAGCTGACGGGTTCACTTGTTACCTGACTGCCTTGGCAGTCACCCCAAAATTGGCCAACTATACCACAATCTCATTGCGCCTCCGGTTAACCTCGGGGGCTCATTCGGAACGCGCGGATTGCACTCTCACCAGCTCACGCAAGACGGCCGTCGCAAATTCACCGCTACCCAGCGTAAAACTGATCACCAGATGCCGGGTTGCTACATCAGTTTCCCAAGTCCAGGTCAGATCACGGGGGCGCAATACCAGAGGCCGCCGCTCCTGTTGCAGACCCACATGTTCCAGCGCATCGCACCATTCAGCCCAGGCGTTTAGTGTTTGCTGCTCATGCGCAAGAGTGGCCAGGCTACTGGTCAGCCGACCGCGCCCCCACAGCGGACCACTGGGAACATTTTCAGGATCGCCTGCCAACAGCATAGACCAGTTGTGCTGCTGCACCCGATTGGCCAATAGTTGATTAAAGAGGTAGGAACGTGCCGCTGATAACACCAGGCCACGCTTTTGTTTATCGCGTATGGCTTTTCCGCTGAAAAGCTGCTCTGCCATCAATAAATTATTGCCTTGGTGACCAAAGCGTTGCTCTCCAAAATAATTTGGCACACCCTGGGTAGCGACACTCTGCAATCGTTGCTCAACCTCACTTACGGCTGCCTGTTCAAGGTTGCGCAACCGAATAACAAACTGATTCTCTTCGTGTTCACCACGACGCAGTTTGCGCGAATGCCGATGCCGCGCGAGAAGCTGTACAGAATCGCTGTTCAATCCTTGCCAGTCAGGCTCTTCCGTTTTAGGTAAATAAATGCTGAACCATTGGGTGGTGACTGCATGACGATCTTTGCGACCGCCGTATCCAACATCGATGATACCGACTTGCGCCAAACGCGCAATCTGCTCTGCAACCCAGGCCGTATTTTCACCGCGCTTGCGAATATGCAGATACACATGCTCGCCCTCCCCTTGCGGTTCAAAACCCAGAACCTCATCAACCTGAAAATCTTCCGGCTGGGTGCGGAAGTCCCCTGCATAGGTGGGTGTGCCGTACGCACAAGGAAAATCCAGCGAATAAGAAACAGACATAACTCAATACGGCTCGCGAAAGGTGATTGTTGCGTGTTGTGAAAAATATTGCAGAAACCGTTGGTCCATCCACCAATCACCAGAGCTGCTCAAATAGCCGACGTGACCACCGGTTCTGGTTAATTCAAGGGTGAGAGTTGGATGATCTCGCGCTTCGTCCATGGGATAACAGGCGGCGTTCAGGAAGGGATCATTTTGTGCATTGACCAATAAGGTGGGTACCGCAATACGATGAAGAAAATATTTTGCGCTGCAGCGCGCATAAAGTTCGTCCGCACTGCTAAAGCCGTTCAACGGCGCGGAAACATGGTGGTCGTAGTCGCGCAACGTGTGGATTTTTTCCAGCACCGATAAATCGATCAGGTCCGGAAATTTTTTTGCTTTACGCCGCAAACGTTTTTTCATATCACTCACAAAACGCAGGCGATAAATCATCTTGCTCCAATGATCCAGCGTCTCCACGCACCCGGCCAGATCTACCGGCACTGATGCTGTTGCAACACATTGGATACCGCGTATTTGCGCGTTGCTGCCCTGCTCGCCCAACCATTTCAGCACTACATTGCCACCCAATGAATAGCCGGCCAAATAAATCTGGTGGTATCCCTGTTGTTCAGCCCAGGTCACCATCGCATCCAGATCTTCACTGCAGCCCGAATAATATAATGTGGCCAGACGGTTATCGATATCGCCACAACCGCGCAGGTTCCAGGCCAGCACATCAAAACCGGCCCGTCTCGCCGCATGGCAAATGCCTAACACATAAGGTTGCCGCGAGCTGCCCTCCAGGCCGTGAGTAGCAATCAATAATTTACGCGGCTGATCGGCGGGAACATCCGCCGTGTAAAAATCTGCGGCGAGTTGATCACCATCCGGAAGGTGGATAAAACGAATATCTGTTGAAGGCGCTAGCGGTCGCATAATGACCGGCAACAAGGTTTGCATATGCCCGCCGGGCATCCACCAGGGAGAACAAAACTCAGACTGGATGATGGGCATGGTGGAATATCCTTTTCGCGGTGGGCATCACAGCCTGGCCAGCAACACCACCGCATAAGCGGCAATGCCTTCTTCACGTCCGGTAAAACCCAAACGCTCGGTTGTGGTGGCTTTGATATTGATCTGACTCAGTTGGCTTTGTAAATCCTCTGCGACATGCTCAACCATGTGAGGAATGTAATTAGCCATTCGCGGCGCTTGCGCGACGATAGTCATATCCGCATTTTCCAGCCGCCAGCCATTGGCTTTCACTTTGCTGTACACCATGCGCAGTAATGCGCGGCTGTCGGCATTGCGGTATTGCATATCAGTATCGGGAAAGTGTTTACCGATATCACCCAGGGCCGCGGCACCCAATAAGGCATCGCACAATGCGTGTAACAGGACATCGCCGTCAGAGTGCGCAATCAAGCCATGGTGATGCGGGATAACCACGCCGCCGATAACAATCTTGTCGCCGGCACCAAAAGCGTGAACATCGTAGCCGTGTCCGATTCTCATTGAGTCGTTTCCTGTTGTTGCAAAATGGTGTGTGCCAAAGCCAGGTCTTCTGGCCGGGTAATCTTGATGTTATCGGCGCGACCTTCCACTACCCGGTGTGGGTGCCCATTCGCTTCCAGGGCCGACGCTTCGTCGGTGATGGTTTGCCCTCGCGCCCGAGCGCTGGCGAGTGATGCACGCAATAAACCATAACGAAAAAGTTGCGGCGTTTGCGCCTGCCACAGTTGCGTGCGATCCAGGGTTTGTACAATGGTGTGATTCGCATCAACCCGTTTGATCGTGTCGCTGACCGGCACGGCGAGGATGCCGCCCACCGGATCGTCCACCAATACAGCGCATAAGTTTTGAATAGCTGACAGCGTAATACAAGGACGCGCCGCATCATGCACCAGCACCCAATCCTGCGCTTGCGCCTGATCGGCCAATGCCTCTAGCGCATTTAACACGGAATCACTGCGCTCAGCGCCGCCATCTATGCGCGTGATGCGCGGATTGGCACTGACAGGAAGTTGCGGCCAGATGTTATCTGTCGGGCTGATAGCAACCAATACGCCCGTTACATTCGGCAGACCGAGCAACCGCTCAAGGGTGTGTTCAAGGATGGTTTTACCCAGCAGGGTTAAATACTGCTTCGGCATTCCCGCGCCCATGCGAGCACCAACACCGGCGGCCGGTACAATAATCCAATAGCGAGATGGGGTATTTGTGTGTGTCATGGGCGAGTGAAATAAGGACTGATCGAATCAGCGCCGGGGTTCGAGAATCATAAAAAATGTCTCGTCTTTTTTGATCATACCGATGTCATTGCGCGCGCGTTCTTCTACGCTGTCGAGACCGGTTTTGAGGTCTTCCACCTCAACCGCCAGAATCCGGTTGCGCTCACGCAAGCGACTGTTATCGGCCTGCTGTATTTTGATTTCCCGCTCCAAACGGTTCACGTCAGCCAGGCTGCCTTCGCTGATCCAGAGGCGATATTGCAGCGCAGCCAGCAGAATAATCAAAATACCCAGCATCCATTTCATAATGGCGTCAGTTGCTCATGAGTGATGATCGGCAATCTTACACAATTGTGGCGGGGAATAGCACCCGCTGATGAACGACATGTTAAGTAGAAAACAAAAACGGGCCACTGAGGGCCCGTTCTGTATAACAAGGAGTAACTTATGCCTTGAACTCTGCGCGACCTTTGTAAGGTGCGGCGGCGCCCAATTCGGCTTCGATGCGCAACAGACGGTTGTACTTGGATACGCGGTCAGAGCGGCACAGTGAACCGGTTTTGATTTGACCGGCAGCGGTAGCCACAGCCAGATCGGCAATAGTGGTGTCCTCAGTTTCACCGGAGCGGTGAGAAATCACAGCGGTGTAACCGGCGTCCTGCGCCATCTTGATCGCATCCAGGGTTTCAGACAGCGAACCGATCTGGTTGAATTTGATCAGGATAGAGTTAGCAATCTTTTTCTCGATACCTTCTTTTAGGATCTTGGTATTGGTCACGAACAGGTCATCGCCCACCAATTGCACTTTGTTACCGATCTTATTGGTCAGGTCAGCCCAACCGTCCCAATCGCTTTCGTCTTTACCGTCTTCAATAGAAATAATTGGGTATTTGTTGGCGAGGTCGGCCAGGTAATCAGAGAACTCGGTGGAGCTGAATACTTTGCCTTCACCGGCCAGATCGTATTTGCCATCTTTGTAAAATTCTGACGCTGCACAATCCAGTGCCAGAGTCACATTGTCACCCAGTTTATAACCCGCTTTGGCCACTGCTTCCGCGATAACTTTCAGGGCTTCTTCGTTAGACGGCAGGTTAGGTGCAAAACCACCTTCGTCGCCCACCGCCGTGTTCAAACCTTTATCGTGCAGGATTTTTTTCAGGTTGTGAAAAATTTCTGCGCCCATGCGCAAGGCTTCAGCAAAGGTTTTGGCACCGACCGGCTGCACCATAAATTCCTGGATGTCGACGTTGTTGTCGGCGTGCTCACCACCATTGATGATGTTCATCATTGGCACCGGCATGGAGTATTTACCGGGGGTGCCGTTCAGGTCAGCAATGTGTGCATAGAGCGGGACTTTTTTAGCAATCGCAGCGGCTTTTGCTGCAGCGAGAGACACTGCAAGAATCGCGTTGGCGCCGAGTACTGATTTGTTGTCTGTGCCATCAGCTTTAAGCATGGCATCATCCAATGCGCGTTGGTTCAGCGCATCCATACCTACCAATAAACCTTTGATAGTGCTGTTGATGTTATCAACGGCTTTCAACACACCTTTACCCATATAGCGGGACTTGTCGCCATCGCGCAGTTCCAGGGCTTCGCGCGAGCCGGTTGAAGCGCCAGACGGTGCACAGGCTGAACCTACCGCACCGTTTTCCAGAATGACTTCCGCCATGACCGTGGGGTTGCCGCGGCTATCCAATACTTCAAACGCTTTAATGTCGACTATCTTGCTCATGGTTACTCCAATGTTTCTCTTTAAAAAATTAATAGATTACTTGATGTCCAGGGGAGGAAAGTGTTTTACGAGGTCATCAAGCGCTTTCATTTGTGCAAGGAAAGGTTCCAACTTGTCCAGGGGCAACGCGCTGGGGCCGTCGCATTTGGCGTTATCCGGATCGGGATGCGCTTCCAGAAATAAACCGGCAAGGCCCACCGCCATACCTGCACGGGCCAGCTCGGCCACTTGATGCCGGCGCCCACTTGATGCGGCGCCCATCGGATCGCGACATTGCAGGGAATGGGTTACATCAAAGATTACCGGCGCATTGCCGCTGACATCGCGCATGGTACGGAAGCCCAGCATATCCACCACCAGGTTGTCGTAGCCAAAGTTAGTGCCGCGGTCACATAAAATAATTTTATCGTTGCCGCACTCGCGGAATTTTTCCACGATATTTTTCATCTGTCCTGGGCTGAGAAATTGCGGCTTTTTAATATTGATAACAGCGTTGGTTTTGGCCATCGCCATCACCAGATCGGTTTGACGTGCAAGGAATGCGGGCAATTGAATAACGTCGCAAATATCCGCCACCGGTTGGCATTGGTAAATTTCGTGCACATCGGTAATCACAGGAATACCAAAGGTTTGTTTGATTTCCTGGAAAATCTTTAAGCCTTCTTCCATGCCCGGACCGCGGTAGGAATGGATGGATGAGCGATTGGCTTTATCGAAAGACGCTTTAAAAACGTAAGGAATACCCAGCTTTTGGGTCACTGTTACATAGGCTTCAGCCACCTGCATCGCCATGTCGCGCGACTCAAGTACATTCATCCCGCCGAATAACACAAACGGCAGGGTGTTACTGACGTTGAGCTTACCAATCTGTACTGTTTTTGCTGTCACACTTTTCTCCAATCGCTGAACGACTCAGGATTTTTTATTTGCCAAAGCGGCTTTGACAAAGCTGCTGAACAAGGGGTGTCCATCGCGCGGCGTTGAGGTAAATTCCGGGTGGAACTGACAGGCCACAAACCAGGGATGATCCGGCAGTTCCACCACTTCAACCAGGGTGTCGTCCGCCGACCAGCCGCCGATACGCAAACCGGCTTTTTGCAGTTGATCGACATAATTGTTGTTCACTTCATAACGATGACGGTGACGCTCAACAATCACATCGGCTCCGTATATTTCGCGGGCTTTTGAACCGCTGACCAGACGACATTCCTGTGCACCCAAACGCATGGTGCCGCCCAGGTCAGAGCTTTCATCACGCTTTTCCACCGCGCCGTCGGCGGTGATCCACTCGGTGATCAAACCAATCACAGGATGCGGACTGTTCTTATCAAACTCGGTGGAGTTGGCACCCTTCAGGCCCAGAACATTACGGGCGAACTCAATCACCACGGACTGCATTCCCAGACAAATGCCCAGGTAAGGCACTTTGTTTTCACGGGCATATTGCACGGCCATTAATTTGCCTTCGACACCGCGCTCGCCAAAACCGCCGGGCACAAGGATCGCATCGGCATCTTTCAGGATACCCACGCCTTCAGTTTCAACGCGCTCTGCGTCAATGTAATTCACATTGACTTTGGTGCGTGCGTGAATACCCGCATGGGTCAGCGCTTCGTTCAGGGACTTGTAAGCGTCGAGCAGATCCATGTATTTACCGACCATGGCAATGGTAACGGCGTGTTCAGGATTCAGTTTGCCGTCCACAACGCGATCCCATTCGCTCAGATCAGCGGGTGGACAATTCAGGCCAAACTGATCCACAACAATTTGATCGAGGCCAAATTCGTTCAATAAACGGGGAATGGCGTAAATAGTATTGGCATCGGGCAGGGGCACCACCGCGCGTTCAGCAACGTTGGTAAAGAGTGCGATCTTGCGGCGCGAATCTTCGTCCACCAGTTTTTCCGAACGGCACAGCAGCACATCCGGCTGCAAACCAATAGAACGTAATTCTTTTACCGAGTGCTGGGTAGGTTTGGTCTTGGTTTCACCGGCGGTGGCGATGTATGGCACCAGGGTCAAATGCATCAGCAAGGAGTGCTGCGGGCCCAGTTCAACTTTCAGTTGACGCACCGCCTCAAGAAACGGTTGGGATTCAATATCACCTACTGTGCCGCCGATTTCTACCAGCGCCACATCCACATCGCGCCCACCTTCAACGATACGGCGTTTGATTTCATCGGTGATATGCGGAATAACCTGAACCGTACCACCGAGATAATCGCCGCGACGCTCTTTGCGCAACACCGTCTCATAAACCCGACCGGTGGTGAAATTATTGCGGCGAGTCATCTTGGTGCGGATAAAACGCTCGTAATGACCCAAATCCAGGTCGGTTTCCGCACCGTCTTCGGTGACGAAAACCTCTCCATGCTGGAAGGGGCTCATGGTACCCGGGTCCACATTGATGTAGGGGTCGAGTTTCATGATGGTCACTTTCAGACCACGGGATTCGAGTATGGCAGCCAGAGAAGCTGAAGCAATGCCCTTACCGAGAGACGATACAACACCGCCTGTGACGAATATATAGCGTGTCATTTGAAGCCTTGTAGAAATTGAATGATGCAGTGCAGATGCGTGGGCAAGTCAACCAGAGGGGCTGGCCTTTACCTTTCAGGACGGGGCGCCAGACTACCAGAAAGCCGGGTTTGCCTCAACGGAAAGCTGCCGGCCGTTTCAGCGAATGTGCCACTGCAAACGGTACCCCGGCGCACCGGGCGCGGCCACAAAATCAGCGCACACCCATAAATCCCCTACCGCTGCCAACTGACCATCGACGTAGACAAGCGGCAGTTGTTCGCGCCACCAGGGTTCCAGGCCGTGTTCCTGCAGCAGTTTTTTTAAGGTTTGCGAGTGGGCGCGGCCGGCGGGACGGCAGCGCTCACCACCGATGCGCCAGCGCAGCTCAACCCGGCTGATGTCAGCGCGCAGGCATGATGCGGGAGCGGCTGAGGAACAATATTCAAACGTCAGTAACGAATTGGCCGATAAAACCACGTCCTGCGTAGTGCCGATTAAATTCCCTGCGGCGGGTGGCGATTCCTGTTGCGCGGGTACCGGGGTCATTGCAGGCAGGGCATATAACCGTTCCCGAAAGCGTTGGACCGCCACATCGCCCCAACGCACATCGGCCTCAGCGTCAACGCGGCCATTGATGAGTTGGTCGTCAAGTTGCTGCAAGTGGGCGTGTTCGGGAGCGGCATAGCACTGCTGACGAAACCAGTAGCGCAAGAGGTTATGACGACGCGCCACTGACATATCGCGCAACACGGAAAGCAACAGGCTGACACCTTGTCGTTCCGGTCGCGGTGCTGCACGCGCCAGATCCTCAGCAGCCAGCTCCTGCAAAAGTTGTTCACTATCCGCACAAGCCTGCGCACTTTGCTGCCAGCGGCGCGTGTAATCCGGCCAGCGCGCCACCAATGAAGGCATAACCTGTTGGCGAAGATAGTTGCGATCATAGCGGGTGTCGGCGTTACTTTCGTCGTTCACCCAGATCAGTTGATGCGCGATAGCATAAGCTTCCAGGTCAGCCCGTTTGATATCCAGCAGTGGGCGTACCAGTGTGCCCGCTCCCAGCGGACGCTGACGCGCCATGGATGCCAACCCGCGCGGGCCGCTGCCACGCAGTAAACGCAGCAGCATGGTTTCAGCCTGATCATCCGCGTGATGCGCCGTCAGTAAACAGTCACCTTCGCGCACGTGGGCCTCAAAGACGGCATAACGTGCCGCGCGTGCCGCGTCCTCCAAACCGCGACCGCTGGGCTCAACCACGACGGATTGCGCAATGTATTCAACACCCAACGCAGCACACAACGCCGCGCAGTGTTGCTGCCAATCAGATGCATAGGGAGAAATCTGATGGTTAACGTGGAGCGCGGTGATCGGCGTCGGCAACCTGAGTTGCACCAGGGCATGCAGCAATACCACAGAATCCAGTCCACCACTCAGCGCTACCCACAGACGCCGCGCGTCTGATGGCAAGTGTTGACGTAACGTCGTGGAGGTAAAAACCATAGTAAAAATCCAGCCATGAATGCCGCCATTAAACCCGAATCGACACGGAATAAAAACCGGCGGTTGAAGTCCCAAGCGGGACAAAGGCACAATGCGGGCCACTTAACCGACAGGCGTCATGTATGAAAGAGACACGCTTATCCGCCGCCTATGGCAGTTGGACATCGCCCATCAGCGCAGCGTCGCTGACGGAGAAAACCGTACAACTGAGCGAACCGCGTTTTGATGGCGAAGTCATCTATTGGCTGGAGTCACGCCCGCAGGAAAAAGGACGCAATGCCCTGGTCCGTCTGCATGACGGCGTGCGCGAAGAACTATTGCCTGCCCCTGCCAGCGTGCGCACCCGCGCCTATGAATATGGCGGTGGCAATTATGCGGTTCACCATCAGTTTGTCTATCTGGTGCTGGATGCCGACCAGCGGGTATATCGGCTGGATACGACTCACCACACGTTGCAGCCATTAAGTCCGGAAGGCCCCTACCATTACGCAGATTTTTGTGTGGATGAACAACATCAACAATTGATTTGTGTGCGGGAAGACCATTCGCAAACAGGCCAGGAGCCCGTCAACACAATTGTCGCGCTGGCGCTGGACGGTTCACAACAGGTGCACGTACTCGTTAGCGGCGCCGATTTTTATAGCAACCCGCGTGTGAATCCCGATGGCAAGAGTCTGTCCTGGTTGTCCTGGCAACACCCCCAAATGCCGTGGGACGGCACCGAGTGTTTTATTGCTGACTTTACCGATAAACACGCCCTGGCCACGCCCGTAAAAATAGCGGGCAGTATGCAGGAATCCATCTTTCAACCAGAGTGGTCTCCCGCTGGCGACCTAGTGCTGGTTTCGGACAACAGTAACTGGTGGAATTTATATCGCTGGACGCGAAACAATCCGCAACTCGATCCCCTGTGCAACAGGGAGGCAGAATTTGCTACGCCGCGTTGGGTATTCGGCATGTCCACCTTCGGCTTTCTTGATGCCAACACGCTTTTATGTTGTTACAGCCAACAAGGTCGTTGGCATCTAGCCTGCCTGAATCTGTTGGATAAAAACCTGCACACCATCGCGTGCGATTTAACCGACATATCAGCCATTCACTGTCGCGCCGGCAAAGCCTTATTGCTCGGCGGAAACCCACAGCGCAGTATCTCTCTGTATCTTTACGATCATGCGACGCGCACCTTAACGACACTGGCCCAATCTGCCCAACAAACACCGGACGCCGCGTATCTTTCTCAACCCCAGGCGGTCAGTTTTCCAACACAGGATGATGAAATGGCCCACGGGTTTTATTATCCGCCGCACAACCCGGACTTCACCGCGCCAGCGGAGTCAAAGCCCCCCTTGGTAGTGATGTGCCACGGCGGCCCGACAGCGGCAACCTCATCCACATTGAATCTGAAAATCCAGTTCTGGACCAGCCGCGGTTTTGCCGTACTTGACGTGAACTATCGCGGCAGCACCGGTTACGGCCGACAATATCGGGACCGGTTAAAGCATAACTGGGGCATAACCGATGTGATTGATGTGTGCAGTGGTGCGGATTTTTTAATTGCCCAAGGCCTGGTGGATAAAGATAAACTGGCCATTCGCGGCAGCAGTGCCGGCGGCTATACCGTGTTAGCTGCATTGACCTTCAGCAAACGTTTTACCGCAGGCGCGAGTCTTTACGGCATTGGCAACCTCGAAACCCTGACACAAGACACGCACAAATTCGAAGCACGTTATCTCGACACACTGGTCGGCGCTTACCCGGAAGAAAAAGCACTCTACCTTGCCCGCTCTCCGATCTACCACATTGAGCAACTACAATGCCCGGTGATTTTTCTACAAGGTTTACAAGACAAAGTCGTACCGCCCAACCAGGCCGAAGCCATGGTCAAGGCGCTCACTGAAAAAGATATTCCCAATGCCTATGTCACCTTTCCCGAGGAAGGCCACGGTTTTCGTCAGGCAAAAAATATCGAGCGGGCTATCGAAGCAGAATTATTTTTTTACAGCAAAATCTTTGGTTTCGCCCTGAGCGAATCCATCACACCCGTTCACATTACCCACCTGGAGCACTGAGCATTATGGGTCGTTGGCGTCCTCCATCAGTCAAAGGCTCGGCCTACATCACCGCCGCCGGCGCAAAGCGCTTAAAAGATGAACTAACTCACCTGTGGAAAGTTGAACGCCCGCAAGTCACCCAGACGGTTCACGAAGCCGCAAAAAACGGCGACCGCTCCGAAAACGGCGACTACATCTACGGCAAACGCCGCCTGCGCGAAATTGACTCGCGCGTACGTTTTCTCAGCAAACGCCTGGAAGTATTAACCGTTGTAGACCGACTGCCGGAAGATCAAAGCCGGGTATTTTTTGGCGCGTGGGTTACATTGGAAAACGAAGACGGCAACGAACACATCTGGCAAATTGTCGGCCCGGATGAATTCGATGTGAGCCAACGAAAACTCAGCATGGACTCGCCGTTAGCCAAAGCCATGCTGCGCAAACAAGTGGATGATGAAATTGTGTTACGCAAACCCGAGGGGGAAGAAATTTATTACATTACTGCGATTGAATATCGCGATTACGGTGAGAGCTGAGTATCGATAAAATTGAAGCTGGCACAATACAAGTTTGGCATTAGCACTTTTATTTTGAAACCCTCAAGTCAAGGACGACTTGAGGGAGCTACAGGGATGTATACATGCGTTTTCAAAATAAAAGTGCTAATGCCAAACGAACTACGAAGTACCTCTATCACATTAAAACCCTCATATCCTAAACACCAACCCCTTCTCCTTATAATCTCGCACAAAAACATCATGACTACCATCGCGCAACGCGCGCTTCACCAAAAAACTTTTATCCAGATTCCCCTGCTCTATCTCCGCAAGATTCAACACCTGCTCTTTCTCCAACTTACCATGCTGATCATGCACCACAATCACCCGCGGCAAATGGCGATAACGGTGATTGGTTTCCAACACAATACCCACACTACCATTAACCAACTCCACCAGACTGCCCGGCGGATACAAGCCGATACACTTCATAAACTCCAGGGCCAGCCGCTCATCAAAATGCGTACCGCGATCCTTAAAGATATTTTTTAACGCATCCGTACTGGGAATAGAGCGGGAATAACAGCGGTCCGCCGTCATCGCATCATAGGCGTCAACAATGGCAATAATGCGCGCAAAATCCGAAATACCGGAGGCTTTTAATTTACGCGGATAACCGGTGCCGTCAATACGTTCGTGGTGACTGTAAGCCACATCCACAGCACCATGAAAAATACCCGGGGAGGACATCAACAAATTGCGCCCATGCACCGTGTGCGCCTTGATCATATTGAATTCTTTGGGCGTCAGCTCCGCCGGTTTATTTAGTATTTCATGGGGCACGCGCATCTTGCCCACGTCATGCAACAAACCACACAAGCCAAGTTTTTCAAGCTCCGGTTCGCTCATGCCCAGGTGGCGACCAAAAGCGATGGCGAGAATGCACACATTCAGACAGTGTTCCGAGGTGTACTCATCTTCGCTGCGCATGCGCGACATCCACAGCAGGGCATCAGCATTGCGCAACACGCTTTGCACACAATCTTTTACCGTGGATTTGGCTTGTTCGGTATTGATGACGCCACCCAGACGCACGTCGTCCAGCAGGGTCTTGGTGAGACGGCGGGCCTCGCGGTAGACGTTGACCACTGCAGCGCGTTCCTGGTCTGCCGAGACTTTATTGATGTAGGTGATTTTGGCTTTAGGATTTGGACCAAGGATTGCCCGCTCTTCCGGCGGCACCCAGGTTTCTTGTACCGCATCAACCCAGATGTATTCGGAGTACTCCGCAACCGCGTCGATATCGTCCAGACTCTCTACGATAAAACCCTGCATCAGAAACGGCGTTTCCAGCCAATCCCGATCAAGTTTAGACACATACATACCGATTTTCAGCTCTGAGATGTGGATCTTGACCGTTTGCTGGCCAACCTCCACATGTCCCGGCTGTACTTCACGCCGATCCAAGCTAACCTCTCTCTGACTTCATCTTATTCTTTGGACGGAAACAACAAACCTGAAGATTGTTGCAACCACCTTGCGCATTTTTCATCACGAAGAGCGTGCTCAGAGCATAGCTGGTTTTGATGCAGGTCACACTAGACAAAAAGTTATGAATCGATTCTTTTTTATACGAAGCGATACAAGTATGTCAGTGACTTTTCTTGGCCGCATCCCATAGACGGTTCATCTCATCCATTGAAGACTCAGCCAAAGGGCGAGCACTATGTTGTTCCATATACTGGAAGCGCTGTTCAAATTTCCGATTGGCCGCGCGTAAGGAGGCCTCGGCATCTATCTTGAGATAGCGGGTAATATTCACGACCGCGAACAACAAGTCTCCCAGTTCTTCTTCAATCGCCTGGCTATCCTGTTGCGCCAACGCCTCTTCCACTTCGATAAGTTCTTCGCGCACCTTGGCAATCGGCCCCTGGATATCATCCCAATCGAAACCCACCGATGCCGCACGTTTTTGCAGTTTGGTGGCGCGAGTGAGGGATGGCAGGCTGAGCGGAACATCGTCCAGCAAACCGGTTTTACCCTTGGCTTCCCGTTCCTGTTGTTTGATCGCTTCCCAACGGGCTTTTACATCCACCGGCAGCGTATGGCGATTATCGATCTTGCTATGCAGCGTGCCGTCGGGAAATACGTGGGGATGTCGTCGCACCAGTTTGGCCACCAAGTCGGATACCACGCTGGCAAAATCAAACCGGCCTTCTTCTTTGCCGATCTGGGTGTAGAAGATCACCTGAAATAGCAGATCGCCCAGTTCTTCGTTCAGATGAGCAAAATCCTGTTTCTCAATCGCGTCGACGACTTCGTAGGCTTCTTCAATGGTAGAGGGGGCAATACTGGCGTAATCCTGTTTGATGTCCCAGGGACAACCGGTGTCGGGATCGCGCAGTCGGGCCATGAGATATAAGAGATCATCAACGGTGTATTGCGGTGGGTTCACGCGGAGTCCTTTGGGTGATGGGTTGAATGTTGAACACTGTGGTGTCGGATTACGCGGCGCATGGCGCCGCTAATTCGACCTACATATCCGGCACAAAAAAAATTAATGTTTTCGGCGCGCCGAGGCGATGTTGGGTAATTGATTCAAGCGCGTCAATATCCGGCTCAATTCATCAATGCTGCGAATCTCGGCGGTGATCAACATGTCCACCGTGTTCTTGCGTTTGTCCGATAAGGTTTGTAGCGCGCTGATATTGATCCGTTCGTTATCCAGCAACGCGGTGATATCGCGCAGCAAACCATAGCGGTCGTATGCTTCGATGATAATATCCACCGAGTAGGCACTTTGCGGGGCGGAGCCCCATTCCACCTTGATGATACGCTGCGGTTCGTCAGCCTGTAGTTGCAACACATTGCTGCAATCCTGGCGATGAATGGAAACGCCTTTGCCAAGGGTAATGTACCCGGTGATCGCATCGCCCGGCACCGGGTTACAGCAATTGGCGATCTGGGTCAGCAGGTTACCCACACCTTCGATATAAAAATCCGATTCTTTTTTCTTGTGCGACGACTTGGCCCGAAACGGAATAACCGGCTCTTTCGGGTTGGCCAGATCCAGCAATTTTTGCGCGGCGTTGAGCACCTGGCCCACGCCGACATCGCTCGCACCGACCGCTGCATAAAGATCGTCGAGGCTGGCAAAGTGCAAACGTTTGGCCAGCTCTTCAAAGTCCAGATCAAGCAGTGCCAGACGTTTGAATTCCCGATCCAGTAGCGCCTGGCCTTCCGCGATATTCTGATCCCGCGCCTGCACCTTAAACCAATGCTGCACCTTGGCCCGCGCCCGCGCGGTATTCACATAACCCAACGCCGGTGATAGCCAATCGCGGCTGGGCGCTTCGCGTTTGCCGGTGAGGATTTCTACCTGATCGGCGTTATTCAAGTGGTAGTTGAGCGGCACAATCCGGTTGTTGACCTTGGCCCCGCGACAGCGGTGCCCCACATCCGTATGGATGCGGTAGGCAAAATCCAGCGGCGTGGCGGTTTTAGGCAAATCAACGACGTGACCTTCCGGTGTAAAGACGTAGATGCGGTCCTGATTGACGCTGCGCAAATCGTCTTTCAGAGGCTCGCCGCCCAGTTCGTCGTGCCATTCAAGCACCTGACGTAACCAGGAAATTTTTTGCTCGTAGCTGTCCTGCACGTTTTCCTTGTCGGTGCCTTTGTAGCGCCAATGTGCGCACACACCGTACTCGGATTCCTCGTGCATGGTGTGAGTACGAATCTGGATCTCCAGCACCTTGTTTTCCGGCCCCATCACCGCCGTGTGCAGCGAGCGGTAACCGTTCTCTTTGGGCGAGGCAATGTAGTCATCAAATTCGTGGGGGATGTTGCGCCACAGGCTGTGGACGATCCCCAACACCGTGTAGCAATCACGCACCGTGGGCACAAGAATGCGCACCGCGCGGATGTCGTAAACCTGGGAAAAATCGATGCCCTTACGCTTCATCTTGCGCCAGATGCTGTAGATATGTTTCGCGCGCCCGGTGACTTCGCCATCAATATGGGCCGCCTGCAATTCCGAGCGCAGCAGAGCCAGCATATTGTCGATATATTCCTGCCGCGCCATGCGCCGCTCGTCCAGCAAACGGGCGATGCGTTTGTATTCTTCCGGCTCCAGGTAGCGGAACGACAGGTCTTCCAATTCCCATTTGATATGACCGATCCCCAGACGATGAGCCAGGGGCGCATAGACATCAGCCACTTCTCGCGCAACCTGGCGGCGACGTTCCACACTGGCCGTTTTGACCGAACGAATGGCGCAGGTACGTTCGGCCAGCTTGATCAGGGCGACGCGCACATCGTCCACCATGGCGACCAGCATCTTGCGGATATTTTCCGCCTGCTCCTGGGACTGGCGGCCGAGGATGCGCTCTTCGTTGTCGTTGCGCTGGTAGCTGATTGCCGCCATACGCAACACACCTTTCACCAGCTTGGCGACGGTATCGCCAAATTGTTGCTGGACCTCAACCAGGGGAATCTTGTTTTCGCGTACAGCACGGTAAAGGATAGCGGCGACCAGCGTGTCCTGGTCCAGTTGCAGATCGGCGAGGATTTCCGCCATCTCCAGGCCAATCTGGAATGAGTTGGCATCACCACCCCAGTTGTGCTGGAAATCACTGTGAATATCCACGGCGGCGAGGCTGACCTCGCAGGCTTTACGCAGTTCTTTTCGGGTGGCTTCCGGTTGGGAATCGATGCCGTTGATCCGCTCGATCCAGGCATCGATGTCGACATTGCCATCGGCGGCAATGGGGTGGTCCTGTCTGACTTTAACCATAGTAAATCCACTAACGACCAATTAAGGGCGCACAAACAACGCCATGGATTCCACGTGGGCGGTGTGAGGGAACATATCCAGCACGCCCAGGCTGTCGAGCTGATAGCCGCTCGCCGCTAATAACTTGGCATCACGCGCCAAGGTGGCCGGATTGCAACTGACGTAGACAATGCGTTTGGCGGCAAGTTGCCCAATGCTGGAAACAATTTCACGCGCCCCATCGCGCGGCGGATCAAGCAGGATGGCATCGATCCTGCCGCAGCGCTGGTGTAACTGATTGACGCTTAATTTACTCAAATCCGCCGCCATAAAGGTTACGTTCTGTAACCCATTGCGCGCCGCATTTTCGCGCCCGCGCACCACCATGGCCTCCACCGCTTCAACACCAAACACCGCTGCACTGCGCTGTGCCAGCGGCAGGGTGAAATTGCCGATACCGCAAAACAGATCCAGCACACGCTCCGTGCCGCCCAGATTAAGCAAGTTCAATGCCTGATTAACCATCTGCCGGTTAACGGTGGGATTCACCTGGATGAAATCCTGGGGGTGGAAACCCAATTCCACGGCAAAGTCCGGTAAGGAATAGTCTAGTCGCGGATCGCTGGCCTCACCCTCGATTGTCGAAAGCGCCGCCCCTTTATCACCTTGTAACCATGCCTGGCACTGTTGCTCATCAGCCAGTTGTCGCAGACCTTGCTTGTCGGCGGTGGTCAAGCGCTTGATATGGCGAACAATCACCCCGGTACCAGCGCCAGCTTCGATGAGTTCAATATGCGTCACCGCACCGGCGGACTCCAATTCACCCAACCAGGCTCGCAACGGTGCCAACAGGCGGTTTAACGCCGGCGCCAATACCAGGCAGGCATCGATTTGGGTGAGTTGTTTACTTTGCCGCTGCCGGAAACCGAGGGTGACAGTACCGTCGTTTTCGTACCACACACCTAAACGCGCCCGGCTACGATAACCGGTGCCGGGGGATTGAATAGCGGGAAGGATGTGACGTGGCGTGAGTCCGCCCCAGCGCTGCATCTGTTCCAGCAATGCATCCTGTTTAAGCTGAATTTGCAGTGCCTCGGGGATGTGCTGTAACTGGCAGCCGCCGCACAGCCGGTAATGGGGGCACGGCGGCAGTTGGCGCTGTACTGCGGGCTCGATAACCTCATCCACCACCGCCTCGGCATAGCGTCCGTGTTCGCTGATAAACCGTGCCGTGATGCGTTCACCGGCCAGGGCATCCGCCACAAACAAGGTCTTACCCTGCCATTGGGTCACACCGCGTCCGTCATGGCTTAATCGATCAATGACAAATTCGCCCAACCGTTGATTGGGTCGCGCCGCTGGCACCGTTTCATCACGCCGTACCGCATTGCGTTTGGGGACTTGACTGAAGTCAAAATCCAGGGAATTTTTGGGCTTTTTACCGGCCCGCGGCTTGCTGCCCAATTTACCGGGATTCCTGCCTTTGCCGCCGTTTTTTCCGTGGGACATAAAATGGTATCGCTGAATGAGGTGATAGCCTGAGAGGCCGCTGGGGGAGAAGTCGGCGTATCAGGCGCCGACGTTAAAAACACCGGACGATAAATAACGATCACCGCGATCACACACAATCGCCACGATTACTGCATCGTCAACCTGTTGGCTGAGCCGCAGCGCCGCCGCTACCGCGCCGCCGGAGGACACGCCACAAAAAATGCCCTCTTTACGAGCCAGGTCGCGCATGGTGTCTTCCGCTTCCTGTTGCGACATGCTGACAATTTCATCTACCCGCGACTTGTCGTAAATCTTGGGCAAATAGGCTTCCGGCCAACGGCGAATACCGGGGATGCTGGCCCCCTCAGCAGGTTGTAAACCAATAATACGAATCGCCGGATTGCGCGCTTTTAGATAACGGGAGGCGCCCATGATGGTGCCTGTGGTGCCCATAGAACTGACAAAGTGGGTGATGGTGCCGCGCGTCTGTTGCCAGATTTCCGGGCCCGTCGTTTCATAATGGGCCAGCGGGTTGTCGCTGTTGCCGAATTGATCCAACACCTTGCCTTTGCCTTCGGCTTGCATCTTCAACGCCAGGTCGCGAGCGCCTTCCATACCGGCCGCTTTGGACACCAGAATGAGTTCTGCGCCGTAGGCACTCATGGAGGCTTTGCGTTCAGCGGTGCTGTTATCCGGCATGATCAAAATCATGCGATAACCCTTGATCGCCGCGACCATCGCTAACGCAATACCGGTATTACCGCTGGTCGCTTCGATCAATGTGTCACCGGGCTGGATATAGCCGCGAGCTTCGGCGTGGCGAATCATGGAGAGTGCCGGGCGATCCTTGACCGAGCCGGCGGGGTTATTGCCTTCCAGTTTGAGCAAGATGGTGTTGGTCGTCTTGCCGGGTAAGCGCTGCAAACGGACCAGCGGCGTGTTGCCGACAAAAGATTCAATCGTGGGGAAATCCATGCTCATCTCAATACCTGAAAGTAGATTGCCGGGGGGCGCAAAGGGGGGGCTATTCTACCGCCGAATGTGCTATGGTGAAACCAACAAAAAAATCCGCATGACACCTCGTTAACCTCGTCTGTCCGTGCTCACAAGGCTTGTGTTTTCATGAAATATAACAGTATCAAGGCGCAAGTCTGGCGCCTCATATTAATTCCTGCATTGTCCGTCAGCCTGATGCTGGCCGGTACCCTCACCTATCTTTACGTCAAACAGCTCAATAAATTTGTGTCGCACCGGGGCGGCATGCTGACGCAAAAGATGGCACACCTGAGTCATTACGCGCTACGCAGTGGCGACGAAAACATGGTGCCGTCGATCCTTGAAGCGTCACTGGAAGAACCGTTTATCCGCGCGATTCATCTGTATCACCATGAAACCGGCCAACACTTTCACGTTGGTCCACAATTTATGGAGATCACCCACGGCAACGCGCCCACGATGGAACAGCCGAGCACCCGCATCACCGTAAAATCGATTCTGTTTTCGCATCCGGTGGTCGATAACAAGGGTAAAAATCCCATCGGTTGGGTGGAGATGGAATTATTGAATTCCCCCTTCCTGGTATTGCGTTACGAAACCCTGCTGATCAGCGTGTTAATTACCGTTTTATGTCTGATTCTTGCCGCCTGGCTGGCGATTCGCCTGCACCAGAATATCACCATTCCGCTCAGCCATATCAAAAGTGTGGTGCGTAAACTCGCGAAAGGAAAATTACATAGCCGGGTGGACACACAACACGGACAGGAATTTTTAGAGTTGGGGGAAACGGTAAACGCCATGGCGCTATCCATGGAAAAAGCGCAACAGGATATGCAAGCCTATATTGACCAATCCACTGAAGACCTGCGCGAAACACTGGAAACTATCGAGATTCAAAATATTGATCTGGATATTGCGCGCAAGGAAGCACTGGAAGCCAGCCGTATCAAATCGGAATTTTTAGCGAACACCAGCCATGAAATCCGCACGCCGCTCAATGGGATTCTTGGTTTTACCAACCTGGCTTTGAAAACCGATCTGGATGAACAGCAACGGGAATACCTCAACACCATTCGCGATTCATCGCAACACCTGCTCACGGTGATCAACAGTATTCTCGACTTCTCCAAGATTGAAGCCGGCAAACTCACACTGGATTATGTACCACTACCCTTGCGCCGTTCTATTGATGAAGCCATTCATATTCTGGCCCCCGATGCGCATGAAAAAAACCTGCAAATCATTACCTACATTGATCCGGAAATACCGGCTAACTTATTAGGCGACCCCTTACGGTTTAAACAGGTGATTACCAACCTGGTTAGCAACGCCATTAAATTCAGTAATAAAGGCAACATCATTGTTGATGTGGTGTTACTCACCCGGCAGGAATCCCAGGCAACCATTAAAGTGACGGTCAGTGATGAAGGTATAGGCCTCGCCCGCAGTCAAAAAGACAGCCTGTTTAATGCCTTTGCCCAGGTCGATACGTCCAGTGCGCGGGAACACGGCGGCACCGGGCTCGGCCTTGCCATCAGCAAAGGTCTGGTGGAGCGTATGGGCGGTGATATCGGTGTGGAAAGCGAGCCAGAAAAAGGGTCGAGCTTTTGGTTTACCGCCCGGCTCGGCATTGATAAAAAACAACCGACGACCAACTTCAAACCCAATTTCAATAAACGGAAAATTTTAGTCTGTGGCGAAAATTCGGCGTCCGCTGCCCAAATCAATCGCCTGCTACAGGAATGGGATACGGATACCCAGGTGATCAGTGCGGTGCATGATATTTTCCCGACCCTGCGCCAGGCGCGCGATGCTGGTCAGTCGTTTGATGTGGTAATCCTCGATATTGCTCCGGCAGAACGCAAGATCCAGCCGATTCTGCTGCATAACCTTACCGAGCAATTGACCGAGGAATTTAATTGTAAAGTCATCGCCTGCTGCACCGCCGCGCATCAACGCCTGTTGCGCAACCAGGCAGATAAATTGCAAACCACCTTTGTTAATAAACCCATCACCTATGACTCGTTATTGCAAACCCTGGGCCGCCAGTTAAACATCACCGTCAAGGACAGCCGTGCCCAGGAAGCAGAAAGTGAGGAGCACCGCAACCGTCCGAGTGCATCGGTATTAGTGGTGGATGACAACCCGGCCAACCTGCAATTGGCTTCCGAATTATTGCGCGGGTTAAATACCAATGTTGTCCAGGCAAGCAGCGGCAAAGAGGCACTGGATATCTGCGCCAACCAAAATTTTGATGTGATATTTATGGACATTCAAATGCCGGGCATGGACGGCATCGAAACCACCCGCCGCCTGCGCGCTACCGAAACCAGCGGACGCCGCACGCCTATCATCGCCTTGACCGCGCATTCCATGACGGAACAAAAATATGAGCTGTTAGTGGCGGGGATGGATGATTGCGTCAGCAAACCGGTAAGCGAAGCCCAGCTGGCGCATATTGTGAATCGCTGGGTGTCACAAACCGGTAAGAAAGAAGTCGTGGTAACACCACAGGAATTACAAAATTCCGTCACCCAGCCGCGTATGCCTGCTATCGCTGACCTGACAGAAGATGTGACCTCAGTGGATATTCTGATGTCTCTGCGTCTGGCCAATAACAAACCGACACTCGCGCGCGATATGCTGGTCATGCTGCTGCAAAATCTGGAAGCAGAACGCACAGATATCAACGCCGCATTTGAGCAGGAAGATTTTTCCAAACTGGAAGAATTGGTGCACCGCCTGTATGGCAGTTGCTGCTATTGCGGCGTTCCGCGCTTGAAAAAAATCAGTGGCTTGCTGGATAAATTATTGCAAGCCAAACAGTATGAACAGGCACCGGGTGCCATGGTGTCATTGAACAAGGCCATTGATGATGTGCTGAGCTGGGGCCACAACCGCGACATCAATGCTATCTTTTCTTTGGATGAGTAGCTGATTATTCGCAACGCAGGGAAGCAAATAGCTCACGACTGCGCAGCGGACGATTGCCCAGCAAGGGTTGCAACATCATTCGGCTCAACCGCTTCGCCGCCCGGCGAGTTTCCGGTGTCGCAAAATCTCGTTGCGCCATGGCGATGATGTCTTTGCCCTGAAACAGCGGCATGGTGGGACCAGCCTGTTGCGGGTTATCGGCCTGATAAAAGCCAGCCTGGGTATCAAACCAATAACAGGACCCCACCGCAATTCCAGCACCGCTGTGAGCATCTGCAAAAAAATCAATGGCGTAACCCAATTCCTGCAAAAAAGCGAATTCGAAATCACGCAACAAGGGTTCCACATCAGTGTGGTCACGCAGTTGTTGCAAACTCTGCTGATAGCGGTAATACAAGGGTGGGTGAGCGTCCATCTCCGGTAACAGGCGTACCAGCAATTCATTGAGATAAAAACCGCTGTATAACTGGGCACCACTCAAATGGCAGGAGGGACCATCGGCCTCAATGGCCGTCAACAATTTCAAATCCGTTTTGCCCTGCAAGGAAATCAGTAACCGCACAAAGGGATTAAAGAGGACGCGCTTATTACCCTTGCCCTGGCGAACGCCGCGTGCGACGGCACCGATACGACCAAACTCAGGTGTGAAAAAATCCACCAGCAAACTGGTATCGCGGTAAGGGCGTGTGTGGAGGATGTAAGCGGGTTGGAGTTCAATGCGCATAGCAAGGCTCGCAAATGAGAAAGTCGCTGAAAACGTGCGCTGCTGTTCCCGGCTTGCGTCGTTGTTCAGCGTTTCTTTAGATGTCGTTGTACCCCAGGCTGCGCAATGCGCGTTCGTCATCGGACCAGCCGGATTTCACCTTGACCCACAGGTTGAGCATGATCTTGCTTTCAAACAGTTTTTCCATATCGAGACGTGCTTGCTGACCGATCTGTTTGATGCGTTCGCCTTTTTCGCCGATCAGGATTCTTTTTTGTCCGTCGCGCTCCACCAGGATCAAAGCCGAAATCGTTAACAGCGCCCCTTCCTGTTTAAATTCCTCGATCTCAACCGCCATCTGATAGGGCAGTTCATCACCCAATTGGCGAGTAATTTTTTCACGCACAATTTCCGCTGCCATAAAGCGCGAACTGCGGTCGGTGATCTGGTCTTCCGGGTACAGATGAATGCCTTCTGGCAAACGTTCAACCAGCAACGACTCCAGGCGCTCGAGATTAATATTGCGCAGTGCCGAAACGGGAATGACTTCATCGACTTTTAGTTTTTCGGCGAGTTTTTGCAGGTGAGGCAAAAGCGTTTCCTTGTCTTCCACCTTGTCCACTTTATTCACGGCGAGGATGATCGGGCATTGCACGCGGCTGAGTTGTGCAGCCACTGCCTCGTCCTCATCATTCCAGATAAACCGATCCACCAGGAACACCACGACATCCACGTCTTTCATCGCGGTACTGGCAGCGCGATTCATATAGCGATTGATTGCACGGGTTTCATTGAGGTGCAAACCGGGGGTATCGACAAAGATAATCTGCACATCGCCTTCGGTTTTAATACCCACCACCGCATTGCGGGTGGTTTGGGGTTTACGCGAAGTGATGCTGATTTTTTGTCCGAGCAGGTGATTCAGCAAGGTGGATTTGCCCACGTTGGGCCGGCCCACGATTGCTACGTAGCCACACAGTGTGCCAAGCGGTGCATCGTCATTGCTCGACATAACCATCTGCCTTTGTAGATAAAAATGTGTACATCAGATTTTGAGCAGCCGCAGCGCTTCGGCGGCCGCCTGCTTTTCCGCCTCACGGCGATTTGACGCGCGCGCGCGCGTCGCTTTTTTCAACAGCGACACCCGACACTCGATGGTAAACATATGTTCATGGGCTTCGCCTTCCACTTCTACCACAGCATATTCCGGCAAGGGTTGCTGAACCGATTGCAGGTATTCCTGAAGCCGGGTTTTGGCGTCTTTCACCGGCGAATCCAGTGTCAGTGCCGCGAGGCGGGCGGCATACCAGGTGGTCACACGCTCACGGCACGCGGCAAAACCTTTCTCGACGTAAATTGCACCGATCAAGGCCTCCAGCGTGTCCGCCAGGATGGAGTCGCGCCGATGTCCGCCGCTCTTCATCTCACCTTCGCCGAGGATCAGGCACTCGCCCAATTGAAATTCGCGGGCGATTTTAGCCAGGGTTTCACCTTTGACCATTTGTGAACGCAAACGGCTGAGCTGCCCTTCGCGTCCGTCGGGAAAGCGTTGAAACAGGGATTCGCCGATGATGAAGTTAAGGATTGAGTCGCCGAGGAATTCCAGCCGTTCATTGTTACGCGCACCGCAACTGCGGTGCGTCAATGCCAATTCCAGTAATGCCTGGGTTTCAAATTGGTAGCCAAGGCGATCTTGCAGATGTTGGTATTTAAGATTTAACACTATTACTCGGTCACGGGTTTGCAGCACTGATGGGGCGCAGTGCTGTCGAGGTGGTTTTTAAAATCAACAACCACATCCAGGTTGTAAAATAGATTGACGCGGGCCTCATAATCAATTTTGACCACCACGCGGCGCGCGTCGCGGTCCACAACAATGTTCTGCGCGTCTTTCGAGCGAACATTGTTGATCATGTAGAAGTTGCCCATTTTTTTCTTGATTTCGGCAGTGGTCATGTCTTCCAGTTTGGTGCCAGGCTCAACCAGCGCTTTAAGGCCGGAGATGACATAACGGTTTTCCGCGTAAAGCGGAATAATCTTGAACGCACACAACAGAAAAAATCCGGCAATCGCCAATACCACCAGCCATGCCAACATCCCCAAGCCTTGTTGCTTTTTTAAGGTTCTCATCGTTGCATCCTATACATTTATGGGTTTACAACCAGGATTAACACTTACTGGATTTTACCGACGCTATCAAAACTGGGCAGACTGAAGAATGAATCCCAGTGCATCCAGACCGCAAATGCCTTACCTACGATAGCATTTTCCGAAACCTCACCCCAAGCACGGCTGTCGGCACTATTGTCGCGGTTGTCGCCCATCATGAAATAGTGCCCCGCTGGTACCCGCCAGGTACCGCGTACGCTCAACCCACCGGGAGTCAGATCTTTTTTTACGGTGAACTCTTTGCCATCAATCGTTTCTGTGGCGAGCCGGTAAGTCGGGTTGCCCGCGGGGAGTTCAGCGATCAATTTTTCAGGAACCACTTCGCCATTAATGGTGAGCACATGATTATTGTAGGAGATCAAATCACCCGGCAAACCAATCACGCGCTTGATGAAATAGGTATCCGGCTGGTGCGGTGGGAAAAACACCATTACATCGCCCCGCTCGGGTTCATTAACCGGAATCACTTCGTTGTTAAGCACCGGCAGGCGAATACCGTAAGTGTATTTATTCACCAGGATAAAATCGCCAACATCCAGGGTAGGCTCCATGGAGCCCGAAGGAATCTGAAACGGCTCCACCAGAAATGAACGCAGGACAAATACCACCAGCAACACCGGAAAGAATGACTTGGCGTACTCCACCAAAACCGGTTCGCGGCCAGCGGCTTGCTGAGCCTCGGCGTAGGCGACCTGCTTTTGATCGTCCGCTATGTTCAGCTTACTGAATTGTTGGTCTACTGCTTCCAATGCCGCTTTACGCGGACGCGCCAGAACCAGGGTGTCATAAAGCCAAATCAGGCCAGTGATCAGCACCGCCAGGGTAAGAATCAGGGGGAGGTTAATACTCATCAGTATTCCTTGTTCTACGGAATTCACATTGTGCAAAACCGCAAGGGTTCAACAGAATGTCAGCTATCAATTTTTAATACAGCAAAGAACGCGGCTTGTGGAATTTCCACACTGCCAACCTGTTTCATACGTTTTTTACCGGCTTTTTGTTTTTCGAGCAGTTTTTTCTTACGTGTTGCATCGCCACCGTAACATTTGGCCGTGACGTTTTTGCGCAAGGCTTTTACCGTGGTACGCGCTACAATTTGTCCGCCGATTGCGGCCTGGATGGCAACATCAAACATTTGCCGCGGAATTAATTCTTTCATCTTTTCCGTAAGCGAGCGGCCAATGTTGTGGGCTTTGTCACGGTGCACAATCAACGCCAGCGCATCTACTTTTTCGCTGTTGATCAAGACATCCAGACGCACCAGGCGCGCGGGCTGAAACCGCAAAAAACTGTAATCCAGCGAGGCAAAACCGCGGCTCACGGATTTCAATCGATCAAAGAAATCCAGCACCACTTCGTTCATGGGTAACTCATAACGCACCGACACCTGACTGCCGGTAAATTGCAAATCTTTTTGCACACCGCGTTTTTCAACGCAGAGTGTAATCACATTACCCAGGTGTTCCTGGGGGACGAGGATATTGGCTTCCACAATGGGCTCGCGCATCTCGGAAATCAAACCCGGCTCAGGCAGTTTGGAGGGGTTGTCGACGTAGATGGTCTCACCTTTATTATCGACTACCTCGTATACCACCGTCGGTGCCGTGGTAATCAGATCGAGATCGTATTCCCGCTCCAGGCGTTCCTGGATGATTTCCATGTGCAGCATACCGAGGAAGCCGCAACGGAAACCGAAGCCCAGGGCATCGGAACTTTCCGGCTCGTAAAACAGTGAAGCGTCGTTCAGGGTTAACTTGGCAAGCGCTTCACGGAAGTCTTCAAAGTCATCAGAGCTGACCGGGAACATACCGGCATACACCTGGGGTTTGATCTTCTGGAAGCCCTCCAGCGCCGGGACGTCCGGGGTACTGGCGTGGGTGATGGTATCGCCCACGGGCGCGCCGTGAATATCCTTGATGCCGGCAACCACAAACCCCACTTCGCCGGCTTTTAATTCTTTTAACTGAGTCAGCTTCGGACTGAATACACCTACGCCATCGACACCGTGGACCTTGCCGATGGATTTAGTAATGATCTTGTCTTTCAGGCGCAGCGTCCCCTGGGTCACCCGCACCAGCGACACAACACCGAGATAATTATCAAACCAGGAGTCAATGATGAGCGCTTGCAGTGGCGCATCGACATCGCCCACCGGGGGCGGCACCAAGCGTACCAATTCTTCCAGTACATCCTCCATTCCCAGACCGGATTTAGCGCTGCAACGCACCGCTTCGGAAGCATCAATACCGATAATATCTTCAATTTCCTGGGCGACCCGATCCGGCTCGGCCTGGGGCAGGTCCATCTTGTTGAGAACCGGAATTACCTCAAGCCCCTGTTCGATGGCGGTGTAGCAGTTGGCGACCGATTGGGCTTCAACGCCCTGTGCCGCATCTACCACCAATAGCGCGCCCTCGCACGCCGCCAAAGAGCGTGATACTTCATAGGTGAAGTCCACATGGCCGGGCGTATCAATAAAATTCAACTGATAGGTCTTGCCATCGCGGGCCTTGTAGAACAGCGTCACGCTGTGGGCTTTGATGGTGATACCGCGCTCGCGCTCAAGGTCCATCGAATCCAGAACCTGGGCTTCCATCTCACGATCACTTAAGCCACCGCATAGCTGAATAAAGCGGTCTGCAATGGTGGATTTGCCGTGGTCGATGTGGGCGATGATAGAAAAGTTACGAATATGGCTGAGGTCGGTCACTGGATATCGAGTACTTATATGGATGACGAAGAAAGATGTGACAGGGTAGCCCCTGCCGGGAAAGGCGGCAGTTTAGCCTATTTGCCTGCGGCTTGCTACGCGGCTGAAAGCAGCTGTTAGCGTACCTGCGCCCGTGGGTTCTGATGCCTGAAAAACAGCTTCAGACCTGGGCCCGAAGCTGTTTTTATAAGGTTGTCAGCCGCCCGGGGTGGGCGGCGCGATAGCGGTGTTATCGCAAGGTAATGGTATGGAACACCGGACGACCGTTGCGCAAAAACCGAATCGCTTGCGGTGTCCTTTTCTCCAGCGTAGCCAGAATGTCCCGGTAACTTTCTACAGAACCAACTTCATTAAAGCCCAGTTGATCGATCACATCCCCGACCATCAGCCCCGCCTGGGCCGCCGGGCTATTGGGCTCAACATAGCGAACAATCACTCCACCACTGCTGCTTTGGCCAGGAGCGTCCTCGATATCTTCCACCACCAGGCCAAGTGAATCCGCGTTCGACGAGGGTACCTTCTCGGGCAAAACCGGAGCCGCGGCTTGCATTTGCGGCTCGGGCAAGACACCGATGGCGACGCGAATGGTCTGTTCCTTACCTTTGCGAATCACCACCACCGGCACCTTGGATTTCGGTGACGTGCGCCCTACCAGGTAAGGCAAGTCCGCCTGGGTGTCCACATTACGCCCATTGAATTTGATGATCAGGTCGCCGGCCTTGATGCCGGCTTTCGCCGCGGGTCCATCGGGCTCCACATCCGCTACCAGTGCCCCGGTCGGTTTATCCAGCCCAAGCGAGCTGGCCAGATCGCGGTTCACCTCCTGAATCGCCACACCAAGCCATCCGCGATCAACCCGACCTTTGTCTTTCAACTGCTCGACCACTTCTTCCGCTACGCTGGACGGGATGGCAAAGGATAAACCTATAGAACCGCCGGAGCGGGTATAGATCTGGGAATTGATGCCGACCACCTCGCCATCAAGATTGAACAGGGGGCCGCCGGAGTTACCGGGATTAATGGCGACATCCGTCTGGATAAAGGGAACATAGCTGCTTTCGTTGCGCGCTGAAATATTGCGACCCGTGGCACTTACGATGCCCGCACTGGCCGAGTAATCCAATCCAAATGGCGAGCCTATGGCTAACACCCACTGGCCGACTTTCAAGCTATCCGCTTTGGCGAACTTCAATTTGGGCAAGCCTTTGGCGTCGATCTTTAGCAATGCCAGATCGGAGCGTTGATCACTGCCCACCAATTCCGCTTTGAACTCTCGCTGGTCAATCATGCGCACCGTAATCTCGGAGGCATCATCCACTACGTGGTGGTTGGTTAGCACATAGCCGTTTTCCGAGATAATAAAGCCGGACCCCATGGAACCGTAATCCCGCTCCGGCGCTTGATGGCGCTCGAACAGCTCACGAAAAATATCGGGAATGTCCTGGGGATAAGGGTAATTTTGTTGCGGGGGAATACGTAGATGATCGGGGGAACTGCCGCGCACTACCGTCGTGATCTTCACCACGGCGGGTGAATTCTTTTCGATCAACTCAGTAAATTCCGGCAGGGCGGCCGCACAGACTTGTATGGCGACACACTGCATCACAATAAACATCACAAGGCCCATGAATTTGCTGCCCGGTTTTAACATGCACTGCACCTCGATCTCACTGGAAAAATGGGGTTTATTACTCATGATCGACAGAAGGTCAAGAAGAATTAGCCGACAGGCGTCAGACAAAGTCGAGGAGAATTAATTCCCGGCGGGAGGAAGGGTCAGCGCTCCAGGCGCACCGTCACGCGGCGATTCTTTTGTCGCCCCTGGTCCGTGGTATTACTGGCAATAGGATAGCGTTCGCCATGCCAACGGGCGGTGATTCTATCCTTATCAATCCCGGCAGCGACCAGATAATCAGCAATATGTTGGGAACGCGATTTAGCCACATCAAGATTAGTCGGGCGCGCTCCGACACTGTCGGTGTGGCCATCAATCAGCACACGTTTGATCCCCTGGTCCTGCTTTACATAGAGCGCCACCCACTCCAGCTTGCGCTGCTCGCCTGCGGCAAGTTCATCAGACGCGCTATCAAAATACAGCGTGGTGCGTGACACCTCTGCATAACTTACCGGCAATAATTGCTTCAGGCATGTTTGATAACGGGTCACGGCACTGCGAAATTTAAGCGGCTCAACCACCACCCGGACAGGGTTGCGCGAGGTATTGCCAGGCTTGCCGGTAATGATCACACGCAAACCTTTAAGCAATTCAGCTCGCAACGTCTCCACCAGCGAAGTGTCAACCCGGAATGGAATCGGCTCCGCCATAACGCGAGTATCTACCAGGGGCTGGGGAAGATTGCCCGGTTGCTGCCAGGACGGACCTCCCAGGCTGATAGTCGCCGCGCCCTCAGGCATCAGGATCTGTTTTTGCTGGAGATAGAATATCTCGGACTCACCCGCACGACGGGAAAAGATGGCCTGCCCAAAACCGGCCACAGGTTGTGATAACTTGCACTCGAAGACAGACTGGTCCACCTGCCACTCAACGTCGGACAACATGGTGTTGAATGTTGCCGCCCAGGCCGGTGCGGCAATCATTAGCAACCCTCCGCTGAGCGCATTGATGCATAGCAGATTGATAATCCTGGTAAATAGGTGCACGGGAATGTGGGCCAATCTCATTGTCTGTCACCTGCCGGGCAGGCTTTCATTAACCATAGCATACTCAAGCTATCGACCAGATTGGATCAGGCTTTAGCCTGTTCAACGGCACCCAAACCGGCTGCGCTTTAGCGACAAGTTTGATAGCATGCGGCCTCGCCCTGAAAGTGCTTCTGAGACGTTACGCCCTATGACTGACCGTATCACCCTGACTCGCCCGGACGACTGGCATATCCACCTGCGTGATGGTATCGCCCTGCAACGTACCGTTGCCGATGCTGCACGTTACTTCGGGCGCGCTATCGTTATGCCTAACCTGGTGCCGCCGGTGACCGACACTGAGCTGGCGCTCGCTTACAAAGAACGCATCCTCGCGGCGTGTCCGGTGGGCAGCACATTTGAGCCGTTAATGGTCTTGTATCTCACCGATAACACCTCCCCCCAGGAAATCTTCCGCGCCAAGGCAGCGGGCATTCATGCCTGCAAGCTTTACCCTGCGGGGGCCACAACCAATTCCGCCTCCGGGGTTACCGACCTTAAAAAGATTTACCCGGTGCTGGAAGCCATGCAGGAAACCGGCATGCTGTTTCTGTTGCACGGTGAAGTGACCGATAGCGCCATTGACATCTTTGATCGCGAGAAAGTCTTCATTGATCGCACCTTGACCCAGGTCGTCAGCCATTTTCCTGCGTTGCGCATGGTGCTCGAACACATTACCACCAGCGATGCAGCAGGTTTCGTCAGTGAGGCGCCAGCTAATGTCGCAGCCACCATTACGGCACACCACCTGCTATACAACCGCAACCATATGTTGGCTGGCGGTATTCGCCCCCATTACTATTGCCTGCCTATCCTCAAGCGCAATACACATCAGCAAGCCTTGATCAAAGCAGCCATCAGTGGCAGCCCGAAATTTTTCCTGGGTACCGATTCCGCGCCCCATGCGCAGAACAAGAAAGAGGCAGCGTGTGGTTGTGCAGGCAGCTATACCGCTAATGCCGCCCTGGAGCTGTATGCAGAAGTCTTCGAAGACGCCGGTGCCCTGGACAAACTCGAGGGTTTTGCCAGCCACTTCGGTCCGGATTTCTACCAGCTGCCGCGCAACACCGATACAGTTACCCTGGTGAAGCAAACCTGGCAGATACCAGAAAGTCTGACCCTCGGCGACCAGCCACTGATTCCTCTGCGCGCCGGGGAAACCCTGCGCTGGCAAGTACAACATTAAGGCAACCTAGTGAATCCACCTGATAACCCCAGAGATCCCGCCTCACTGATTGCTCAACGCTTCCGGGGCTTTCTACCTGTTGTGATTGATGTTGAAACCGGCGGCTTCAATGCGCGCACAGACGCCTTGCTGGAGATTGCCGCTGTTACCGTGCGGATGGACGAAGAGGGGTTGCTGCATCGACACGAGACCTTTTCATTCCATGTCGATCCCTTTGAAGGAGCCAACATCGAGCAGGCCGCGCTGGATTTTACCGGTATCGATCTGGATAGTCCGGAACGCATGGCAGAGCCGGAACTCATGGTCATGACAGATTTATTCCAGGCCATCCGCCGGGCGGTAAAGGAAAACGGCTGCACCCGCGCTGTGATGGTCGGGCATAATGCCCATTTTGACCTCAGCTTTGTCAATGCTGCCGTCGAGCGGTGTGATATCAAGCGCAATCCTTTCCACCCCTTTTCGTGCTTCGACACCGCAACGCTGGCCGGCCTCGCCTTCGGCCAGACGGTATTGGCCAAAGCCTGCCGGACAGCCAACATCGAGTTCAGCAATAGCGCGGCCCACTCAGCAGCCTATGACGCGGAAAAGACCGCCGACCTCTTCTGCTACATCGTGAACCGCTGGCGGGAATTGGGCGGTTGGGCACCGCTGATGGTGGAAGAGAGCGACGAAGAAACGGAATAAACCGCGTTCATTGTGAATCTATGGTGATACGTGGCAGCTGGCCGGCCGGCAGTGATTGTTTCTCTGCCGGTGCGATGACTTCCGCCACCCCTTTGGCAATCAATTTGCCCTCCTGATTGTGGGCCTCACAATCCAGCACCACCAGGCGCATGCGCTCCTTCGTCTCAGTCACCGTCAGGGTCACCGTGACAGTGTCTCCCAACTTTACCGGATGTTTAAAACTGAGGCTCTGGCTGCGATACACCGAACCCGGCCCCGGCAAACGTGTGGCAATAGCGGCGGAGACCAGGGCACCCGTCCACATCCCGTGACCGATAGGTTCCCCAAAAGGTGTCGTTGCCGCGTATTCGGCGTCCAGATGAATCGGGTTTACATCGCCGGAACAGCGGGCAAATAACACCACATCTTCATAGGTCAGGGTTTTACTGTAGGTGGCTGTTACCCCGGGGTTCAACTCTGCAAGTGTATAATTTTCCAGCATATTCATCGCAATACAGACTCCTTAACAAAATTTTCGTGCAGTTTAATCCATATCCTCACAGCGCCCTACTTTTGCCCTGTAAAAAAATGGCGGCGATTGCTATGCTAGGACAAATTTATAAATAACAACCTCCCCGTATTCGGGTACAAGCAGGAGCCACTATGTCTACGCAACAAAAGCTGTTCGTCGTTGTTGACCCTACCGCTGAGACTCACATTGCACTCGAGCGCGCCATCATCATTTCCAAATTGCATGCGGTAACACCCTTTGTCTACGTGTTCGTCGCTGTTGATCCGGATGCGGTAGATACCCGTTCCAGCAACGACCAATTATTCCGCGATCAAAAATGGTTTGATGAAACCATTAAAAAACCGTTGAATGACGCCGGTATCGAATATCTGATTCAGGTGTCCTGGTCGAGCGAGTGGCAAAAGTCCATCATGGACTCCGCCAAGCGTATCGATTCCACTGTGATTTATCTGCCGGTTCACGCCAAGAGCAACAATCGCCGCTTCAGCTTTACAGAATCCAAGTGGGAACTGTTAAAAGGTGCCTACTGCCCGGTGGTATTGATTCGTCCGGGTGCCGGCGCCCAGCGTAAGGTGATCCTTGCAGCGGTTAACTTCCAGGCGCAACGTGATGTGCAGCGCGAGCTGAACAAAAAGATCGTTGAACAAGCCAACTATTTTGCTGAAATGTACGGCGCGACGGTACACGTAGTGAATGGTTACCTGGATTCCATGAATTACCCGGACCGTGGTCGCCTGGTCAATGAAACCGGCATTCCCGCTGAGCGCATCCACGTCAGAAACGGTTATACCTCTGAAGCCGTTTCCGAAGTTGCTGAAGAAATTAATGCCGATCTGGTGGTGATGGGAACGCTCGGTCAAAACGGTATGACGACCACCCGTCGCGGTAATACTGCAGAACGTTTGATTGCCGCCCTGGATACTGATGTGATGGTCATCAATCACGAATAACGCACGCAGTAAAAACCCACAAAAAAAGCCGGCCTGTTTTTTTAAAAGGCCGGCTTTTTTATGGGTGCATGGACTGGCGAGGATAATGCTCTTTACCGAAGATATTTTTCCAACGGCGATTGCCGCCCGGACAACGTGTCCAACTCCGTTCGCAGGGTTTTCAACCAATCAATAAAGGCTTGTCGGATAAGCACGTTAGCGGCCACACGGTTATTATTTATCTGCATGTGTCCCAGATCGCGACTGTCGGTGATCGTCCCAATAAGTCGATGGGTCATTGAATCAAATAACTCCATTGAGATGGTGATCTCGGCTGCGCCTTCGTTGTACATGGTAAGCGCTTCGTTTTTTTCAGCCGCCGCTGGCTTACCGGCGGCGATCTGCACGATCCGTGATTTCACCAGCAACACGTCTTCCGCTGGATTAATGGCCGTGGTGTAGGTGCCATCGGCGATTAAATTGCCTACCACCGCATGCGTGTATTCACTGCGTAGAAAACTCTTGTCTTCATTCGTCAACACCCAGGATGTATCACTGCGTTGCTTCGCTGGAACGCTTACGTCAATCTCATTGAGCCCCAACTCTGCCACAATCAGCCGACGATAACGCGCGAAATCAACACCGGGAGCAACAAAGGTTCCTTCAATAATGTGCGGATCCGGGGTCGCCGGCGTATTATTTTGCGCCTGTTGTGTCACCGGCTTTTCTGGAATTTCCGGGGTAGAGGTGCACGCCCAAAGCATCGCAATGGCACAAAACATCAGGATTTTGGAAAATAACATTTTTAGTTGTCGCATAAGGCCCTCATCTGGCACTACCGGATCACGGGATTATCCGCTACCCCATTGCGCGTTACAACGTGCACAGTAAATCCTGTGTGTAATGGGCAAACCCTGTCTATACTCAACAAGTCATATCAACCCGCCTTGCTTTTCGGCAGGTGTACCGATACAGGATTCTTTCCGGTGTTTGTGAAAATAAACGTCTCCCGCTATACAACCCTGCTGAGCTTCGTTGCAGGCCTTGCCATTACTGCTACAGCGACTGCCGATTCGATAGATCACCGTTTTTCCGGATTTGCCACATTGGGTATCGTCGTCAATGACAACCCTGACCTGCGCTTTCGTCGCGATGTCACCCAGGCTGATGGCTCTTACGATGACGAGATTGCGTGGAAAACAGACTCGCTGATTGGCGTGCAATGGCAAAGCCGCTGGTCAGATCAGTTTGATACCACCGTCCAGTTGGTCGCCAAAGAGCGCTACAACAATAATCTCAACAAGGCGATTGAATGGGCCTTTGTCGGTTATCGTCCGGTAGACGGTCTGGATGTTCGTGTCGGCCGGCTCGGCAGCGACCTTTTCATGTTGTCTGAATACCGGCAAGTCGGCTACGCCTTTCCCTGGGTTCGACCACCGCAGGAGTTCTACGGCTTTTTATCTTTCTACCATTTCGATGGTATGGATGTTAATAAACGCTTCGACTTGCGGCACGGTACATTGAACATCAAATTATTTTACGGTAACTCCGATGAGGATTATCCAACGGCCGATGCCGATACGCCCGGCGTCAATATGGATTTTGATGTAGCGGGCATCAGTTTCAAACTCGAGTGGGATGACTGGAAATTTCGCTACAGCTATTCCCATGTGGATATCAACAACAATGTTGTTGAAGGGTTGTCCGCAGCACTCACCAGTGCAACACCACTCTGGCCTGACGCCAATCGATTGGCCCGCGATCTGAGCACACAAAATAAATACATCGCTTACAACGAGTTCGGTATCGGGTACGACAACAATGAATGGTGGGCACAGGCAGAAGCAACCGATCTGCGCAGTGATTCCAGCCTGATGCCAAACAGCCACCATTTTTATCTCAGCATTGGCCAGCGCTTCGGCGCCGTATCTGTGTACGGCATCGGTGGTTACGTCAGCCCCAAAAACGATGTACCGGCCATTATCCCACCGGCGGGTTATCCATCGCCTGTCGCAGAACAACTTGCCCTTCTGGCCTATGTCACCTCCGCCAGTCTTGAAGGCGTACGACTCGAACAAAAAAGTTATGGCCTTGGCGCGCGCTGGGACTTTGCCAGTAAGATGGCATTAAAGTTACAGGTGGAAAAATTTGACGTTGAGGTTGATGGCAGCGGTTTGTGGGTTCGTAATCAACCCATTGGGGCGGATATTGATCGACACCCCACCGTGGTCAGCCTGGCGATGGATGTATTGTTCTGATGTGCATTAAACGATTGATTATTTTATTGAGCCTGTTTATCGGCAGCCTGGCGCAAGCTGATTTGCTGGTGATCGTGCACAAAGACAATTCACTGGAGCGACTGGAACGCAAACAGGTGGTGGATTTATTTATGGGGCGCGTGACAGCATTTCCCAATGGTCAATCAGCACAAACTCTGGATTTTCGCGCAGGCACACCACTGCGAGCCCGTTTTTATAAAGCACTGACCGGCAAGAGTGAAGCTCAGGTGGATGCTTATTGGGCCACCCTGATCTTTGCGGGCCGTATGTCACCCCCCAAACAATATGGTGACGACCAGGCTATTATCCAGGCGGTTGCTGAAAACCCTGCCGCTATTGCGTATGTACCCAGACAAGCATTACCTTCAACGGTGAAGGTAGTGATGGAGTTATCCCAACCGGAATGATTAAAAGCCTGCACATAAAACTTTCCTTGAGTGTTGCGGCGGCTGCGCTGTTCGTCGTGATTTTATCCTCCTATTTTTTTTACAAACGCAGTTATGAAAATTCGTTTGCCGACAGCGAACGGTCTGTACGCCAGCTGCTGGAAACCGTCAGTAACACAGCGGCGATTGCTGCCTATGTCGGCAACCGTGAGCTTGCCCAGGAAGTGGTGGCGGGTCTGTCGATTAATGACATTGTTGTGGGTGCACAAATACGCGCGGGCGATGACATTATTGGCCAACAAGGCAAGCCTGTTAATGGCAGTCAGCAAACGCCTATTTCACTGAATCTGAAAGCGCCCTTTGATGAGCAGGAGGTGGTCGGTGTTGTCGCAGTGCTACCTAACCTTCCCTTGATAGCCCTGCGCGCGCGGGATTCCGCTACCGCAACGACCATCGGCCTCGCCGCCCAGGCAGCCGTGGTTGCCTTGTTGGTTTTGATTATGGTGTATTGGATGATGACCCGCCCACTGGCGAGTTTGTCGGGACGCTTGCACCGCATCACACCCGGTGACGGCAATCGCCTGGATGTGGCAGGATTGCACCGCAGCGATGAAATTGGCTTGCTGGTCGGTGACATTAATTCACTGCTGAATACCGTGGAAAAAATGTTGGAAGAAGAACGGCAGTTACGTCATCGCGTTGAGTTGCTTGAGCATCGCTTTCGCGGCATCTTTGAAGACAGCAGTGCCGGTATTTTTTTAGTGCATGACCACGGGTTATTGGTCACGGCAAACCCCGCTTTTTTTCGCATCACCGAATTGACCGATCAGACACCGGCTTCCCTGGGCACCACCGATATCATCAAAAGAATATTTATCGATGCCACGAAAGCTGAAGAATTAATCCAACAGGCATTGCATACACAACATCCCTGCTCTGCCGATTTACGCATTAAAAGTCATCAACAGGATATTCGCTGGGTTCATTGTATTTTTTCACCGGCGGGTAGCGAGCAGCAGACACCCACGGTTGAAGGCGTCATCTACGATATTACCCAGCGGAAAATATCGGAAGAACATACGCGCGAACTGGCAGAAAAAGACAGCTTGACCGGCTTATTCAATCGTCAGGCCGCGGATTCCTTTTTGGCAAATCTCTCAGGTATTGCCGGGAAGGGCTGGATCATGATGATGATTGATCTTGATGGCTTTAAATATGTGAATGACACCTATGGCCATGAGGCAGGCGATGAAGTCCTTAAGACCGTGGCTTCACGTTTGCGCAGCCTGGTGCGCGATTCCGATATTGTCGCGCGCCTGGGTGGTGATGAATTTTTAATTGTATTGAACCAAACCAAAAATCTCGCCATGGCACGCACCATTGCGCAAAAAATTGTGACTGCCCAACAGGATGCGATTGAGATCCAGCCCGGCGTTTATGAAACAGTCGGTATCAGTATTGGCATTGCACTGTATCCGGATCACGGAGACAATGAGATCAGCGTGCGTCGTCACGCAGATCAGGCAATGTATGCGGTGAAGCGGCGAGGAAAAAATGGTTACGCGGTTTATGATGAAGAAAGTGTACCGCCCGAGAAAACCTGAACATTGGTGTGAAAAAAGGAGGCTTTTGCCTCCTTTTTTCATCGCGCATTAATTAACAAATACGCGCGCGTTGCGGAATAACCGCATCCAGGCACCGTCTTCCTGCCAATCATCGGGATGCCAGGAATTGCTGACCGTACGGAACACTCGCTCCGGGTGCGGCATCAGGATGGTGGCGCGACCATCACGGCTGGTGACGCTGGTAATACCCAGCGGTGAACCGTTGGGGTTGGCCGGGTAGTACTCCGTGGCATTCAAATTATTGTCGATAAAACGCATGGCCACCGTGCCACTCTGATCACAAGCTTGCAGCGCCGAATCGTTAGCAAACTCTGCACGACCTTCACCGTGAGCCACCGCCACCGGTAAATGCGAACCGGCCATGCCACTGAACAAGACCGAAGGCGATGACTGGATCTGTACCAGACTGAAACGTGCTTCGAATTGTTCAGACAGGTTGCGTACAAAACGCGGCCAATGGTCTGCACCGGGAATCAGGTTTTTCAAATTGGACATCATCTGGCAACCGTTACACACCCCTAAAGAAAAGGTGTCATCACGATGGAAAAATTGTTGAAACTGATCGCGCACACGGTTGTTGAACAGGATTGTCTTGGCCCAGCCCTCACCTGCCCCCAGAACGTCACCGTAAGAGAAACCACCGCAGGCCACCACACCTTTAAATGCATCCAACGCAACGCGACCGGACAGCAGATCACTCATGTGGACATCCACCGCCGCAAAACCGGCGCGCGTAAATGCCGCCGCCATCTCCATCTGACCGTTGACACCTTGCTCACGCAAAATCGCAACAGAAGGACGTACGCCGGTATTGACATAAGGTGCCGCGATATCCTCATTCGGATCGTAAGTCAACGATGCACTTAAGCCAGGGTTATTGCACAGCAGTTGTTCAAATTCCTGTTTTGCGCAGTCCGGATTGTCGCGCAGTGCCTGAATCCGGTAGCTGGTCTCTGCCCACAGACTTTGCAGGATCACGCGGGATTGATCAAAGATCATCTCGCCGTCCTGCTCAATGTGCAGCCAGTCTTCTTCATTGGGCTCACCGATCACCTGCACGTTTAGTCCCGCCTGGGCGAAACGCGCGGTCACCGCCGCCGATTTTTCCCGCGCGACCTGCAATACCGCACCGGGTTCTTCACTGAACAAGACCGCCAGCGCATCTTCACCCAATCCGCTGATATTGATGTCGATACCACAGTGGCCGGCAAAGGCCATCTCCGCCAGGGTTACAAATAAGCCGCCGTCACTGCGGTCGTGATACGCCAACAGATCGTCTGCCGCCAGGCTGGTTTGCATAACGTCAAAGAAAGCTTTCAGTTGCGCTGCGTCATCAAGGTCTGCCGGTCCATCACCCAATTGATTGTATACCTGGGCCAGGATAGAACCACCGAGACGATTCTTGCCGTTACCCAGGTCCACCAACAGTAAATCCGTTGCGCCCTTATCCGTGCGCAATTGCGGGGTGAGGGTTTTGCGCACGTCCACCACCGGTGCAAATGCCGAAATGACCAGCGATAAGGGGGCAGTAACGGCTTTGTCGATGCCATTTTCCTGCCACGCCGTACGCATGGACATGGAATCTTTACCGACGGGAATCGTAATTCCCAGAGCCGGGCACAACTCCATACCCACGGCCTCCACGGTGCGATAGAGTTTTTCATCTTCACCCTTGTGGCCGGCAGCGCACATCCAGTTTGCCGAGAGTTTTACATCGGAAAGCTTTTCAATACGGGTTGCGGCAATGTTGGTGATGGCTTCTGCAATCGCCATACGGCCGGAAGCGGGTGCATCCAGTAACGCAACGGGTGTACGCTCACCCACGGCCATGGCTTCACCGCGATAACTGTCGTAACTGACCGTCGTCACTGCACAATCCGCCACCGGCACCTGCCAGGGGCCAACCATTTGGTCGCGCGCAACCATACCGGTTACCGAACGGTCACCAATAGTAATCAGAAAGCTTTTAGCCGCAACGGCAGGATGTTTGAGCACTCGCTCAGCGGCATCGTTGATGTTGATATCGCCGGTATGAAAACTGTGGGTCGCGCCTTGGTAACGCTCCGCGGTGCGGTGCATCTTGGGCGGTTTGCCAAACAACACTGACATCGGCAAATCCACCGGTTTTGCATCAAAATGTTTGTCATTTACCAGCAGATGCTTCTCGCTGGTTGCCTCACCCACGACCGCGTAAGGGCAACGCTCGCGTTGGCAAATCGCTTCAAAGCGCGGCAAATCTTCCGGTTTGATGGCCAGTACATAACGCTCCTGGGACTCGTTACACCAGATCGCCAGCGGGCTCATGCCAGGTTCATCATTGGGCACATTGCGCAGCTCAAACTTACCGCCGCAGCCACCGTCTTTAACCAGTTCCGGAAAGGCATTGGATAAACCGCCGGCACCCACGTCGTGAATAAAGGCAATGGGGTTCTGCTCGCCCTGCTGCCAGCAGCTATCGATGACTTCCTGACAGCGCCGTTCAATTTCCGGGTTCTGCCGTTGCACAGAAGCAAAATCCAGGTCTTCTGATGAGCTGCCGGACGCCATAGATGACGCCGCGCCGCCGCCGAGCCCGATCAACATCGCCGGCCCGCCCAGCACCACTAACTTGGCGCCCGCCGCAAAAGGCGGTTTTTCAATATGTTCCTGTTTGATGTTGCCGTAACCACCGGCCAGCATGATCGGCTTGTGGTAACCGCGGCGTTCGCCGTCAAAGCTCTCTTCAAAGGTCCGGAAGTAGCCGCAAATGTTGGGCCGGCCGAATTCATTATTAAAAGCAGCACCACCGAGAGGCCCGTCGATCATGATATCTAGCGCACCGACGATGCGACCAGGCTTACCGTATGGTTGCTCCCACGGTTGAGTGAAGTCAGGAATCTGTAAGTTGGAAACCGTAAAACCGGTGAGTCCGACCTTGGGTTTGGAGCCACGACCTACCGCACCTTCATCGCGAATCTCCCCCCCTGCACCGGTACCTGCACCGGGGAACGGGGCAATAGCGGTCGGATGGTTGTGGGTTTCCACCTTCATTAACAGGTGAATAGGTTCTTGATGGTAGGCGTAGGTTTTGCTGGAAGGCTCCGGATAAAAGCGGCCGGCTTCCGGGCCAGACACCACAGCCGCATTGTCGGCGTAGGCGGACAAGACATTATCGCCACCGACTTCGTGGGTGTTCTTGATCATCTTGAACAGGCTGCGCGGCTGCTCAACGCCATCGATAGTCCAACTGGCATTGAAGATTTTGTGGCGGCAGTGTTCGGAGTTGGCCTGGGCGAACATCATCAATTCCACATCAATGGGATTGCGCCCTAACGCCTGGAAGCTTTCCACGAGGTAATCAATCTCGTCTTCCGCCAGGGCCAGCCCCAAAGAGCGGTTGGCATCAGCCAGCGCTGCCCGGCCACCGCCCAGAATATCCACGCTGGTTTGTGGGGCCGGTTCTTGTTTGATGAAGAGTTGTTCTACGGCTTCCAGTGAATCGAAAACGGTTTCCACCATCCGATCATGGAGCTGTGCAGCGATCAGCGATTTGTCCGCATCGGCGAAAGTGCCGGTCACGTAATAGGCAATACCCCGTTCTATCCGACGAACTGATGAGAGTCCGGTGTTTTTGGCGATGTCCGTCGCCTTGGATGCCCAAGGGGAAATCGTGCCAGGGCGCGGCACTGCGAGGAACAATTGCCCATCGTGACTGACTTCGCCATCAACCTTGGGGCCATAGGTCAGCAACTGACGCAGGATAGATTGCTGCTCATCATTCAGCGGAGCGGTAAGGTCAGCGAAGTGGACATATTCCGTAGCAATGCCCGTCACAGCGGGAACCTGTTGTTGCAGCGAGGCCAGAAGTTTTTGGGTGCGAAAGGTGGAAAGAGCGGGGGCGCCACGCAGAATCAGCATAGGGGAACGAGCCTCAAGCGTCGGGGGGTGTTAAAAGAGGGCGCAATTGTACTTGATCCTCTGGCCGTTAACATCATTTGTAATGGCCCCTCGTCCCTCTGCTTGTGGTCTGCAGCTGACTTTTACACAGCCTGTGGTGTTTTTTACCAATTTAAACAATTTTTTCGAAGATTTTTTACTGGGTTAACCGGCTTCTGGTGTCGATAAAACCCTGATGGAATCTGGGTTTGGCGCGAAAATTGATTAATTTTCATTCAAGAGCTACACTATTTTTGAGTGAAAAACAAGCTAGCGGCGCACGGTAAGAGGCATTAAGATCGCGCAAATTTTGCACGGGTCAGCAATGGAATAGATTCGGCATCCGTAAATCCGGAGACACCGTATATGGAGATAGGCAAACGCAAAGCCGCCCAACGAATGATTTCCAACCTGTTCAGCGGGTTGTCCATCATTGCCATTTCACTGATGCTGGTACGCAGCTACTTGCCCAGCACACTGGAAAAAGTCCTTACCGATGGCCAACTACGTGTTATCTCACGCAATGGCCCAACCACCTATTATGAAGGCCCAGAAGGCTTGACCGGGTTTGAATACTCACTGGTCAAGGGCTTTGCCGATGAGCTGGGGGTTGATCTGGTTATACAGGATGAGGACAGCTTCAGCCGGATCTTTAATGCTGTAGGCAAAGAACAGAATCACCTCGCTGCTGCCGGTATTACCGTCACACCCGCCCGCAGTAAAGGCGTGAAGTTCACGCGCCCGTTTATGAAGGTCAAACAACAGCTGATCTATAACAGTCGTCAACCGGCGCCGCGCAGTATTCTCGACCTGATGGGCAAAGACCTGGTCGTTATCTCTGAATCATCCCACGTCGAACGTTTACAGGAGTTGCGCGAAACCTACCCCGAACTTACCTGGCGGGAAGAGCCGGCACTGGAGATGATCGAGTTGCTGGAGATGATCCACAAGGGCCTGGCAGATTACGCCATCGTCGACTCCAACTCCTACGACCTGAATCGCCACGCCTACCCACGCGCGCAAACGGCATTTGATATCAGTGATGCGCAAGATCTGGCCTGGGCTTTCGCCTACAGCATCGATACCAGCCTGTTTGATGCAGCCCAGGCTTACCTGGAACGCATCGAACAAGACGGCACACTCGCCGCGTTAACCGACCAGTTTTATAAACCCATCGTTGAAGTCACCACGGGCGATGCCCTGCTCTTTTCCTATCGGCTGGAAAAGCGTTTGCCGCGTTGGGAAGACGGTTTAAAAGAAGCCGCCGCAAAATTTGATCTGGATTGGCAACTGCTCGCAGCAATCAGTTATCAGGAATCCCACTGGAATCCCGCCGCCGAATCACGTACAGGCGTGCGCGGTTTGATGATGTTGACCCTGGCCGCCGCCAGCGATATGGGCGTAAAAGACCGTATCGATCCGTCACAAAGTATTTATGGTGGGGCGAAATATTTCCGCAACTTACTGGATCGGATTCCAGCGCGGGTAACCGGCGATGACCGGATGTATATGGCCCTGGCCGCCTATAACGTCGGCATGGGCCATCTGGAAGATGCGCGGGTGTTAACGGAAATCCACGGCGACGACCCGAATAAATGGGGTGATGTGCGCAAGTATTTACCGCTGCTGGCAAAACGCCAGTACTACAGCAAGACCAAGCATGGTTATGCGCGCGGTTGGGAGCCGGTGGCTTACGTTAAGAATGTGCGCAATTATCACAAGATCCTGGCCTGGCACTCCCAACATGAACAACGCCGCTTGGCAGTGACGCACGATGATGAGACGGATGTGCAGATACCGTTAGAGTCAACCGAGTCGTTGCAACCGGTGAAGAGCAAGTTCAGCCGCAACAGTTTCAATACTTCTTCGCTTTCGGTTTTATAGCTTCTACTGTGTTGCAGGTAAGTACTTTGGAATCCGTTTGTCGTTAGGGCATGTATGCCAAAAACGCATGGATACGTCCGTGTAGCTCCCTCAATTCATCCCTGAATTGAGGGTTTTGACATACATGCCCTAACGCCAAACTCACATCGTACCAATATCAATCAACAACCACTTCAGCTTCCGGCGCCTCAATATTCTCCGGCGCACCAGCACCAATAGTCACTTTTGCCTCATTTAACACAAAGGTCACCACCTGGGTCTGCAGCTCTGTTGTGATATGCGCGGTTGCCGGGCTACCGGGGCGCAGCAGTGAGGCATGATCACCTGCGGTGAGCTTCACGATACCCTGCCCCAGCGCCTGACCAATACCAATATCCAACTGCTCCGCACCCAACAGATCGGCCAATGCTTCGGTGCCGGCCAAGGGCGCGCTTTCCGGGCCATTGGGAATGACCAGGTCATTATTAACCTGCTGCAATAACACCGGCACATTTAACATACCCAGGGTTCGGGCAAAGCTGACCGGGTCGCCGGAATCCAGTGTGCTTTGAGCGGCGTAGAGGAAACGTTCGTAGTTGCTGGTGCCGACATTCACGCCCGCCGCGGCCAAGCCATTATTGATAACCGGCGCAAAGGTGGCGGAATTTACCAGGATCTGCGATACCTGCGAGCCCGCCGTAGAAGCAACCAGACCGCGAATCGGATTCAGATTGGATGCCAATCCGACCTGAGCGTCGTTGGCAATCGCCATCTGATTAACTGTGGTGAATACGCTGCCGATAATGCCGCCGAGCGATTGCCCCACGACATACACCCTATCCAGATCAAAACTGACCGCAAGCGAGTCCTGCAATGTTGCCTCAATGTCTGCCAGGCTCGCATTGAGGTTGAGCAAATCCATCACCGCCTGACGGTTGTTGTCACGGGTGTTGGCAAGGTATCCCAGATTAATAAATTGCGCGCCTGAACCATCGGTCGCGCCCGGTGTTTCGAAATTCATCGGCGCCGGTGCACCGCCCGGTCCCGCTACGTTGAAGTGGCGCTCGCGCGGTGCGTTGTCACCGTAGAGGATATCGAAGGGGATCATGCTGCTTTGCTCGGTATTGAGGACATTCACAAAGGCACTGGTGGCAGGAATCCCGTGCATGGGCAAATCGATAGCCACAGTAGCCACACATTGACTGGCCAGGGTATGGCCAAGCGCCAGTACTGAGGTGCGATCACTGGTGATACCGTGGATATAGATAACCACCGGATAGCCGGAGGCGGCGTATATCTGGCCACAGGTCAGGACGCCAGCATAACCAGGCACATGACTTCCAGATGGCAGCGTCACTTGCAAGGGTACCGATTCATCCGCCGTCCTGGCCGCAAAAGGATAGCGGTAGGTCACATTGAAACTGCCATCTACATCCGCCGGGACAGTCACACCCAATGCGCCAGCCAAGGTAGTGTCCGGCTGCCAGTTGCGGCTCAGGAACGCGCCAAACGGCAAACCGTCCGGGCCGGTTTGATAGTAAGGCAACTGGATATACCCGGTATAAAGAGAGCCCACATTGCCGGCCAGCAAACCTTCCGTGAGGATCGCAAAGTCCAGGCCGGTATCAGCCGATATTCCCACTGGCCGAGGCTTGGGTGTGGGCAATAGGCCGGCACCGTCCAGCGCCATCACGTTACCGACTGCCGTGGCCGGTTCCTCACCTGCGGCTATTTGCATGGCGGCAATTGCGGCGCGGGGCGAGGCCATGGCAACCAGCGGTGCCTGGGGATCCGTTGTGGTAAAAGTGTAAGTCAGCACCAGCTTTTCCGTTGCCGCCGCTGCAGTCAGTGGGGTCACGGCGGACAGGAAACCTGCAGCCAGTTGTTCCCAGCCAAGAATGGCATTGCGCACTGGCACCAGGGAAGCCAGTGTCGGGTATCCAGGATCGCCGAGGGCGTTGTAGGTCCAGGAGGGTGTCAAGGGCTGCCCGCCGGCATCCATGATGTCATTCGTCAGAACGACCAGATATTTTGTTTTGGGTTTAAGCGGCGCAGTGGGACGGATGCGAATGGCATTGTTGGTGCCGCCATCAACGGAAACCACCTGGGTATCAAAAGCGGCAGGACCGACCAGGCCGACCACATTGGCCGGATTCAGCGCATCATTACCGCCAGTATCGACTTCCAGCAGGAAAACCGTCTGCATGGGAACGACCGTGGCTGCATTAACGCTGCCCTGGATCAGCACATCGAAAAATGCCGAAGTGGAAAAGCCATCCAGCATATTTAACGCGGCACGGACAGGATCGGTAGCAGCGCCAACATTTGCAGTGCCGTCACTGGTGGCGGCTGCCGCAAAGATCAAATCGGTATTAAAGGGAAGATCCTGGGCAACGGGATCAAAACGTGGGTGGGTGCCCGGTTCAAACACGGCTGGCCCGGAAGGTTCGGGACCGCTGTTGGCATTATCATCGCTGCCACACCCTTGTAATATCAACGAAAAACAGACAACGGTAAGTAAGGCATTCGTTATTTTTTTCATCACCACTCTCCAAGAGAAAACAACCAGTCAAACGTTCCAGCCCCAGAAGATAACCTATTACCAACAAACAGTGTAGACAGGATTCGGCATTGTGTGACAGGAAAGGATTCTGACGACAAACGATACTGCGCCAGATTCCTGGAAGGTAGCTTAGGGAGTAAATTGGCGCGAATCAGGCTGCCGATTGCTTCTGCGATGAGGTTATTTTTACCGGCAGGAACCAGGTTTCGGTAATCACGGAATGCAGGTTACCGATTTCATATTGAATCTCGTCGATATACTCATGCAGCCCTTTCTCCAACAACTGCGGTATGTCGGCGGCCTTGACATGTGCAATGGCCGTGGCGACCGCGTTGGACGCGAATTTACTATTGGGTAATTTTTTCAGGCACCCTTCCAGCTCACCCAGTGAATGAGCCACGGCACGCGGAAAGTTTTCGTTTTGTAATAAAAATGTCACCACATCTTTCGCGTTCACCCGATCCCGCACATGTTGGCGATACATCTGATAACCGCTCAACGAGCGCAGCACGCTCATCCACAACACATTATTGTAAGGTTGCAACACGTCACTACCACTGCCACTGCCAGACGACAAATGCGGCAACAAATGCACAAGGCCGGCATCCACGATACGCGTGGTCATGTCGGCGCGCTCAAGGTTGCGTCCCAGGCGAATAAAATCGTAGGCATCGTTATGCGTCATGCAACCGGCCAGCAAACCGGTAAACTGTTGGACCTGATTGATGACATGCAACAACATTCTGCTGCGCTCGCGCCGTGCGGTCATGGCATTAGCGTTGTCCTTGATGCTGTGATACAGATCGTTGACCAACTCCCAGGCTTCCATGGGCATGGTCTCGCGCGTGATCCGCGCATTTTCCCGCGCCCAACTGAGTGAATTTAATAGCGACGAGGGATTATCCTTATCCGCCAGCATGAAGCGCACGACCGTGCGTTCATCAGCCTGATCAGTATCGCGGTTAAAATAGTTGCCAGTGCCGCTGATGTCGATCAGCGAGCCCCACCCCACCTTGACACCGCGCGGCAGGTCGAGCAGTAAGTTGGAGTTCACATTCACCATGCGCGCCACATTTTCACTGCGTTCCATGTAGCGGCCCAACCAATAAATACGTTCAGCTACGCGAGATAACATTTATTTATCCCCCTCAACGACAATCCAGGTATCTTTACTGCCCCCACCTTGCGATGAATTCACCACGTAGGAACCTTTCACCATGGCCACTCGTGTCAGCCCACCGGGCGTGACGTAATGCTCTTTACCTTGCAAAACAAAAGGCCGTAAATCGATATGGCGCGGCTCAGCATTTTTGTTCGCGAGAATCGGCGCGGTGGACAATGAGATCAGTGGTTGCGCCATGTAATTGCGCGGATTGGCTTTGATACGCAAGGCAAATTCATCGCGCTCTTTCTTGCTCGCCTGAGGCCCAATAATCATGCCGTAACCGCCGGATTCATTGGCTGGCTTCACCACCAGTTTATCGAGGTTGGCCAACACGTATTCGCATTGCTTGGGATCGATGCAAAGGTAACTGGGCACGTTGGGCAGGATGGGTTCTTCGCCCAGGTAATATTTAATCATCGCCGGCACAAAGGTGTAGATCACCTTGTCATCCGCCACGCCGGCACCGGGCGCATTTGCCAGGGCGACGTTGCCTTTAAGCCAGGCGCGCATCAAGCCGGGTACACCGAGCATGGAATCCGGGTTAAACATTTCCGGGTCGAGAAATAAATCATCAATGCGTCGGTAAATGACATCTACCCGCGACAAGCCTTTGATGGTGCGCATATAAACGCAATCGTTTTCCACTACCAGATCGCTGCCTTCTACTAACTCCACACCCATTTGCTGCGCAAGATAGGAATGCTCGAAATACGCGGAGTTATAAATGCCCGGCGTCAGCACCACGACCTCCGGTCGATCTAACGGGCGTGGTGATAATGCGGCAAGCGTATCGAATAATTGATTGGGATATTCGGTGACAGGAACAATATTATGATTTTCAAATAACTCGGGGAAAACCCGTTTGGTCACCTTACGGTTTTCCAGCATGTAGGACACACCGGAGGGCACGCGCAGGTTGTCCTCCAGGACAAAAAAATCACCTTTTTCGTTGCGAATCAAATCACTGCCGCAAATATGAGCCCAGACACCGAAGGCCGGTTTCATGCCCATACATTCCTTGCGGAAGTTGACCGAGTCCGCCAGTAATGCCATAGGCAGGACTTTGTCTTTAATGATTTTCTGATCGTTGTAAATATCGTTGATAAAACAATTCAGAGCGGTCAAGCGCTGGATCAGACCCTGCTCGGTTTTCTGCCATTCTTTTTGCGGGATAATGCGCGGGATAATGTCAAACGGCCAGGCGCGGTCGATATTGCCAGCATCACTATAAACCGTAAATGAGATCCCCATGGTTTTGATAGCGAGTTCGGCGGACTGCTTGCGCTCCTGTAACTCATCGCCGGTTAACGAGCTTAAATATTTGGCCAGGTGACGAGTCGCTTTGCGCGCGTTACCGGGAGAACTGATGAGTTCATCATAAAATTGACCGGGAGAGTAAGTGCGCCAATCTATCTGCATAGAGTAATCCCTGTTGCCTGAAAACGATGATCGGAAAAATCACTTCTCCGTCAGCAGCTTGCTTGCAAAGCTCCTGCCAACCAACTATCTCTCCTGTAAGCACTGCGCCGGGCTAGTAAATCCACCGCCATAAGGCGCGCGCCCAACAGCCGCCGCCCCATGCTGATGCAGCACGCACAGCTTCAGGGCGCTTCTGGATAATAGCAAAGTCTTGCGAAAAGGGCGGGTTTACATCGGTCCGCTGACGCGGAACCAGCCAGCAATGCTGTGGCGTTCGCGCTTGGCGACCAGGACTTCGTGAGGAAATTTTTCGCTGAGGAAGATCACCAGCTTGCCATATTCCGGTGCGATGGTTTCCAGCACCAGTGCATCGGCTTCGTCGTAGAGGCGTAATTCTCCGCCATCGCCAGTCTGCCAATCCGGATTGAGGTAAAGCACGGTTGAGAGCACACGACTGGGCTGTGCCTGAAGCGGTGAAATCTGGAGCGGCGCTTGTAACAAGGGCGCGGGGCGCTTGAACGCATCCAGATGTTTTTTGTAAAACGCGCCAATGCCATAGCTGGCAAAGTGACACTCGTAATCCATTAATCCCATAAACAAACGGCGGTTCAGGGCGAGCCGCAGTTCATCCATCCATTTCAAAAATGCCACCTCGGCTGCGTGTTCCTGTTGCAACCAGCGAATACGGTCACGGCGCACGCTGGTATCAATCTGAAAATCATCCTGGCGCCCGATGCCGGCGCGCTTGAAGTCTTCGTCATCCAGCGCGTGCAACCGCGCTACCAGTTGATCCACCAGCGAGACAGGCAAAGCTTGGGGCAGGACGATATAACCGACCTCAACCAGCGCGTCGGCAATGCGGTCAAATAGCTGATCATTATGAACAAACGCGGTGTCGCACAAGGCCGGCTCCCATCACAGACCCAAGAGGAGCGCGTATATACTACAAAGGTTGTGATTACGCCAATGGTTTCAGTGGGGTGGCAATGCGACCGGGAGTTTACGCAACGCATAAATATCGAAACGGCTGGATTTGCCTTCTAACTGATAGGAGGGCTGGCGACCGCCTACAAAGGCAGCTTTGCGCGGCCGCTTAACCACCACGCGATAGCGTGCTTTGGTCAAACACACGGCGAGGAGTTCATCGGCATCATCATCCTTACCGACCAATGAATGAAACGCACGCATCTCCTTTTTGACATCTGCCGATTTGTCCCGCTCAGGAAACATCGGGTCCATGTAAATTACATCAGGAAAATCCACCTCGGTGAGCGACACCAGATAAGCACGACCATCAGCATGGAGTAACGACATACGGTGCACTATATCGGGCAAGGCAGGATCGTGTTCTGCTGCGGTGTGATGCGCGCGCTTCAGGCCATCCTCCAACAAGGCGTGAACCACCGGAGACCTTTCGAGCAGTTGCACCTGACAGCCAAGAGTGGCCAGCACAAACGCATCTTTTCCAAGCCCGGCGGTGACGTCCAGTACGCGAGGATAAACGCCAGCTTTAATACCTACCGCCTTGGCAATCATCTGGCCTTTTCCCCCACCAAATTTACGCCGATGATCCACTGCCCCTTCTACAAATTCAGCGCGTATGGGGCCGGGCGCTTTGCGGCCAGTGTGTTGCAAAGCTACGCCTTGCTCGTTCAACAGCAGTACAAAGTCACTTTGGGTCAGTGCCTGCGGTTCTGCGTTCAACAGCAGCGGTTGCTGTAACTTATGGGCCAGTGCCGCTGCCTGTTCACGATACATTTCATCGTTACAGACAACCGGCAGACTACATATGGCGAGTGGGGTATCAGTCATATTATTAATCGGTACGCAGCAGGGTGGAGCATTATCCATCCTGCCCGCCCGCAGGACAACCTACCCCTTTGCTAATTCAAAAGTAATGCGCTCGCGAACATCATAGGATTTAACCGGTGTGTCATTGACCATCCTGGGTTTGTATTTCCAGCGCTTAATCGCCTGGATAACACTGCTGTTAAAAATAGTTGAAGGAACCGCATTGATGATCCGAATATTCTCGGTCGCCCCTGTTGGCGCCACGTCAAACATGACATCAACATAACCTTCAATACCGCGCGAGGATGCAGAGGTGGGGTAATTGGGTTGTACTTTAATAAATGGCATCGCCCGATCACCGAAAGAACCGTCAAGCTGAACATCGATTTTCGGTTTGACAAGCGTCAACAAACCCTGCGTTGTCGTTTTTACGTTTGGATCAACCGGGTCCAGTTCCGGCGCTTCCGGCGGTGTTGTTGGCGGTAGCGGCTTGACGGGCTTGTCCAAATTTTCATATCTGTTTTTAATGTCAGTGGATGCATCATTGATAAATGCTGTAATTGCCTCGTCGTCTTCCGGTTCAATAATGTCAACAAAATCTGTGTGTACCAACTGATGCATCAGATACAAAATCAACAAAGTCGCAACAGATGCAGCCGGTAAAATTCCCAACAAACGTACAAACGGGTTGGCCAAGGTAAGTGTAGTCATAGGATGATCCTCGTTAATAATGAAAAGGTTTAACAAATTCCGGGCATGACTTCCCCCGTCCCGGTACGGGCAAAAAGCGGTAGGTTTAACGGGATAAAATCAGATTATCGTCGTCGTTTTTCAGCGATGAGGGGTTGCTGGATCTGAAAGGTAAATACTTCTGTCACGCCTTCGATAATGACGGGAACGCCGTTGATAATCTGCGGATGGTAGCGGGACTTTTTTAAAGCTGTCAGTACAGCCTTGTCGAATACCTGGCGGGGTTGCGATTGTAAAATACGCGGGGCAAAGATAGATCCGTCCTCAGCGATGGAAAATGAAACGATAACTTCGCCCTCCGTCCCACGGTCCAGTGCATTGCGCGGATAGGTGGGGATCACCATCTCTGCCGGCATATAGCCCTGCATCTGGATGAACGGTTGCGGAAGCTGCACAGGGCTGATGGACTGCCGTTCATTAGCGGGGCGCCCAAGATCACGGCTGGCAGTCACAATAAGTGCTTCCTGAGGCAGGCTGGGTGACTCTCCTACATGCAACTGTTGCTTTAATTGGCGCAAGGTGTCCGCATCCAGCCGATACACAGGTGTCGTACTTTTTTCTGCAGCAATGGGTGTGGCATCATTGCCAGCAACATTCGACAAGTGAATCTTTAAAACCTGCGCCATCAACGTCTGCTGTATCGGCATGAGTTGCAAACTGGCCAGGGGCAAGAGCAACATCAGCAATGCCAACACCCAATATTGTCTTGCTTCCGGCGTGGCGTTGTTGCGCTCGCGACGGCGATCCAGAATGGCTTCTATGCGATAAAACACCGGCGAATGTCCTGCCATGGGCAACGCCGGTTCGGGAGGATTTTTTTCTGCCTGCGCCATGGCCAGCAGATTCTCCGCGTAAACAATTTCTTTGTTACGCAGCTGCCAGTTGTTATGCAAACGGTAGATATAGTCATCACAAGCTATTTCGGCGTAGTGATATAAACGGCTTGCCAACCACCACACCGGGGGTAAAAACCAGAAAAACGCGCAACATAGTTTCACCAGCAGCATGGTTAGCCAATCGTAGCGCGCCACATGCCCCAACTCATGTAGCAGCACGGATAATTTACGTTCGCTACTCCAATGATTCGCTGCCGTGGGCAACATAATGACCGGGCGAAAAACACCCCACATTTGCGGCGAATTCACCGCAGTGCTGGAGAGCAAAGTCACTTGGCCAGCCACGTCCATCTCTTCACATAACTCAGCCAGGATCTGCTGCAATTCACTATTGTCACAGGGCTTTGCCCGACGAGTTTGGAGTGCAACCCCGAGAATCCCGAGCAGTAAATAAAATAACAGCCAGAACAAGCCCAATGAATAAAGCGCTACTATCACTAGCAAATTTTCGGAATCGTTGAACCAGTTAGCCATGTCATACAGTGCATTTAAAACAGGCGATGTCTGTTCAGCAAAAGGGATTACCTGCCACTGAATCTCCGGCAAAAAACTGAATAATAATGGGAGCAATAATAACGCCAGCAAACCGCTCGCCAGCCAGAAGTGTTGCAAGGCAGCAGATTTTTTACGTAACAAAAATAATCCGGTGGCAACAACGAAGATGATCAATAACGGTTTGATCAGCAACAGTGTCAGTATGCTTAAAGCACTTTCTGTGGCCATACCTGCCTCGCTCTTTCATTATTGCTTTTTTGCTTTCTCAATCGCGGCTTTTAATTCGGTAATTTCTGCATCGCTCAATTGCTGCTTGTTCATTCCCAGCAGCGCATTGACGGCGGCAACCGTAGAGCCATCGAAGAACGTCTTGATCAACTTTTGTAATGCATTGGCGCGCGCCTCGCTGCGTTCAACAACAGGGAAATAAATGTAGCGCGGCCCGTCTTCCCGGTAAGCGACTAATTTCTTTTCCACCAATTTGGCGATCAATGCACGTACAGCAGAATAACTCGGTGGGTCAGGAATAGCTGAACGAACACCCTGGGCAGAGAGCTCGCCCCGCTCAAAGAGGGCATCCATAATCTGGCGTTCGCGCCGACTGAGCTGATTGTGCAAGGGATCTTTTGCCATAACCTTTCCATCAATGTGATTCAGTGAAGAGTGCTAATTTTTTAGCACTATGCTAAAAAATTAGCACCGATAAAATATAAGTCAAGCGCCTTGTGCTAAAAATTTAGCACCATCCTATAGCCGATGCGATATCTAATTGATTAATAAGCACTTTTTATTCAGACTGTCAGAACGGAATAGCGCAGATGCGCGTCGGTAAGGCACGGTGTGCCGGAGGCAGCTATGCTTATCAAGAAGCAGCATGATGAATGTGAGCTGTTACCAGGAGCGGATATGCCAAATTGGTTAACTGGCACCATTGTAGAGCGACATCAATGGAACAATCACCTCTGTTCCCTGCGGTTGTTGTTGGATTTACCCGAATTTGAAGCCGGTCAGTTTGTTAATCTGGGGCTGGAGATCAACGGCAAAACGGTCACTCGTCCCTACTCTTTGGTGAACCCGCCCGGCAAACCTGTCCAGGAAATCTTCTTCAATCGTGTAACAGGCGGCCTGTTGTCGCCACGTTTATTTCAACTGCAACCGGGCGACAAGGTGATCAGCAGCCCCAGAGCCGGGGGCTTTTTTGTCCTGTCACTGGTACCAGCAGCCCAACAACTGTGGCTGTGTGCCACCGGCACAGCGCTGAGCCCGTTCCTGTCCATGTTGCGCACCGTTGACCCTTGGGAAAGTTTTGAACAGGTGATACTTATCCACGGGATACGGGACCATAGTGAGATGGCCTATCACAAGGAATTGGAACACATCAAGCAATCGCATTCGCAGCAATTCCATTATTTTTATTCGGTTACTCGGGAAGCGGATACACCGCATTTTACGCAACATATTCCGGATCTTTTATTAAGCCACGAAGTAGAAAATCTGCTGGACTTAACCCTGACGGCAAACAATGCCCAGGTCATGTTGTGTGGTAATAGCGGTATGGTCAACAGCTGCCTTTCGGTGTTAACCGAACGCGGCTTGAAACGGAATGAGCGTCGCGATCCGGGCCAAATTACCATTGAAATCTATCAATGATCCCTCCTCTATTACCGCGCTTTGCCCGTTGAGTATCAACAGCTAAAACCTTCGGTATTGTTTTTCCGCCCGGTTCATAAATTAACGAAAAAGATTTGACCCCTACCCACAGACTGCGCAGTATAGGCACGCATTACGCCAGTGAACGGCGATCATTTTTTCAGGGTTGGTTTTATGCGCGAATTTTTCCTGACGGCTTCGGCATGGCAGATTGTAATAGCGGGAACGGTATTTTTTGCCGGTATCTATCTCATCTATGGTTGCCTGACCTGGTTGCTGACTGAGCGTCTCCTGCCTGCGTGGGGCATCGGCCGAAAGCTCGACCCCCGGCCGCTCACCAAAGGACAGTGGCAACGTGAGATCGGATTGTCTTTATTATCTATCCTGATTTTCGGTGTAGGCTTATTGCTGCCATGGGGGCTTCTGCGGCAGGGTTGGGTAAACCTTGCTCTTGAGCCATCCGCCGTGCAGGTTATTCTGGAAATGCTCGTCTTGTTATTATGGAATGAAGTGCACTTTTATATTACCCACCGTTTGTTGCATACACCTTGGTTAAGGCAATTCCATCTCGCCCATCATCGCTCGGTGGTCACTACGCCCTGGTCTACTTACAGCTTCCATCCGGTGGAAGCCATACTGTTGGGCAATGTGATTGTGTGGCCCATGTGGGTACATAATTTCAGCATTGCAGCGCTGATTACCCTGCCCTTAATGAGTTTATTGTTCAACAGTATTGGTCATTCGAATTATGAAATTTATCCGCATGGAACCAAGCCCTGGTTTCAGGCAAGCCGACGTCATCAGCTGCACCACGCCTGCTTCAAGGGTAACTTCGGTTTTATGTTTGCTTTTATGGATCGCCTATTGGGCACCAGCCTTCCTGATGACGCTGCCGCATCACAGCTTGAAAAATGGCACGCTCGTCAATCGTAAATTATTAAGGACAACTTATGCCTATTCGTTTTAATCAGGTTTATATCGATGCAGCCGGTTATTTTCTGCCCGGCGATCCGGTGGACAATGACGCGATGGATACGTTTATTGCGCCGATCAATCGACTGTCAAAACGCATCAAACAAAAAATTCTCAAAGAAAATGGCATTCAGACTCGCCACTACGCCATCGACGAACAGGGCAACACGCGCGTGTCCCATACACGCCTGGCCGTAAACGCCATACAGGATTGCCTGAATCGCAGCCACACCACTCTGCAAGACATCAGTTTGTTAGCGGTGGGTGCCTCTGGTAGCGATGCGCTTATACCAGGTTTTGCCGCTATGGTTCACGGCGAACTCGGCGCTCCGCCCATGGAAACACTTTCAAGCCTTGGTGTGTGTGCCGCCGGTGTCAGTGCCCTGGCATTTGCCGCACAGGCAATTGAACTCAATGGTCATGAACAGGCATTGGTCGCTGCGGCAGAATTGCCGTCGCGTATGTTCAAGCAATCCCGTTTCGCACCGCGCGGTTACCACAGTGATTTTGACGCGCATTTTTTACGCTGGATGCTATCAGACGGGGCGGGCGCGCTATTGTTGACCCGCAAACCTGGATCAACGCGCCCTGTACGCCTGAAGTTAAACTGGATTCACCAGAAAAGTTTTGCCGGTGACTATCCCGTTTGTATGCAACTGGGCTTAACAGAAGATCGACAAACCTCCTTTCTTGATTTTCCCTCCAGTAGTGAAGCTGAAGCCGCCGGCGCACTTTCATTGCGCCAGGACATTCGCTTACTGCCACATTTGTTCGACGTGAGCATCCATGAATATGTGAAGCTGGTGAGCGAAGGCTGGATCGATTCCCGGGACATTGATCACTTTCTTTGTCATTACTCCTCCGAACGTTTTATTCCTGTTGTTGAGGAATTGCTGGACAAAGCCGGGTTAAGTATTCCGCGCGAACGTTGGTACAGTAACCTCACCACCCGTGGCAATACCGGGGCGGCTTCCATTTTTATTATGTTGGCGGAATTTCTGGAAACGCGGGAGCTGAAACCGGGCGAGAAAATTTTTTGCTTTATTCCCGAGTCCGGTCGCATCAGTGCGGCTTATATGTTGATTGACGTAGAGTCATCCGATACAGAAGTGAAGCCTTCACCAGCACCAGGCACTATCGCCGAGCCAGTTAACCATCCCCCATTCCCCGTCATTGAGGCACCACACGATCCACGCACCGCTCCCGATCATTTGCGCGAGCTTCTGACGAGCCTGGCAAATATCTGGCACAACTACCGTTCCGATGTCTGGCGTAGTCCCGTGATTCACAAACTGGTCTCCCGGAAGTTTACTCAGGATGATTATCGTCAATGGACGGCGCAATGGGTTCCGCAAGTCAGGGAGGGCAGTAAGTGGATGCGCGAAGCTGTGCAGTCTCTCAGCGAGAAGTATGCAGCACTGGGCGAGTTGATTGAAACCCACGCGGGCGATGAGCAAAACGATTTTATGATTTTGTATCAGGATTATCTGGCTGCCGGCGGCACTACAGCACTGGATGATCTGCGTCGTAATCCCGGCGGCGATGCCTTGAATACGTATCTTCATGCATTGGCTGCGTCTCCCGATCCAGTCGGTTTGCTGGGAGCCATTTACATTATTGAAGGCACGGGACAACGTATCATCCCCGCGCTATTGCCCCTGTTGCGCAAACACGTCGACTTGCCGTCCAGCGCGTTTCGTTTTCTCGAATATCACGGCGCTAACGATGAGCATCATCTCGCGCGCTGGCTTAAAGCGGTTGAAATAACCCTGACCATCAATCCGCGCGCCGCAAAGTTGATATTGCAAACAGCCAAGCGCACAGCCCAACTGTATCAAATGCAATTTGACCACATTCTGGAGGAATAACATGAAACAGGATGCACCGCTTCCGCCTTTTCTTCAGGAAGCATTTGATCCCCGCGACCCCAACCCGTGGTTGGCCTTGTATCTGGATCGCAGCACGCCCCTGCCCGATCACGTTAAAGCTGCATGGCTCACTGATTCAGGCTCACGGTCACGGCAATTTCTATTGCCTTTCGCGCGTCCCATCGCACGCACGTTTATTGTACTGATACAAATCCTGAAATCTGTGTTGCCACGCCACTGGGCCGCATCAAAATTACTTCACTGGATTCTCGCCACAGGCCTGAAATATTTTGTTACGCCCGAAGCCAACTGGCTGGTCTTGCGGCACTTCCACCTGGGTTCACAGATCCTGGGGTTTATCGCGGCCAATGCGCCCGTAAAGACCATCACCGATCCCCTGGAACCCAAAAAACTGGATGACTTGAAAGATGAGTTTTTTCTGAAACACGATTTGAATTTATTTAATTTTGTTATTCGGCTGAATCAGGGGCTGCGCGATCAAGGACTGGCACTGGCGCCAGTATCCAGCCCTGATTTCAGTATGATTCATGAACCGGATCTGGATTTACCTTCGTTGCCCAACCGCTGGACAAATTTCATTGATTTACAAACGGCAATCGAGTTGTTTACGCCGACGTACCAGTTATTCCTGACCGACAATGATTTCTGGCGTGCCTCCAACTCGCTGCAACTGGACGAAGTCATCGGGATTTACGTCGCCACAATATTACAGTCACCGGAACACCTTATCCTGCTGAATAACAAACATCCGCTGGTGCCAATGAGCACCTTGCGTGCAGGTCACCGACTGGTACTGCATGGATTGTCTACCGAAATGCTGCATGCTTTATTGATGGAAATGAAAAATAAATCGCTGAACCATTCATAAAAATCACTGAGTTATGCATAAAAAAGCCGCCTTCAAGGGGCGGCTTTTTTTAACACGCTCTGTTATTACTCAAGCGGCAACAATTCCAATTCAACCCGACGGTTTGCCTGACGACCGGCTTCAGTATCGTTGGTTGCAATGGGGTAGCGTGGTCCATAACCATAAGACTGGATACGACCCGCAGCCACTTTACGTTCTGACAGGTAATTGCGTACGCTGTTTGCACGCTGCTCACTCAATGTCTGGTTCAATTGTGCCCCGCCAGTGGAGTCGGTGTGGCCGCTGATCTTGATTGCTGTCTTGTTGAATTCAGCCAACACCAGGGCAACAGAGTCCAGCACATCGTAGAAGTCGGAACGGATAACAGCGCTGCCTGTAGCAAAGGTGATATTGCCGGGCATAATCAAATAAATCTTGTCACCTTCACGACGTACCTGAACACCACTACCCTGCAAACGCTGACGCAATGCCGCTTCCTGGCGATCCATGTAGTAACCGACACCCCCACCGATAGCACCGCCAGCCAATGCGCCAGTCAATGCACCTTTTTTACGATCACTCTTGCTAGCGGATGCGGCACCGACAACGGCGCCGGCTACGGCACCGATTCCTGCACCCTTCGCTGTGTTGCTGGCTTTTTGCTCACCGGTGTAAGGGTCTGTTGACATACAACCGAATAAAAACAATGCGGACAATAATGCAATCAACGGTTTCATGAAGCTTCCTCTTGTGGGACAGATGATGGAATTTGGTTAGCAAGATATCAGTATTTTAAGAAAATTAAATGGTGTTTTGTCAAAGTTTTATCGGCACAATAGACCAGCACGCCATTCGGCAGTTCAATCGTTTGGTTTTGTGTAGCCACCCTGCAAGATTCAGCATGGGTTCAGCTTTAGGCTGGATAGCCATATTAAATTGTTTTTTAATAGACTGCTGTCTGACATTCCTCTGACACTTAGGCGGATAACATTGCAATGAACTCTTTTTATATGGGCAGAATGCTAGCGTTGATTGGCGCAGGCCTGGCAGGAGCGTGCGGTTATTCTGTCAGCGTCAATGATAATGTTGTTTATACACCGGCGCCTTTATTCACCGACTATCAAATAGCTGACGACAACCTTCGCCAGTGTGTAGAGCAAACCATAACGGATGAAAAAATCACCGGAGCCTCGCAGTTAAACTTTCTTAATTGCAGCAATGCCGGTATTTCCAGCCTTGCGGGACTGGAGCGGTTTGGTGCATTACAAGAGCTTAACCTGGCCGAAAATCAGCTGCGCACATTAGCACCACTCGTTAAACTGACGCAGTTGAAAGTCCTTGTGCTGCGCAAAAATCAACTTGACGACGTTGCACCGCTGTTAGGGTTGTTGAAGCTGGTGCAAGTGGATCTGGAGCAAAATTCTCAACTTGAATGTACCGATGTCAACCAGTTGGCTGAGAATATGAGGGAAACCGGTGCAGAGATATTGAAACCGGAACAGTGTCGCTAGGCACTGTGCGCTGTTTCCGGAGCGGCTGACACAGAAATGCGTCAGCCAGGAGAGATAATTAACGGCCCACAAACATCAAGCCAATGGTATTACGCAACTGGTGAACGACCTTCATCTTCACCGGATCAATATTGATAGGTCCTACCGCTTTCTTGAAACGTACCATCACCTCCGTACCGACCGGCGGGTTAGGCTGGTTTTCAATCTGAACAAGTGCACCACCATCAGATATATCCTTGGTAAATCCTACAATCGTACCGAAGCTCGGATGACTCATTTCTACTCTTACCGAGGTCGATGTGCGTTCAAACATGCGACGTTCAATCACAGTCAAGCTCCTGATTTTCTGAAAGTTAATTGTACTCGGCGCAAAAATGCCTATCTCCGGCAAGCTTTAACAAGCATAGAACAGTTCTGCCACATTGAAAGCGGACTGGGCCAAAATTTGGCTGAAGAAAAGGGGCCGGAGCCCCTTAGCGTGATGCACGACACACGGGCATAGCGCCCATCAGGACTTAGAAACTCAGCCCGAGCCGCTTGCCTACCAGTTCGTAGGACTCCACGACATTACCGAGATTCTGACGGAAACGATCTTTATCCAGCTTTTCACGGGTGTCTTTGTCCCACAAACGACAACCATCGGGCGAAAATTCATCGCCCAGGATAACCTCACCCTTGAACAGTCCGAACTCGATCTTGAAATCCACCAGTAGCATATTGCCGCTGGCAAACAAGCCCTTTAGCACGTCGTTGACCTTGAAGGTCAACTCTTTCATCCGCGCGACCTGCTCAGCCGTGGCCCAGCCGAACGACTGGATATGGGACTCATTGACCATCGGATCGCCCAAGGCATCATTTTTTAAGAAGAATTCAAAGGTAGGTGGGTTGAGTTCAATACCTTCCTGCACTCCCAGACGGCGGGTGATGGACCCGGCAGCAATATTACGCACGACACACTCCACCGGAATCATGTCCATCTTTTTTACCAGGGATTCTGTATCGGAGAGCAATTTTTCAAAATGCGTGGGAATACCGGCTTCCTGCAATTTACCCATGATGAAGGCATTGAACTTGTTGTTCACCATGCCCTTGCGATCCAACTGCTCAATGCGCTTGCCATCAAACGCCGAGGTATCGTTGCGGAATAACAGGATCAAGCGATCCGGATCATCAGTCTTGAAAACAGATTTTGCCTTACCCGCGTAGAGTTGTTCGCGTTTTTCCATCATGGTGCCTGCTGTAAATAAGAAACTATCGGTTGGTTAAATCAGGTTACACCAACGTCAGCCAATCAAAACCTTCGTTTTGACAAGCGTAGGTTACCTGTTTGATCTGGGACGTTACCGGCATCAGGGCCGCCTGTGCCAATGCCGGTGTATTGTTTTGCTGGCTGATATGCGCCACTACCAGGTGTTGCAGTCGCCGGGTATCAACACGCTGCAAGAAGCCGGCAGCCTGTTGATTACTCAGATGCCCCCATTGCCCGCCTACACGCTGCTTGAGCGAGGGGGGATAGCTACCATAAGCCAACATCGCCGGATCATGATTCGCTTCGAGCACCATCGCATCGCAGGACTGGTAGCAGGCCTCAACGTGGGGCGTAATACTACCCAAATCGGTCAGTATTCCCAAGCGGAGACCGGCAAATTCAAGAACAAATTGCGCCGGTTCCCGGGCATCATGGGGAACAGCCACTGGCCTGACGGTCAGGCCGTTAATCTCAAACGGCGTGTAGGCGTGAATCAGGCGCAGGTCAGGGAGTTCACCCAGGTTGCGACTGTGAAAGGTACCGGGCGTCATGTAAACCGGAATCTGGTAACGACGCGCCAAGGCGGCAACGCCTTTTATATGATCCGAGTGTTCGTGGGTAACGAGAACCGCCGCCAGCTGATCTGGGCGGCGGGCGAGCCTTAAAAGACGCTGTTCGGTTTCCTTTAGGCTGAAACCACAATCGATGAGCAGTGCACCTGTCGCCCACTCCACCAGGGTGGAATTACCACGACTGCCACTGCCCAGCGATGCAAAACGCATGGCGTTTCCTTAAATGAGGTTCTTCCGCAGGATAGTCAGCATCTCGCGCGCCTTGCGCGGCTCAAGACGCTTGCCGTATGGGTCACGCACGCGCACCACCAAATCGCCTTCTTCGCCCGACACCATCACCAGATAACCCGGTGCATCCGGAAGGTTCTGCTCTTTTTTACGGTTCGATAAAGGCGCCTCATCAAGCTCCGCACCTTGGGGCAAGTGTGCTGTCAGCTCTTCCAGAGTGTAGGGGCTTTTTAACTTGATCAGCTCGTCTTCCGGCTGACCAAAGATCGCAGTCACCCACCTGGCGTTTCTGATACTGCTCCACTTGCGGCTGAACCAGCCTGGCCCTTCCGGATCTATCTTGCGGTAATGCACATAGAAGATGCCTGTCGCCGCATCGCTTTCATAGGGTGAAAAGCCTTCTTGTTTGACGGCGTGAGATAAGGTACCCAATGTACGTGCACGATCCAGCTTAAGGCGCATCACCGGCTCGTTACGTAGAATCCCCAGATTGGCTTTGGTAGAGCCGCCAATGGATTGGGCCAGCAACGAAGTGCCACCTTCCGTTGTATCGCTGGCTAGCGTGGCTGCCAACTCATCCAATAACCATTTTTCTTTTTCCGCATCGACGGAGGCCTGCGGCCAATTGACTGGAGAGGGCGGTGTTGTACCCGTTGGCACACTCAAATGAATGATATGAATCTCGCTGGTTTCCGGCTGGACGCCCTGGTCTATCTGAATGCGATATTTATCGTAAGTACTGAGATCAGTCTTGAACTGAATCCAGTCAGTTTCAATAACACCACTGCTGATATCAGAAGACGCTACCGCCAGCCCGTTAACATTAAGGAAGTGGCGTACACGCGGCCAGACTTCTCCCGGTGCCACATTCATCAGGATCCAGGTCTGTTGTCCGAGGCGCTGAATCTTGACGCTTTCTTCCAGCATGTTTGCCGAAAGCGGTAATGGCCGGGGAATTTCGTTGTTTTCCGGATCAGCTTCATAGCCGAAATCCGACTCGGTAATGGGGGGAATAGGATAGAGTTCACCCAAGGCGCTTTTATCCAGACTTTCATCCAAAACCAAAGGAGGAATATTATCGGCCATCAGGTAGTCATTTTCGCGATTGCGAAACACGCCATCATCACCGAAGAAAAAACCACAACCAGACAGTGAAACATTCAGCAGCGCCAGTAACACATAAAAAGCTGGCGACTTTTTAACAGTCATTATTCTCATGAATCGTCTCTACAACAGCCCGGCGGATTGCAGGGCGGATTTAACCTGTGGGTGATACTGCGCCGACAGACGTGTCAGCGGCAGGCGAATACCGGACTGGATCAAACCCAACTGCTCTACCGCCCACTTGACGGGTATCGGGTTGGATTCAACAAACATGGCGGCATGCAAGGGTAGCAAGCGGTCATTAATTGCGCGCGCCTCTTCAGCCTGTCCGGCAATTGCCAGCTCACACATCCGAGCGATGGCAGCAGGTACGACATTTGCGGTGACAGAAATATCCCCTTTGCCACCTAAAAGCATCAATTCCACAGCGGTAGCATCATCGCCGGAGATGACAACAAAATCTGCCGGAGCTTGCTCGATCAGGGTCTTTGCGCGTTCAAGATCACCCGTGGCTTCCTTAATCCCGATGATGTTATCAACCTGCGCCAGACGCAGCACCGTCTCCGGTCGCATATCCACGCCGGTGCGCCCCGGTACGTTGTACAGGATTTGCGGAATAGCCACCGCCCTGGCGATAAATTCATGGTGCAGGAAGAGACCTTCCTGGGTGGGCTTGTTGTAATAGGGCGTTACAAGAAGGCAAGCATCCGCGCCTACCGCTTTGGCGGCAGCAGTCAGCTCCACCGCTTCGTCGGTCGAATTAGCGCCGGTTCCGGCAATTACCGGAATACGGCCATGGACCTGATCAACGATTTTGCGAATAACTTCCAGGTGTTCCTCAACATTCAAGGTAGCAGACTCACCCGTGGTGCCGACCGCAACAATGGCGTCTGTGCCCTGCTCCAGATGCCAATCCACCAACTTATGCAAACTGGCCCAGTCCAGTGCATTGTCGGGGGTCATGGGGGTTACCAGGGCAACCATACTGCCTTGAATCATTAGAAACTCCGTTGTTAACGAACACCAGACGGATGATGTTCATGAAAATGCAAAGGCGCAATGGTACTGAGAGGAGCCGCACGAAACAAGCGCGTTGCGGCGCAATCGGCCCGGCTTACTTTTTAAAATCCAGCATACGCTGCAGCGGAATCATCGCTCGGCGAGCCAGCTCTGGCTCAACATGGATTTCGTTGTCATCGCGCTCAAAAACGGTGGCGAGATTATCGAGCACATTCATGGCCATCCACGGGCAATTGGCACAGCTGCGACACGTGGCACCACTGCCAGCGGTAGGTGCGATATGAAATACCTTATCCGGATTCAACTGCTGCATCTTATAAAAAATGCCCTGGTCCGTGGCCACAATAAATTCACGGTTGGGCAGCGTCTGCGCGGCCCTGATCAATTGCGAGGTAGACCCGACCACATCAGCCAACTCAACCACTGCCGCCGGCGATTCGGGATGAACCAGGATGGCCGCTTCCGGGTAGAGGGTCTGCAAATCGATAACACCGCGCGCTTTGAATTCTTCATGCACGATGCAGGCGCCGTCCCACAGCAGTACATCGGCGCCGGTCTTTTGTTGTACATAGCTTCCCAGGTGTTTGTCCGGTGCCCAGAGAATTTTCTTGCCCTGTTTGTCCAGGTAATCCACCACATCCAGCGCGATACTTGAGGTCACTACCCAGTCGGCGCGCGCCTTAACCGCGGCGGAGGTGTTGGCATAAACCACCACGGTGCGATCCGGGTGCTGGTCACAAAAGGCTGAGAACTCGTCAATGGGGCAACCAATATCCAGCGAGCAAGTTGCCTCCAGGGTCGGCATCAGTACGCGTTTTTCCGGCGTGAGAATTTTGGCGGTCTCGCCCATAAATTTCACGCCGGCGACAATCAGGGTCGTGGCGGGATGGTTCTTGCCAAAACGCGCCATCTCAAGGGAGTCAGACACGCAGCCGCCGGTGGCTTCCGCGAGCGATTGAATCAGGGGATCTGTGTAATAGTGGGCAACCAGCACCGCATTGTGCTGCTTGAGTAATGTGGTAATGCGAGCTTTATAATCCGCCTCTTGCTCAGGCGTGTACTGCGGCGCACTCCAGGCGCGGGCCAGATGTTCCTGCACCAGCGCTTGTGCGGATTGGGCATGATTAGTGGCAATCATCACAGGTTTTGACATCACAGTTGCCTCAAGTGAAGGTGACGGATTCTACCACAAGGGCCAGACAGCCCTTTCACATTCATTTGACAATAAAAAAGGGGAAGCCATCTGGCATCCCCTTTTTGTTATGGTGGGTCGTGCGCGATTCGAACGCGCGACCAATTGGTTAAAAGCCAACTGCTCTACCGACTGAGCTAACGACCCAAAAGAGGCGCGTATATTAAAGACTTAAACAAAAAAAACAAGCGCTTTTTGGCGATTGGCCATGAAAAAATGCTCTGTCAAACAATGGGTTAAAAGATGCACAACCTCGGCGAATCGGACGGGATCAACTGCGATAAAGTGTTGGGTCTGCGACGCCAGCCTGGGCAAATCCGGCGCTGCGCAACCGGCAGCTGTCACACTTGCCGCAGGCTTCGCCGCGATCATTCGCCTGGTAACAGGAGACTGTCAAACTGTAGTCCACACCTAGGGCAAGCCCCTGCTTTATGATGTCAGCCTTGCTCAGATCAATAAGCGGTGTGCGGATTTTGAGGCGGTTGCCTTCCGCGCCGGCACGGGTCGCCAGATTCGCCATCACTTCATAGGCGGCGATGTAATCGGGCCGGCAATCCGGGTAGCCTGAGAAATCCACGGCATTGACACCAATAAAAATATCATCCGCACCCAGGACCTCAGCCCAACCAAGGGCAATAGACAGAAACACGGTATTGCGTGCCGGCACATAAGTAACCGGAATCCCGCTGGTTTCTTCTTCCGGTACCGAGATGGCATCATCGGTTAACGCCGACCCACCAATACTCCGCAGATCCAGCTTGATAACCTTGTGCTCCACGCTGCCTAATGAAGTCGCTGTGCGCTCTGCCGCCAACAACTCACTGCGGTGACGCTGACCGTAATCAAAACTGATGGTGTAGCACGCGTACCCCTGACTGCGGGCAATGGCCAGCACAGTGGTGGAATCCAACCCACCGGAAACAAGTACCACAGCTTTTTTTTGACTCATACGTCTGAACCTCATTAAGTCTCAGGTGCGGATTGTCAGTGACCGGGCGTATCGTTCCACAATAGTTTGTGGAGCTGTAATTGGAAGCGCACCGGCAGATTGTCAGCAATGATCCATTCCGCCAGTTGCACCGGTGCTATCTGGCCAAAGCTGGGCGAGAAGAGCACCTCACCGACCCGTTCATGCAGGCTATGTTCGTCCAGCTTGAAGCGCGCCCATTCATAATCTTCGCGATCGCAAATAACAAATTTCACCTGATCCTGCGGTCGCAGCAACGGCAGGTTTTCCCAGCGGTTACGATTCACTTCACCGGAACCGGGCGTCTTGAGGTCCATGACCTTGATCACCCTTGCGTCCACATCATCCAGCGGCAAGGCGCCGCTGGTTTCCAGCGATACCTGATAACCCGCATCACATAACCGTGTCAGCAAGACCGTGCAATCCCGCTGCGCCAAGGGCTCACCGCCGGTAACACACACATAGCGCGGGCGATAACTGCCCACTTTTTCCAGAATCGCCTCCAGGGTAAACCGCTCGCCACCGTAGAAGGCATATTCCGAGTCGCAGTAACCGCAACGCAAGGGGCAGCCGGTCAAGCGAACAAACACCGTCGGCAACCCGACAGTGCTGGACTCGCCCTGGAGGGAATAAAAAATCTCGGTGATTTTCAGGGTTATATCGGTCATAAGACATTTGGCCGCGATGGGCGATGGACGAGCTCCCGCTACGCCCGCCAAGCAGGAAAAGACGCGCAGTTTACCCAAACCCTTACGACTATGCGAGCGCCAGGTTTGTCTGCCACAGAGCGGGCTGGTATCCTGAGTGGTCGTCTGCACGCTTCAGGCAGAGGGCACATACCGGCAACCGTTTCGGCTCCCCCGGCTCCAGCGAGAGGGATCTGACTAGAAAGATATCTGATGAAAGAGATACCTGATCAGCACCATGAAACCGATCAAAACCAAGCGTCAATTGCGCGATGAACTCAATCAACAGGTTAGCGAGTTTCTCGGTCATGGCGGCGCCGTAAAAGAGGTGCCGCGTGGCGTAAGTGGTCGCGAGAACGCCCACGGCCCCTTGGTCAGCATCTTTGATGGCCAGGGTGCAGAAGACCGTACGCCGGTCCCGGAGGTTGTCGCTGCCATAGAAGCGCGCCGTAAGCCTCAACTTCCACTTCACAAAAGCCAGCGCAGGCCGCGACCACGCAAGCGCGTCATCCTGGATGATTTCGGCCAGCCCTTGCGCTGGGAATGGGTGGAGGAATAACGGCGTTAATCTTGCGCCTGTTTGAACAGCGGCATGAATTGCTGCCATTCGGTAAACACGCAGGTCACCCCAAATTCATCCAGCTCTTCCTGGGTTAAATGCGGCCGATAGCACCACACAGTCGCACCACTGTGAACCCCGGCGCTGACTCCCGGGAAGCTGTCCTCCACAATCAAACATCGTTTGATATTCAAGCCCAGGGCCGCTGCGGCCCGCTGATAGATTTCCGGGTTTGGCTTGGCAACACCCACCGTCTCTGTGTCAAAGCGACGTTCTAACGGAAAAAAACTATCCAGTCCGGTATGGGTCAATTTCACATCCAGCTCGCGGGTCTGGGAATTGGTCACCAGGGCATAGGGCACATCCAGGGATTGCAAAACCTCTGTGATACCGGGCATCGCCACCAGCTCCCGCTCCATCAGCTCACGGAAATAGCGGCGATTATCTTCCATAAAGTTTTCCGGCAACGGACTGCCGCGATGCGCCTCTATCAATGCAACACACTGGGCAAAGCTTTGTCCGGTAAAGGTTTTGCCCACCTCATCCAGACTCATAACAATATCGATGTCTTGCAAGGATCGATGCAACGCACGGGTCGCGATGACCTCGGAGTCCACCAATACACCATCACAATCAAATAACACCGCTTCAAAAACAACAGACATAACATCAGGGTCCTCAATTAAGGAGAAAGAGCACAGAAGCTAAAACAGGGGAATTTCTTATTAGAAGGGACACACCAACAAGGCGAGCAGTGCTCGCCCCGCTTACAACCAATCCTTGCTCTTGAAATACCAGTAAGGCGCCAAGGCGCTTAACACCATCAGACACAAACCCAACTCGAATCCATACTGCCAATGGATATGAGGCATAAATTCGAAATTCATTCCGTACAAACTGGCCACCACGGTTGGCGGGAGGAAAATAACGGCAGCAATAGAGAAGGTTTTGATGATCTGGTTTTGCTCGATATTGATAAAACCCTGGGTGGAATCCATCAGGAAGTTTATCTTGTCGAACAGGAAAGCGGTGTGGGACATCAGGGTATCCACATCGCGTTTAATTTCCCGCGCCGTTTCCTGCAATTCAAAGTGTTCACGCAAATGGCGCTGCATAAATGAAATGGAGCGTTGGGTATCCATTAGACACAAGCGGATTTTACCGTTGCTGTCTTCCAGCTTGGCGAGGCGGTCAATGGCATCTTCCAACTCGGCGTCGGCATCTTCCAATACCATGTGGCTGACCTCTTCCAGTTTGCGATGGATATCCTCCAGGGCATCCGCGAGATTCTCCACCTTTTGTTCAAACATGGTGATCAATAAATCTTGCGGCGAGCTGACCTGCACCTGCCCGCGGCGTGCGCGCATGCGCAACAAACGGAAATCGGCCAGATCCCCCTCACGCACGGTCAGCAGACGTTTGTCCTGCAAGATAAACGCAACCGTCACGGTGTTGTGCCGGCCTGCCTCACCGGGCGAAAGAAACAGGGAGTGAACATGAATGCCCGCGCTGTCCTGAAAATAGCGGGCAGAGAATTCGATTTCTTCTACATCGTCCGATTCCGGCAGCTCGGCCCGTAAAAAGGTGTTGAGGTTTTCACGTTCCTCTTCGCTGGGCTCATGGGCATCAACCCAGACGGCATTGGCGAGCGAAACTTTGGTATCTTCTTCCTGTTGCGCGGGCACTTCACGCAAGGTGGTACCTTGAATCTTGAACAATCTCAACATCAGTGCTGCTCCTCAAGGAATGCATTACAACCATGCAAGGGCTTATAGCATATCCTGTTGACGCGTGACGGCTTTTTTGGGAGCTATCGAAAAAAATAAGCGCATCATTTGCCCAGGTACTTTTCGAAGCTATTCCGGATGAAATCGGTCTTGAAAGGCCGGCTTAGCGCTTCTTGCGATAAAAGCTTGCCTCGCCGGGTGGCCGCGTTTTAAAACGTCGGTGGACCCAGAGGTACTGGTCCGGTTGACGCCGGATAATTGCTTCAATCACCGCATTGGTACGCGTCGCGTCAGCCACATCATCGCCGCTGGGGAAATTGTCCAGCGGTGGGTAAAACTCTATCTCGTAATGCCCTTCGGCGTTCCGGTAATACGACATCGGAATGACCTTCGCCTGCCCCATTTGCGCAATGCGTCCGGTACCTACAATCGTTGCCGCATTTACGCCGAAAAACGGGGCAAATACCCCGTGCTTTAAACCATAATCCTGATCCGGGGCGTACCAGACGGAGTGCCCCTTGCGCAGGTTGCGGATCAACTGACGGGTATCGTCACGGGGAATGGCGGACTTGGCAAAGCGCTCGCGCGCCTGGGAGATCATATAGGACAACAAGGGATTCGGATCGCGCCGGTAAAGGACATCAAAGGTAATGTGGCTGGATAAAATACGCCCCACAAGATCAAGGGTGGTTTGATGGCAGCCCATCAGGATGATGCCTTTGCCTTCTGCCTGTACCGCTTCAATATGCTCCACACCTTTGATGGTGTAACGACCTTTGAACTGTTTATCACTGCCCCAGAAAGCGATGGCAGTCTCCACGACACTGATACCAACCGCGCGCATGATATCGCGCACCAGTTGGTTTTGCTCTCGCGCACTTTTTTCCGGAAAGCACAGGGCTACATTCACTTCGGTGATATGACGGCGGGGTCGGGCAAAGTAGTAAAACAAATAGCCGATACCTGCGCCAAGCCGCATGCTGATGGAAACCGGCAGACTCGCCAGCAATTTAAAAAAGCCCAGACCTAACCAGGTAAACCAATAACGCGGGCCATAGAACGAAGGGTGAAATTGAGGATCAGTTTTTCTATCCACGAGCGCTGATAACTCCAGAAGGGAAAATCACGCGGGCTGCCTACCCACAAAAAAGTTGATTAATTATAACAAGCCGGCATCGTTTATAAACGAGCTCGCTTTTCCACGCCCCTCGGTGGCCGATATCTGTTAAGGTAAACGCCATCGTTTTTATGCAAGAGCACCTTAATGTATGAAGATTAACGAGCTGTCCGCCAATATCGATCAGAAAATCGCCGAGTTGGAACAGCAACTGGAAAATCTGCATGCGCAACGCGCACAGGCCAGCGATCCGGAAAATCAGCAAAAAATTGTTGCCGACATTACGGCGCTAAACAAGATCAAGTTAAAACTGCTTAAATCCCGCGACATTGCCTGGCGCGCTCATCAATTACTGCGCGACCAGGAAGACCAGCGAAGCAATGATCGCCAACGCTTGCTCGGTCTGGCTTTGTGTATATTCAGTGCCGTTGGGGCAATAACATTGATCGGAATTTATTTCTGGAGCGGGTTATTTTGAGCTGATGAAACCGCTATTAAACAGACATCAACAACTGCCAAGGCAAAACGGAGCGTTCATCACGCTCCGTTTTCATAACTGCCAAGAGCCTGACGGCTCGGCTATCAATTAACAACAGCAGCATCAACGAGTGGTTTTAACTCACCCTTTTCATGCATTTCGGTGATGATGTCACATCCGCCAACTAACTCACCCTTGACCCACAATTGCGGAAACGTCGGCCAATTGGCGAACTTGGGTAACTCGGTGCGAATATCCGGGTTGGTCAGCACGTCGACATAAGCGAAGCGCTGGCCACACGCCATTAATGCCTGGGAAGCGCGCATGGAAAACCCGCACTGGGGCGCATTGGGCGATCCCTTCATGTAAAGGATGACCGGGTTTTCGTTGATTTGTTGCTTGATCGTTTCCAAAACGTCCATAAACGTAACTGACCTCTGTTTGCGGTGAATGCGGCAACGCGCAGTAGATGAAATAGTGGGGGCTGTACAGCAGAAAGCAAGCCGAATCGGGTGAGTATTCTAACCGGGGAATGCCCAATACGGCAGTGATTATGTTTTGTCGTCCCGCGACGGGTGAGCCTTTTTGAGAGTCTGCACCAGGTTAAGCGCCAGCTCGCGCCCTTCCGGAGACAGGGAGCAAAAGTAGCGAGTGAGTTGGTTAACCTGCTTTTCCAGCTCAGCGGCCCGCTTTTTATCGGTCTTGTACCGATCACTGGGTTCCTTGACAGCTGTTGCCTGGCTTTCCACCTCCGCATAGATAGCGGACACGGTCAGCCCTAAAGCGCGGGCAATCTCTTCCAGAAGATCCAGGGACGGGCGTTGTTCATCCCTTTCGATACGCGACAGATTACCGGCATCCGTGCCTGCCACAAATGATACCGCTTCCAGGGTCTTGCCCTGGGCGTTGCGGTGTTGCCTGAGTACTTTGCCTATTTTCATTTCGCCATTTTCTGCGCCGCGCGCAAACCTAACAACGCGAAATACGCAAATAAAATCCTACTGAGATTGCGTCGATAACAAACAGCCGCCGGATAAACTGACAAAACAGCCCTTATCCAACAATGATTTATGTGTCAATCTCGCGCACCATTGATCATCCCCCTGCCTGAGTGCAAACTGCAAAGCCTGCCAACCTGAAAGATTGAACCCGGTATGTTTAAACTCCGCACCCAGTTTTTTCTCGCTTTACTGACCACCAGTGCCGTTCTGACCGGTGCACTCTATGCATTCTTCAGTTTCAGCTTTGAGCGCGGTTTCTGGCATTACATTGAACAGAAAGAAATTGCACGTGCGGCGCCTTTGATTGAAAAGCTGGAACAACATTATCAGGAGCACGGCAATTGGGATTGGTTCAGGAATAATCCCGACGCCTGGCCCGAATACCTCACTGTGTTTATGGTGGACAATTTTCGGAGCCGGCGCCCGCCTCCCGAGGCTATACCCGGCACGCCATCCGAGAGGATGGCGCCGCCGGTTAATGTCAGCCGACGGGTCAGTGCATTGTTCCGCGCCGTGGTCTTGCTCGACAGTGAGCAGCAACTCGTCGCGGGCGATCCGCGTATGCGCCGCGACATTTATCGCCATAAGTTACAGGTAAATTCGCGTACCGTGGGTTATCTGGGAATGCCGCTGAACCCGGCCTTACGCGATCTGCATGATGCGGAATTCGCCGGCGATCAAACCACCAATCTGGCGCTGATTGCTGTCGCCGCGTTTTTGTTCGCGCTGCTGTCAGCCTTACCGTTGTCTCACTTTTTAACCAAACGCATCCACGCACTGGTGCAACATATTCAGCGGCTAAGCCAGGGCCAGTACGATAATAAGATTCACCTCAAGGGCGAAGACGAATTAACCACCCTGGCAGAACACCTCAATGACCTGGGAAACTCACTGCAACAAAGTGAACAGGCTCGCCGGCGTTGGGTAGCCGATATTTCCCATGAGCTCCGCACCCCACTGGCGGTCTTGCAAGCAGATATTGAAGCGCTTGAGGATGGTGTCAGATCCCTGGACCAAAAAGCCCTGGCGCGGCTGCAACAACACACCCGACGTCTGACCAACCTGGTGGACGACCTTTATGATCTCTCGCTGACGGATATCGGCGCCTTGACTTATCGCAAACAACCTTGCGATCTGCATGCGCTTTTGCACGAGCTGGTGACGATGATGCAGCCACGTTTCGAGGTTGCAGGATTGACGCTGAGCGCGCATTTGCCTGCGGGGGACGCACCGGTTCTAGGTGATCCGCAACGCCTGCACCAGCTATTTTTGAATTTATTACAGAACAGCCTGAACTATACGCAGGCGCCTGGTCGCGTTGAGTTACACATGCAGCGCGAGGCGAATCAGTTTGTCATCACACTGGATGACAGCGCCCCCGGCGTCGATGCCTCACTGCACGAAAAATTATTCGAACGTTTATATCGCGCAGAGTCTTCCCGCAATCGCGCTACCGGTGGTGCTGGATTGGGCTTGACCTTGTGCCGCAACATCGTGGAGGCGCACGAAGGAACCATCCATATCACAAACAGTCAGTTAGGCGGTTTGACTGTCACCGTTACCCTGCCCTTGTCGCGAGCCTGACTTTATGATGCGTATCCTGATTGTGGAAGATGAACCGGAACTGGGTGAGATAGTGCAGGATTACCTGCGCGCTCAGGAATTTGATACCACGCTGATCAGCGATGGAAAAACGGCGCTGCACAAAATCCTCCACGAACATTGGGATCTGGTATTACTGGATTTAATGCTGCCCGGCAAAGACGGTTTGAGCGTTTGCCAGGAGGTGCGGCGCGTCTCCCAGGTGCCCATTATTATGATGACCGCCAAGGTTGAAGAAATTGATCGTCTGCTGGGCCTCGAATTGGGGGCGGACGATTATATTTGCAAACCCTACAGCCCACGCGAATTGGTTGCGCGTGTAAAAGCCGTATTGCGGCGCACCCAACCGCCCACCGCCGATACCCACTTTCACCTCGACCAATCAACGTTATCCGTGCGCTTTGGCGAACAACAGGTCGAAATTACCGCAGTGGAATATCGTTTATTGGAAACCTTGATGGCCAACAAAGAACGGGTGGTTTCCCGCGAACAATTGATGAAGCATGCTTACAAGGATCACCGCGTGGTGAACGATCGGACGATGGATTCGCACATCACAAAATTGCGCAAAAAATTATTGCCGTTAACTGACGAAGAAATTATTCATTCGGTATACGGTGTCGGCTACAAATTACAAATTCCGCGCGCTGAATTGCCCTGAAAAGTTAATCATCCCGGCAATAAAAAGCCGGCACGGAAAGTGCCGGCTGCGTCATTCAACTACGACTCACAAAGCGCACCGATGATAGCGGGAATTTCCGCTGCAGTGCCCTGGGGTTTTGTGCCCTGAAATCCAAATTCAATGGATTGCCCCGGTTGGATAACGGCATTCCAGCCTAGGTTGGCAGCCGAGTAAGGATTGCTTCCGGTAAGCTGTGTATTCCACGTGTGGCTAACGCGGTCGCCTCCGGTGTACTGCCACCCTACCGTCCAACCGTTCAGCGGTGTCACGCCTTGATTGGTGATACGCACCACGGCGACAAAACCGGTGCCCCACTCGCTGGTGAGGATGTATTCACACTGCGCCGTCCCCACAGCACCGTAGGTGCCCGTGTGGGTAACCGCGTGCGATGCCAAGCCATCACTGACGGTCAACGTGGTTGCATAACGGCCGGGACTGGCAAATTGATGGGAAGTGTTGACACCGGTGGCCGTTGTGCCATCGCCAAATTCCCATTGATACGTCAGGGCATCGCCATCCGGGTCTGACGAACAGCTCGCATCAAAGATCGCATTCAACGGCGGCGGATAGATAGCGTTTTGAATAATCCGGAAGCAGGCGGTGGGCGGCGTGTTGTTATCCGGTATGGCAATACCGCTGGATTCAATTTGCCGGGTGATGGTATCGGAGAATTCACCATCGCTCACCGTCATGGTAACTGTGTAGGTGCCGGCAACCTGGTATTGATGAAATACCGTATCAATAGACCGTGTCGTTTCATAGGTTGCCCCGTCGCCCATGTCCCAGGAAAAGATCAGATCATCGTCCTCATTGGGATCGGTGGAACCGACACCACTACAGGCTGTGAAATATTGATCCACGCTTGAGCCATCCGGTTGTGCCACTGCACGCTCAACTTCAGAACATGCCACTGCTGCGACCGGGGGTTCGTTGGGCTCCTCTATTTGACCGGTAGATGTCCAGTTAAATTGCTGGGTCACCGTGTGCAAGGTGTCTGACACCGTCAAGGTGATGACATAGTTGCCGGCTTCTTCGTAGACATGAACGGTTTCAGTATAGGAAATCACACCGGTTGATGAACCATCGCCCCAATCCACGATGTACGTCAGGTAATCACCGTCCGGGTCAATAGAACCGGATAAATCACACGCCGTCACGATGTCATCAATGTAAGAACGCGTGGTTTCCTCACAGGTTAACACCGCAAGGGGCGGCTCATTATCCTGTACATCACCGACCACCAACGTCACCGCTTCGGTATCTGAAAAGGGAATGCCTGATGCCGATAAAACCAGTCGATAAATACCAGGTTCTGCGTAGGTGTGCGACGTCACCAGATCATTACTGGTGGCACCATCGCCAAAGTGCCAATTAATGTTGTATGCCGCCTCTGAATCCCGCGCGTCAACATAGACCGTCATGTCTTCCAGGCGATATTCCAGATTGGCTGACGCACGGAAGTCATACCATGCACCACACCGCGCGGGTGCAAACATTTGTTTGGTGTCAGCCAGTTCGCCGTCACTGACGGTCACCGTGATATAAGCGCCGCCGTCGACACCGCGGCTTGGGGAATTTGCGCTGGATGATGTCGTGGGCCCCGCTCCCAGGTCCCAGATGTACGTCAATGCATCGCCATCCTCATCAAATGAGGCATTAGCCCTACCATGAATGAGCCCCAAACCGGAACTCACCGCCAGCATCGCTATCGGTGCACGATTGCCGCCGCTGTGTTCCGTTACCGTAATGATATCTGTCTGGGTATCTGTGAGTTCACCATCCGACACGGTGACTGTAACCGTGTAATTCCCCGGCGCGCGGTAGGTGTGCCAGGCATTGCTGTAACGGATGACCTCGCCATCACCAAAGTCGATTTCATACGTCAGGGAATCTTTATCCGGATCGCTTGAATCACGCGCATCAACAAAAATTGTCGGGCCGTGAACGGCGGTGTCAACCGCCACATCCGGCGCGTGGTTTGGCCCGCTGGCAACGGATGAACTGCTGGAGCTGGACGATGACGATATATAGCAAGCAGATGGAAAACTCATACTTGATGAAGAAGAACATGCGGATGAAGAACCTCCGCAGGCTGAGGCTGAAGATGAGCTGAAGGAAGATTGCGCAGACGCAATGGAGGTAAGCAACAGAAAAACGCAAGAAAAAAATAGCTGTAAAAACGTCGTGATTCTCATCAGATGAAATTCCTTTGGACAAGTGGTTGCTGTTATTAACCATCAACAGCCGCTTCCATGACAAAGCCAGGCTCACATACCGATAAGGATCCGGCAGGAAAATCGGCACAACACGGTTCGCCGCTTTGTCACACCTTTAAACTTATTGTTATTGACAACGCGATATCATCCTTCCCGAATAACACAACATCAGCTTCAGCTGATATTTTTATTCATAAAATAATGTGCATTATTTTTTCAGGAAAAATGATTACGACAACGCGTGTGCTACATCTACACGTTCATCATGACCATTTCAAGGAGAAGAATCAAAATTTGAAATGCACGCGCAATTGCGCGGCAATGGAGTCGCTGATCTCGACATCCTGCACGGGGTGCTGAATATAATACACACTGGTTTGCGCGTTGAGGCGGTTGAGCAGGTTGCCAAAATAACTTAGCTCCCACGCCATCTCTGCTGACTCCCAATCCGGATAAACCTGTTGCTGAAGATCACTGGAACGCGCGTGAGCGATACCCAGGCCGATGCCATCTCCCGCACGCCACCGATTATTCAGCAAGATGCCAGTGCCGATGTAGTCATGGCTCAATGCGGCGTTGTATTCGGTATGACTGACCTGTAGAAATACCGCGAGGTTATCGTTAAGGTGTTTTTCAGTAAAGCTGTAGACCACATCACTTTGTTGGCCCCGATAGGCGACCTCAACCACGGATAAGGCATAACGGGAGCCAACATCCACTGAGGATTGCGGGTAGCTGATCAGGCGCCATTCGGCATGAATATCGGAATGCGGCAGGAGTGTATTGCGGGTGGGGTCAACACGCAGCATTTCGTCAAAATAAGCTACGTCTTCTGCTGATAAATCGTCACTCCATTGCAAGCTGTCATCCGCCTGGGCGAACGCAGCAAGGCCACTAATAAACACCGCAGCGATTTTTTTCATCCCGTCACCTGCCAGTTAACAGATTGAAGCCCCAAGTCAGATATCGCGCAGAAACGCTTTAAAGTATAGCCAAGTTTAGCCAGCCCAAGTGAGAGTTCCACAGCAATTTACGCGATAAGTGCCGTAACGAACATAGGCCTCCGACATAAGGATAAATCCGCCAGGTTATACCGGCGGATTATGCTGCAAACGTTTTTTTGTTAGCGCCGTTGCCACATGCTCGAGCGGATTATCCGGCCAGGGATGACGGGGATAACGCCCCCGCATTTCTTTTTTTACCTCCGGGTAAGCCTGCTGCCAAAAAGAACCCAGATCGGTTGTGATAGCCAATGGACTGCCGTTGGGAGACAACAAATGAATGCGTAAGGGTATACGGCCCTCTGCCAGCCGCAGATCGCTGCAACCAAAAAATTCCTGCAACTTGGCGGATATTTCCGGCGTGGCATCGGCAGCAAATGCCAGGCTGACCTGGCGGCCGCTGGGGAGCTTGATCGCATCGGGTAAGATGGCCTGAATCGTCTGGCAATTTTCATAGCCGAGATAAAATTCCAGGCCCGCACGCCAGGGCAAATTATCCAGGCGCGTTTGGGCCGTCAAAAACGGTTGTAACCATGAGGCTAAAGAAGCCATCAAACTGGCATCGTCGAGTGATGGAAGTGCGAGCAAATCGTAGCGCGCTATCAATCTGGCGCGTTGCAATAATCGTTCGGCGTCGGGCGTCCATGACAGGCCGTGCAAGCCTTTTTCATCGATGATCGTTTGCACATACCCGAGCAACGCCGCTCCCATCTCATCATCAGCGATAGCCTCGGTTTGCTCCGCAACGATTACACCACCCATCTTCCATTGTAACTGGCGTTGCCATTGATATTGTTTAAAAACCAGTTGGGTTTGCCGTTGGCTGAGCTGGCGTTGCTGTTCTGTGGTTAAGGTTAATTCGATGCCCAAACCCGTGTGGCCTTTTGCACGCGCTTGTATCACCGGAAAAATCGCCCAGGGCGTATCCAGCGCAGGAGACGGCTCGATACTGATTCCGGAATTTAGTCGGTAGCGTCCTGAGTCCTGGCGGAAGCCGATGCGATCATTGAAAGCCATTGCCAATGATTGCGCCGGTAAATTTGCGTGCGGTTTTACCTGAACCTGTAAGACCGCCAGCCAACGCTTTTTTTGCAGTCGCCAATGCGACTGGCGCTGCAGTTCCTGCGCCGCCTCGGCCAGCCAGCCCGCGATATCGGTTGCCGGATTTAATTCAAAATGCAGAGCCAAAGCGAGCAAGAGTATGGGCTCAGGTAGCTCGCCTGCGTGAACCACCGACTGCAAGAGCGCGGCAATGCGCGGGTGGGTACCCAATTCGCTGACCTGCTCACCGGCGGGCGTCACCTTGCCGGCGGCATCAAGCAAATGCCACAGATGTAATTGTTGCTGCGCTTGCACCAGAGCCAGATGATTGGGTGTCTCAAGCCAATTCAATTGTTCCGCCCCACTCCCCCAATGCGCCAGGCGCAACGCCAGAGGCAGATAATCTGTGGTACGAATCTCCGGTAAATCGGCAGGCGCCTGAGGTTGATCCTGGGACCACAGGCGAATACATTGCCCGGCCTGGACGCGGCCCGCCCGGCCGCGCCGTTGGTCCGCACTGGTCTGACTGATACGCGCCGTGCGCAAACGCGTAATGCCTGTGCGTTGCTCGTACTCCGCACGCCGCACCAGACCGGAATCGATCACCAGCGTGACATCGGCAATGGTCAGCGATGTTTCGGCAATATTGGTGGCCAGAATCAGGCGCGGACCTTGAGCGGGATCGAGCGCTTGCAGTTGTTCCTGCGCGGTTACGCGGCTGTGAAGACGCACAATTCGCTGCGCGGGAAAACGCTGCCCGACGGTTTGGGCACAGGCTTCAATATCACGCCAGCCCGGCAAAAAAACCAGCGTCGTTTGTTGTTGCCAATGAGCGCAGGATTGCAAAGCGCGCAGCAAATGATCTTCAAGTTTTTCCACTTGACCGTAGGCATTTTGCTTTGCCGGTAAATAATCTGTGGTCACCGGAAAGCAACGGCCCGGTGCAAACAAACGCTGGGAAATCTGCCGTTGCAACGCGGGGTCCGGCGTTGCACTCATCAACACCAGTTGCAGGTCATCACGCAAAATCTGGACTTCTTGCAACAGCGCCCAGGCGAGATCCTGGTTGACGGCGCGTTCGTGGATTTCATCGAGCATCACCATGCCAACCCCGTTGAGCAGCGGATCGCGCAACAGGTGTTGCAATAAAATACCCGGTGTCATCAGTAACAAGCGTGTGCGGTTGCTACTGCGATTATCGTAAGGCACCTGGTAACCCACGGTTTCACCGGGCGCCTCACCCACCAGGCTGGCGAGGCGCACCGCCAGCGCCTGGGCAGCCAGCACACGCGGTTGCACCAGCCACACTGAGTGCCCTTCACCGATGGCATCCAGTGCCCACAAGGGCGCTAGCGTCGACTTACCGGCGCCCGGCTCGGCCTCCAGCAACAATGTCCCCGCCCGAAGGGTTTCCATAAAGGACGTGCGGTGAGCACTCAGCGGTAATTCAGGTAAATTCATCATCAACTTTCAGACACCAGCGGGACCAGAGCGAAACTAGTCCCGACAGAAAATAAAGGTATTTATGGATAAACGTCCACGACGCGGATCAGCATCAAACACAAAATCCTCGGGAATATTACCGGAATGAAGACTGGTGCAAGGATAAATAAGAATACGATTAAACAACGCACCATATTCCGCTATCTGTTCAAACAATGGCGTACTGCCGTTCATATACCGCGCGGGTAAGTCACCCTGTTGTTTTACCTCGGCTTCCAGCGTCGCGCGATAATGTGCAAGCCGCGAATGATCGACAAATTCGTAGCCAGTTTGGCGGTGCCGATAAAATGCTGTGCTCCCTTGCGGACCGGAACATAAAAAATGCACAGCGGCCAGTTCAGCACGTTTATTGGAATCATAATGCGGAATACGGTGGGGTAGTCGCAAATGTTGAGGTGGTGTCATGACCATCGAAAAATCCGCTTGCGCCCCGGTAATGTCCTGTTCGTCCAAATCAAACGTTCGGTAAATCAAATCTCCCAACAGCTGGCGGAGCGCCACCAGATATTTGTCCGGCGCCGGTGAGCGCACGCCGGGATATCCCGGCCCCGCCAACTGGAACTGGCCGAAACGGATCACATAATTCACCAGGCTTTCGGCGTTAGTGAGAAAATTATCAATCACCAGAACCGGCTCGCCCTCTTGCCCCACCCGGTCTACCCGATAGCGAAAATGCTCATGCAGCTGTGCAGTCGACTGTTGATACATAAATTATTCGTCTTTAGCTGATTTTTGTTAGAAGTTCTTATTCTACCAACACCGATAAAACGCGGAATATTTGCGCTTTATAATGAGTCTAGTGTTTACGATCCGTTTATCTCAGTACTCAGATCGCCGTTGTCAGGAGGCCGCACAATAACCATGATCCCCGAAGGAGGATTTATGAAGCGCTTTTACTACATCAGCGATGATCTTGATGATCTTGCACAAGTAGAACAGGAACTTGAAATGGCGGGTATTGCGAAGCCGCAAATCCATGTGTTCAGCCATGACGACGCCGGCGTTGAACAGCGTCACCTGCACAATGTACAAGAATTTATGAAACGGGACGTCGTCCATTCCGCACTGTGGGGCGCACTGATTGGTTTCGTGGCGGCTGTACTCATTTTACTGGCAGCCCATTTTTCCGGTATCGCCGAGCGCGTCCATTGGGCCCCTTTCCTGCTGCTTGCCCTGGTGGCCTGGGGTTTCTGCACCTGGGAAGGCGGACTGTTCGGCATGCATGTTCCGCATCACGAATTACGCCATTTTGAAGCGGCCTTGAAAGAAGGAAAACACATTCTTTTTGTCGATGTAGAACCGAACCAAATTGATTTGTTATCCAGCATTCATGCACGTCACTCCCATCTGAAACCTGCCGGCCAAGGCACATCCACTCCAAGCTGGGCAATCCTCTGGCAAAAAAAATGGCATGACTTTATTCAGGCTATGCCATAACCACACCATGGCCGCTGCCTCGCAGCGGCCCGCCTCACATAAACTCCCGCCATCTCTCAGCTGTGAAAAATATCACATTTTTCAGCAGATCAGACTTATCTTTGCCACCATCTTGGCAGACAATGCAGGCTCTCTAATCGGTCAGTCTGGTTAGCAGGCTGACCGGGTATTCTTATTCCGATGCATTTTCGGCGTGGTGGCAATGTGAGCAATTCACGTATTTTACATATTGTGGTGTTATCACTTTCTTTGATGGCTAGTGGGGTGTTTGGCATGAGCTTAACGGACGCAGGCAAGGTATGTTTGTTTTCCGGTATTTCCGGTGTGATCACGTTGGATGGTGAGCCGGTCGCCAATGCGCGAGTTGTGCGCAAGGCAGATCGGGATGGCGAAAAACAGGACGAAACCACCACCGACGAGCAGGGGCACTTTTCCCTTCCCCCGATGTTTGAACGAACCATCGCCAAATATCTACCCCAGGAATTTGCAGCCTCTCAGGACATCACCGTGTTTCATGGTGATCAATCCTATTCGATCTGGCGCGGCGTGAAACGCAAACCCGAAGAGAATACTGAGTCGCGTGGAAAGCCCCTGGTGGTCGCATGTGAATTACATGCTGAAGAGAAGATGATCAAAGTCAACAACTCGCCCATCATCAGTTTATGCACATGGGACGTCGAACCAGACCCAATCGAAAAGGTATTTTGATATGGCCGAACTCACAGCTTTCCAGGCAGCAAGATTAGCGGATGATGTTTACTCTCTGACCCGACTTCCCACCTTGAAAGATGCCGTCACTTATTTGAACGGAGAATACGGAGAGGTATTCAATTTTTCAGAGCAGAGTTTATTAAAAGCGAAAACAGGAGGTCCCTGGTTCATCAAATGCCGCACGGCTTTTGGCTTCACATTACTAGGACAAGGTTCCTTAAAAGGCCATGCATTTTTTCTCTTTCGCGGCACCCAATATTTAGCAGACTGGCTTACCAATCTCAACATCAGCGTTTCCCGCTCGTCATCCGGACAACCGGTTCACGACGGCTTCAAACGCGCTTTCTTCACCATGGAACCAAAACTTAAAGAGTTCATGGCGATTGTTGCTAAAAATAATATCTCTCACATTCATTGCATTGGTCACAGCCTCGGTGGTGCGCTGGCCACGCTTTGCGGTGACTGGATCAAGAGTGGCTATAAGATCAAGCCTTATATTTATACCTTTGGCAGCCCACGGGTTGGGCTATATGGTTTTGCGGACTTCTGTACAAGTAGTATTGGTGCTGAGCGCATATTCCGGGCCTACCACAAAACCGATATTGTTCCCTGTATTCCCATCTGGCCTTTTATTCATACACCAAATTCGGGCCAGGATTATTTCCTTCCATCGCCCGGCATCGTGCCCATGGCTGAATACCATGGGATGAATCACTACATTGATTCTGTCAGAAACAAATCCTGGCCCACCCTCGCCGCACTGGAGTCAGAAAGAAAAAGTGATGACGGGATTGTTCGCTGGCTTAAATCCACATCTCCCATTGGATTAACCATTACGGCATTGGAGTGGTTAAACCAAGCTCTTGTGTATGTGTTAAGGAAATGCCTGAAGGGTGTTGCCTGGGCAATCTCGGGGGCTTTCGGCACCTCGTTTACCCTGATGGACCAACTGGCTTATGTGTTGAAGAAAGGCATTGATATTTCAGAAAATGTTTCTTCACTGGTACTGAACCTGATCAAGAAGATGATGGAAATCCTGGGAATGAAAAAGGTGCTCAAGGCGGCGGAGCTGACCCGGGAATTTATCCGCTCCATCTTCCTGAAGCTGCAACAGAAGGTGAATGATTTTACCCAGGCCGCATTGAGCAAGGTGTTGGTGAAAGGGCGCGCTGTCTAGCATACCAATGACGCCTGCCAATTTATTTTATTACAGCCTGCTGGTGTTTATCGGCACTTTCGGGGCAATGCTATTTTGCTTCGCCGCCACCAAAGCGTCGCAGAAACGACTTAACAGCCCACGCCATTCGCTGGAGATAAAATCATCGCCGGTATTTTATTTTATGAGCGGTGCCAGTTTTATCGCGGCGCTCAGCATTATCGGTATGGGCGCCAGTGGAATCTGGTATGGGGTCAGATGGATTGCGCCATTTTTTACGTTTCATTTCACGCCCGGCAGACTCGCCATGGTGAGTATTGCAATCGGCGTATTCCCACTGGCTGTGGGTTTACTGGCGTCACTCATTGCCAGACTGCTCGGTTGTCAGCTCGACGAGGGTGGTGTCAGCGAATGTAAAGTGTGGGGCCGCGATATCGGCCCACTGCTGTATGCCATGTTTGTGTTTACCTGGATGACGATGTTCACCATGGGGTTTGCGGTGTTTGGTATCATCGGCAGTGTGATCTGGGCATTTATGCAATAAATACCCAGCCTCCTGCCGTAATCCCGTTTGGTGTTTTTAGAATCGATACGCCACATCAATACCCGCACTAAAATGTCGTCCCGGTGCGGGTTCAAATGCGCGGCCATTGCTTTGGTTAACAATCACCGAACCGACATATTTTTCGTCGGTAAGATTGGCCAGTTTCATCCAGCCCCCCAGCGCCCAGTTTCCCCATGGCAATTGACTACTGAGTGCAATATCCGCCGTCGTCGACGCAGGAGCAAAGGTCTCGTTTGCATCGCTGGTGGCGACGCGCGCGCGGTGTTGCGCAGCCAGGGATAATGTCAGCCGTTCATCCATCAAGGGTTGCCAGCGCAACTGCGCATAATGATTTTCCCGCGCAACCCCCGGCAGGTTATTACCTTGATATTCCCCTGCGCTGTATTCAGCATCAAGATAATTAGCACTCAAGCGCAACGACCAGTTATCAGCAAGGGAAATATCGCCAGACAATTCAATGCCCTGTCTTTCTGTTTCGGCCGCATTGCGGTAAGTGGTCCGGCCGTTGAGCGATTGATCAACCACAATTTCATTGTTGGTATCGATAGTGAACACCGTGAGATCCATTGCAACACTGTCGCCCTGGCGATATTTAATGCCCACCTCTTGCTGGCGGTTGTCCGCTGCATCAAGCGCGGTATTAAGGCCAGTGGTGTCATTGCGATACGCAGCTTCAGTAAGCGTCGGTGTTTCAAAACCCCGCCCGGTACTGGCAAACAACGTCCACTGTTCGTCGAGCAGAAAATTCACGCCGAATGCAGAAGACCATTCAGCAAAACTTTTTTTGCCGCTGTCATCCGGGTTGCCAGTCACAACAAAATAATCGTTCACATCAAACTGCACATCGCTGTGACGCACACCGCCAAATACTTGCCAACGGGTGGCCGGTTGCCATTGCAACAGGCTGTAGATATCGCGGCTTGTTGCTTCACCCAATTCGTCGCGGCGCAGATCGCCGGCGACACCGAATTGATTGATATAACCCCGGCGTCGATCCTCCATGTGTGAAATTTCTGCGCCCAGCGTCACCGTCGCGGGCTGCGCCAGAAAATTAAAGTCACGGCTGTAATTACCGTTAGCACCTCTGAAATCACGCTGCAAATCAACCACACCGCCGGCGCTGGTAATGGCATCGCCGGCAAATCCCAAATATTGAACAATGTCCCGTTCGCCCCGCCATAACACGGTTTGCCAGCGCCCTGCGCCTCGCTGCTGACGCAACGTCAGGGATGCCTGCTGATGAGTAATTTCCTTGCGCGTATTAAACAATTCGGCCATCGGATTAGGTTGATGCGGGTCCTCGCGCCATTGCGTTTCTGTGACGCCTAATGGATCTTGCAGCAAGGGGTCGCGGCTGGTATCCAGGCGTATTACCGCTTCCACACCGGAGTCGCCGGTGTAATACAACTGGGCACCAGCATGGCGCCGTTCAGCGCTGGCATGAGGGCGATTACCATCTGTTTCCAGGTGAGCGGCTTGCACCCGCGCGCCCCATTTACCGTCTCGCCATTGGCCGGTTATAGATTGCCGCGTCAAATTATCTTCCCCCGCTGACAGTCGAGCGCCAATCTGCGAGGTTTCCGGTACGCGAGTTTGCAATCCAATAACGCCGCCGGCCCCGTTGCCATAAAGCCCGGCCACGGGGCCGCGCAACACCTCAACTGAGGTAATTTCATCAAGCAATACACTGGATAGCTGCCCTTGTCCGTCGGGCGTCGAGAGCGGAACGCCATCCACCGATAAGTCAATGCCGCGCACACCGAAGGCCGAGCGCGCGCCAAAGCCGCGCAAGGTAACGCGGGTGTCCTGCGCGTAGTTGGAGCGGCTGTCCGCTTGTACGCCCGGTAGGCCCTGCAATATTTCTGCGCTGTCAATTCGCAAACCAGGCAATTGATCGGCAGTCTCTAGTTCAACGGTGCTGGAGGCCAGAGGCATGGAAGGAGAGCCGGTCACTACCAGTGTTTCCAGGGTGCTGGAGGACCCGGCACCGGCATTCACTGATGTGACAAATAACAATCCCGGCCATAAGGAAGCGGCATTTTTGAAGCGCATAATTCTCCCTATATATAATTGACACAAAAAATCAGGTCGACGATGTGAAATAACAGGTGAGCTATTAAGAACATCTGAATCACCAAATAGTCTCATAAGAAGACAAAATTTGGCGTTGATGTTTGCAAACTTTTACGCGATGAAATTATTTTTTGTCTTACGTGCCTCAATCTTTGATGGCATGTTATAAGTGCCCGGCAGGTTTACGGTCGCCTTTACTTTCACAAACGATGCGAGATCAACTCCATGCCTGATACGTTTGCCAAAGAATTCCAGCTGTTGCGCAGCAAATACACCAACAGCCTCGCTGAACGCGCCAACCAGATCAGCGAACTCTGGAGCATGTTGCGTTACCTCAAGTGGAGTGACCAGGGAATCCGCACGCTACAGCATCTGGCACACCAGTTGGCAGGCTCCGGAGATACTTTTGGTTTTCCCGCCATCAGTCAGGCAGCGAAACAACTCGAAACCTATTTAATTGAACACCAAAACCCTGCGCAACTTATCGGTGGCATGGAGCGCAAGATTATTGATGAACACATCAAACAGTTAACCCATCTGCTGCGCGATGCGGGCCAAGCATCACCGGAAACGCCCGCACAAACAGCCACCACAGCTGAACCGGTAAAACAGGGCCACGATAAAAAAATCTTCATTGTGGATGATGACACCGCGCTCTCTGCACTGCTGGCGGTTTATTTGCGTAATGCGGGGTTCATCGTAACCACCTTCGAATCACCGGCGACCTGTATTCAGCAGTTGGATCAAGGTCAGGGATTGCCGGACGCCATTTTAATGGATCTGCTTTTTCCAGCCGAAGGCCGTTTCGCCAATCCGATCCCGGGCATCACTGCCCTGCAGGAAATTCACCAGCGGGTGGGCGAAGGCATTCCGGTCATCCTGATTTCTTCTCGCAGCGATCTCAACGCGCGCTTGCAGGCATTGCGCGCGGGCGGTGCCGGCTACCTGACCAAACCGCTGGATTTCCCGGCGCTGGTCAAAACACTCCTGGCGGCCATTGAGCAACACGAGCCAATGCACCGCGTCATTATTGTGGACGACGACCCGGCCGTGGCCGAATTTCACGCCGGCATCTTGCGCAATCAGGGCATGGAGGTGATGTGCATCAATCAGGCGATGCAAACTTTTCAACGCGCCGCGCAATTCAAACCGGCGTTGATGATTCTGGATATGCATATGCCCGATATCAACGGCGTAGAGCTGGCGACCCTGTTGCGCCAGGAACCCCTGTTTACACTGTTGCCTATTATTTTCCTGACCGCTGATCATTCAGAAAAATTGCATCAACGGATACAGGCACTGGGGGTAAATGCATTACTGACAAAACCTGTCGAGCCGGCGATGCTGGTGCAAGAATGTCAAGCCGCCTTGCATAATACGCAACTGCTCAAAAGCCGAATTGAACACGTGATTCGTAAACGCGACAATCATCAGGTTACCCGCCACTTTTTATTCGCGGCGATCGAAAATGAATTACAGCGTGCACATGCATCTGCGCAACCGGCGGCGGTTTATTACATCGCTGTGGATCAATTGGACAAATTGGATAAAACCTACGGTTATTCGGGCATGGCCGAACTGCACGAAGCCTTTTGCCAGCGGCTGGCCACCACCATCGGCAGCCAGGAACAATGGGGAGCCATTGCTAACCTGACCGCCTGCGTATTGGTTTCGGCGCGGACACCAGAGCATCACCAGCAACGGGCCAAACACATTGTCCAGCGTCTTACGGCGGACCCGTATCTCGTGCAAGGCGAGGAGCGCCAGTTACACGTCAGGATTGGTATGGCCTATCTGAATTCACCGGACCTCAGCGTGAACGATGTCATTTATCATGCGGAGATGGCCCGGGATTCTGCACAGCAAGCCAGCGCTGGTGCTGTCATGCAGATGCCTGCCGAATCGGTGAATAAAGTACATGCACCACTTGCCGACACCGTCATCAATGAACCTTTACTGGAGATCACAGATAATTTGCCGAGAGAGAAATTGGCCTTGTCCTATCAACCCGTGGTGAATCTCACCAACAACGACATCAATCACTACGATGTGCTGGTGCGTTGGCGGCGCGAAGACGATGAATTGATCTCTGCAGCGAAATTTCTACACCGTATTGAAAACCCAAAATTATTGGTTGAACTGGATCGCTGGATTTTACAAAGTGCTGTCAATGCGATGATGGCCGATAGCAGCACGCGCGAAAGCGCTACCCTGTTTTTGCATCTTTCCACCCACACACTGCAGCAGACATTATTTTTTTCCTTTGCCACAAACCTGATGCGCAACACGCGTTTGCGCGGCAACCGGCGGATTGTTTTTATCCTTGAGGAATCCTGGGTTATTGCTGAGCTATCAACGGCGCGAACCCTGGTCAACGCGTTGCGGGATGTCCACTGCGGCGTATGCCTGTCACGTGCGGGCGAAACACCCAATACGCCGCACGTGCTGGACGACATCCAGTTTGATTACATTCGTCTTTCTCCTCTGGTAACTGGGCAGTTGGCGGAGCATCAGGAAAATATTGCGCAAATAGTCGCCGTAGCGCAGACGCAAGGTACCCAGGTCATCGCCACACAAGTTGAAGATGCCCGCCACCTGGCCGCACTGTGGCAACTGGGTGTAACCCTGTTCCAGGGATTTTTTATCCAGCCGCCGGGCAATGTTTTCTATAAAAAAGCTGAACTGGCCTACACCAAGGTCCATGAGATTTAGCGAACCGGCCTGTAATTTTTATTTTCACAGTTCATCCCGCACGCGCAGGAAACTGGCAAAGCGCGGCAATTGGGTGCTGGTCTTGCCGAAGTATTTATAGGTAATCGTGCTACCTATCGGCGGCGGATCAGCGCGTTGCGCATCACTGAAACCGGTGCCGATCTTGAAGCGCCGCTGATCCGGCATCTCCACCAGCAAGGCGCCCATCATCCCCAGATACTTTCCTTTGCCCGGCATATGCGCGATGACCACAGCCTCTGCATCCTCGTAGGTTTTTAGCTTCAATAAATCGTCGGAGCGGGCGGCCCGATAAAGCGAGGTGCCGCGATGTAACATCAGTCCCTCACCGCCCCGGGCGACGACCTGTTCCAGGTCATCCATCAACGCCTGCTCGTTATTCACCTTGTACTGCTTGACCAATTGCAACTGGTCGATCCCCTGTTCAGTGATCAGTTGCGTCAGGCGGGCAAGGCGCTCATCAAAGGTCAAATCAGGTACCGGCATATCGAATACCATATAACGGACCTTGCGCCACTGGGCATCATCCGGCATTTGCTGGCGAACGGTACCGGACAGCTCATCGAAAGTACCCCGCCCCATCCACAGCTCGCCATCCAGGGGTGTATCCGGAAAGCCAGCCGTAAACCAGGCCGGCGCCGCAAAACGGTTGCCCTGACGAGAGATAAGCTGGTGCCCATCCCAATAAGCGCGGACACCGTCCAGTTTTTCACTGACCCACCACTGTGCAAGATCCTCTTGATCGGAATACACCTTGGCCAGTAACAATCCCGGCGCATCGGCCAACACCGGCGGCATGAATAAAAGTAACAGCAGGTAAACGCTATAGATAAGGCGGGAACAAACAGGAAAAATGACTGACGACATGGGTAAGCTTCCTTGATAAGTATGGGCTGATCAAACGGCCCGGAATCCTTTGTATTAAATAACTTTGCATTAATAGAGAATACAACGAGTCGGCAGTCTAAAAGCCCGTCCATGAAATGTCACCCCTGGATTGCTGCGCAAAGCCGCCCTGGATGCCGCGGCAGTGATTTGCCAAGCTGGCCATTTGCTTATACTATTGCCGCCTTAGTCTTTCCCGCAGGCAGCCCAGATGCTGCCTGTTTTGTTTTAGACTCTCTGGTTTATATCCCATTTCGCCTGACAAAAGCCTGTTCCTGTAACGGGCTTTTGGCGGTTTTGTTTTTGGTACTTTTGCGTGGAGATTGTGATGGCAACGCTGATGAACACCTACGGCACCAGAACCCTGACCCTGACCAAGGGCGCAGGCAGCCGAGTGTGGGATGATCAAGGCAAATCCTATCTGGACGCCATCAGCGGTATTGCGGTCTGTGGCCTGGGCCATGCCCACCCGGCTGTAACGGCCGCCATCAGCCAGCAGGCAGCTACGCTGCTGCACGTCTCCAATCTGTACAACATCCCCCAACAACAGCGGCTGGCGGATTTGCTGATCGAGCAATCCGGCATGCAAAAAGCGTTTTTTTCTAATTCCGGCGCCGAAGCCAACGAAGCGGCCATCAAGATCGCGCGCAAATATGGCAATGATAAAGGCGTAAAAAATCCCGCCATCATCGTCATGGCCAACAGTTTCCATGGCCGCACCCTGGCAACCCTGAGCGCGACCGGCAACAGCAAAGTCCAGATCGGCTTCGAGCCTCTGGTGGAAGGTTTTATCCGCGTTCCCTACAACGATGTGGCCGCCGTCGAGGCTGCTGCCAACGAACACGCCAATATCGTGGCCATCCTGGTTGAACCGGTGCAAGGCGAAGGCGGTGTGCGGGTACCGGCAGCAGACTACCTCAACCAACTGCGTGCAATCTGCGACGCGCACGATTGGTTGTTGATGCTGGACGAAATCCAGACCGGCAACGGGCGCACCGGCACTTACTTCGCTTTCCAGCACAACGGCATACTGCCGGACGTCGTCACCACCGCCAAAGGACTCGGCAATGGGATGCCCATCGGCGCCTGTCTGGCTGCCGGCAAGGCAGCGGATGTGCTGCAACCGGGCAACCACGGCACCACCTTTGGCGGCAATCCTCTGGCATGCAGTGCCGGGATCGCCGTGATCGAAACGCTGAAAGCGGAAAACCTGGTGGCGCGGGCCCGGCACCTGGGCGATAAATTACTGGCTGATTTCAAAGCGGCGTTGGCCAATCATCCGAAAGTTGTCGATATCCGCGGCAAGGGTTTGATGATCGGCATCGAACTCAATGCCCCCTGTCCTGAGCTGGTCGAAAAAGGCCGCGCCAAGGGCATTTTAATTAACGTAACTTCCGTCAATACCATTCGTTTACTGCCGACGTTTATCCTGACTGATGCAGAAGCGGAGGAGCTGGTCACGAAAGTGGTCGAACTGGTGACGGAGTTTTAACCAGGTGCGGGAGTTCTTCATCCCGCACTGTAATGAAAGAGCGCGAGGGCTTTTTTTATCGCGCTCCGTAGAAGAGTAGGCAATTATGGTTCCCTCAAAGGCACCGAGACATTTTTTAACCCTCAACGATATTTCGCGCGATGAGCTCAATCACATCATCCAGCGCGCGATAGAACTCAAATCTCTGCAACGCAAAGGCCAGTCGCCCGAGCTGTTCAAGAACAAAGTGCTGGGTATGATCTTCGAAAAATCATCTACCCGCACCCGCGTCTCCTTTGAATCCGGTATGGCGCAAATGGGCGGCCAGGCGATTTTTTTATCGACCAAAGATTCACAGCTCGGGCGCGGCGAACCCATCGAAGACGCAGCGCGCTGCATCTCCAGCATGGTGGATATGGTGATGATCCGCACCTTTGCCCACAATACCGTGCAACGCTTCGCCGACTATTCCCGCGTGCCGGTCATCAATGGTTTGACTGACGATTTCCATCCCTGCCAATTGCTGGCCGATATCCAGACGTTTGTTGAGCAACGCGGTTCAATGAGCGGCAAGGTAGTTGCCTGGGTGGGTGACGGCAACAACATGTGCAAAACCTACATCCAGGCCGCCGCACTGTGTGATTTTGAGTTGCGCATCGCCTGCCCGAAAGGGTTTACGCCGCGCAGTGATCTGGTAGAAGCCCACGCCGACCGCGTCAAGCTTTGTGCTACACCACAAGAAGCCGTTGCCGGTGCCGACCTGGTGGTGACAGACACCTGGGCATCGATGGGTCAGGAAGAACAAAAGAAAGAGCGTGAATTGATTTTTTCCGGTTATCAGGTCAATCGCGAATTGATGAACCACGCTAATTCCGATGCGTTATTTATGCATTGCTTACCGGCGTATCGCGGTAAGGAAGTCAGCGCGGAGTTGATGGATGATGTGTATGCGATCGTGTGGGAAGAAGCGGAAAATCGTTTGCATGCGCAGAAAGCATTGATGGAGTTTTTGTTTAATCAATAAGCGTTTCAAAGTACTTCGTAGTCCGTTTGTCATTAGGCCTTTTGTTTCGAAAACGCATGAATACATCCCTGTAGCTCCTTCAAGTCGTCCCTGACTTG
>NZ_JBPYCU010000009.1:0-202089 GCF_051846955.1 Cellvibrio sp. ARAG 10.3
TTTGCCGGCATGGGCACCCTGGCCGCCGATCACAATATTGTTGGCCGGGTGTTTTTTAGCGGTAACGGCCGCGGCATTTTCTTCACCCAGTAATCCACCTGGATGTCGAACTGTAGATGTTGTTAAGGACTTGTAAAGATGCGTAGATCTCGTGGCCAAGCAATATATAGCAGGCTAACCTCTAGTCTTGATCGCAGAGAGCGTATGTAGCAACCCAATAACAACAACATTAGGTCAATATATATATGAGTAATCCATTAGACCGCCGCGCCCTGTTGCGCGGCGCTGTTGCCAGTGCGTTGGGGCTTTCGAGCCTGGCGGCGCTGGGTACGAAAGCGCAGTCAACCACCCCATCCACACAGAACACCAGTCAAGCAGCCCTGAAAGGCAATATTCGCCACTCGGTCGCGCGCTGGACATTCAATTTCCTCACCCTTGAAGAACTCTCCCTGGTCGTCCGGCGCCTGGGCTTTTCCGCCATTGACCTGGTCGGCCCCAACGAGTGGCATATCCTCAAACAGCACGGTGTGGACTCCTCCATGTGTAACGGCGCCGAGCTGAATCTGGAGGATGGCTGGGGCGATAGCCAGTTTCATCAACCCCTCATTGAGCGCTATCGCGAACACATCGATCTGGTCGCCGATGCCGGCTACAAAAACCTGATTTGTTTTAGTGGCAACAAGCGCGGTGCAGATCCGGAAGCGGGCCTGAAACAGGCCACCAAAGGTTTGAAAAAAATACTCGCGCAAGCTGAAAAGCGCGGTGTGGTGTTACAGATGGAGCTGTTTAACAGCAAGGTCGACCATCCCGATTATTTTGCCGATAACTCCGCCTGGGGTATTGAACTGTGCAAACGCCTGGACTCGCCCAATTTCAAGCTGCTTTACGACATCTACCACATGCAGATCAGCGAAGGCGACATCATTCGCACTATCCAGAACCATCATCAATATTTTGGTCACTATCACACCGCCGGTGTGCCGGGACGCAACGAGATAGATGACACCCAGGAGCTGTACTACCCGGCCATAGCACGCGCCATTCAGGCAACAGGTTTTACCGGTTATGTCGCGCAGGAATTCATGCCCAACCGCGCTACCACGGCAGAGAAAATTGAATCCTTGCAGGCCGCTATTCGTATTTGCGATGTTTGATCCACTTGAAGAGTATTGCCATGTCTACACAACATTTTGACGCCATCGTCGTTGGCTCCGGTATCAGTGGCGGCTGGGCCGCTAAAGAACTCACTGAAAAAGGGCTGAAAGTCCTGCTGCTCGAACGCGGGCGCAATATTGAACACATCAAAGACTATGTAAACGCCACCAAAGAACCTTGGGACCATGAGCATCGCGGTCGCCCCACCCAGGAAATGAAAGAAAAGCACCCCGTGCTGCAACGCGACTTCGTGCTTAATGAAGAAACCCAGGGCATGTGGGCCAACGAGCAGGAAAACCCCTACGTCGAGAAAAAACGCTTTGACTGGTACCGCGGTTACCATGTGGGTGGCCGCTCGTTGTTATGGGGCCGCCAAAGCTACCGTTTAAGTCAGCGGGATTTTGAAGCCAACCTGCGCGAAGGCATCGCTGTTGACTGGCCCATTCGCTACGAAGACATGGCGCCTTGGTACGACTACGTGGAACGCTACGCCGGTATTGCGGGCACGCGCGAAGGCCTTGATCACTTGCCCGACGGCCAATTTCTACCGCCCATTGAACTCAATATCGTGGAAAAAGATGTCGCCGCCCGCATCAAAAAAGCCTATGGCGGCAAGCGATTAATGATCAACAGCCGCACCGCCAATATCACCGAACCCAAGCCGGAACAGGGGCGGGTCAACTGCCAATATCGCAACAAGTGCTGGCTAGGCTGCCCCTTTGGAGCCTACTTCAGCACCCAATCATCTACCCTGCCCGCTGCCATGAAAACCGGCAACCTTACTTTGCGCCCCTTTTCTATTGTCAGTCAGGTGCTTTACGACAAAGACAAAAAGCGTGCACGCGGCGTAGAGGTGATCGATGCGGAAACCAACCAAACCTACGAATTCACGGCAAATGTTATTTTCCTTAATGCCTCCAGCTTTAACTCCACCTGGATTCTGATGAATTCCGCCACTGACATCTGGCCTGATGGTTTGGGCAGCAGCAGCGGTGAACTGGGCCACAACGTCATGGATCACCACTTCCGCGTCGGCGCGGGCGGTGTAGTGGAAGGCTTTGACGACAAGTATTACTACGGTCGCCGTCCCGCCGGTTTCTACATCCCCCGCTTCCGTAATCTGGGGGATGAAAAGCGCGATTACCTGCGTGGTTTTGGCTATCAGGGTGCCGCGAGCCGCGAAGGTTGGGATCGCAACATCGCCGAATTAGGCATAGGCGCCAACCTGAAAAATGCCCTTGCTGAACCGGGCGCGTGGACCATCGGCATGACAGCCTTCGGTGAAATGCTGCCGCACCACGACAACCGCATCTACCTGGATCGAAGCGTTAAAGACAAATGGGGCCTGCCCGTACTGGCGATGGATGTAGAAATCCGCGCAAACGAACTGGCCATGCGCAAAGACATGCTGCAGGACGCGGTAGACATGCTTGAAGCCGCGGGCGTCAAGAATGTGGGAGGCAGCGACTGGGGCTACGCCCCGGGTATGGGCATTCACGAAATGGGTACCGCACGCATGGGACGCGATCCCAAAACCTCCGTACTCAATGGCTTTAACCAGGTGTGGGACGCACCCAACGTGTTTGTTACCGACGGTGCGGCCATGACCTCCGCATCCTGCGTAAACCCATCACTGACCTACATGGCACTTACCGCACGCGCAGCAGATCACGCCGTGAAAGAACTGAAAAAGGGGAACCTGAAATGAACCGCCGCGAACTCCTCGCCCTGATTACCGCCGCCACGGGCACCGCCATGATCGGCAGCACCGCACTCCTCAGCGGCTGCGCCACCACCGCGCCAGCACCGGCCAATTTTTCCAGGGAAAATATTGCGCTGCTGGACGAAATTGCGGAAACCATCTTGCCGCGCACCGACACCCCCGGCGCCAAAGATGCAAAAGTTGGCGAATTCATGAATGTGTACGTGACCGACTGTTACACGCTCGACGAGCGCGCCATCTTTCACAAAGGTTTGCTCACGCTGGAAGCGGAATGTCGCAAAACCTACGGTCGCAGCTTTATGGCGTTAACACCGGCAGAGCGCACCGCCTATATCAACCAACTTGACCAGGACGCGCGCGCGACCGTCCTCAACGGCGGTATGCACTACTTCACCATGATCAAACAACTCACCCTGTTCGGCTTCTTCACCTCCGAAGTCGGCGGCACCCAGGTTTTGCGTCACATACCAATACCCGGCCGCTACGATGGGGCACTTGCTTACAAACCGGGTGATCGTGCCTGGGCAACACGGTAGAAAAAACGAACGGAAAAACTTTTAATTAAATGAAATAGTTTTTTGGAGAACCTGTAATACATCAACTTGTGTATTGCCTTTGATAATAATCAGATTCACCTCTCTCGTCTGCAGTTATAACTATTATGTAGCTGCAGACATTTGATATCAGTAGATTCCATACTGACGCAGCACCCGCCTTATTTTAGTGAACATATTTTTGCGACCATAAAAGCCCATCATCTTTTCATAGCAGTTTCGGACTGCTAATCGCAGGATCGAGCAGTGCCCCGTGTCAGGCACCATGAGATCATTTCCTCGTACCTCAATCTCAATCCAACTATCACTACAACACCGGAGACCACCATGTCCAAATCTGGCCTTGATGCATTGTTGCGTCCAGAAGATAGCATCCTTGTTCTTATCGACCACCAACCTTACCAATTCACTAATCTGAATAGCCATGAACCGACCATGATCGTCAACAATGTTGTTGGTCTCGCCAAGGGTGCAAAAGTATTCAATGTACCGACCATTCTAACGACAGTGATCGAAGAGCGCGGCGGTTACCTTATTAAAGGGCTGCAGGACGTTTTCCCCGAGCAGAAACCAATTGACCGCACCTTTATCAATACCTGGCAAGATCCAAAGGTGACGGACATCGTGAAAAAGAGCGGGCGTAAACAACTGATCATCGCCGCCCTGTGGACCGAAATCTGTCTGGCCATGCCAGTGATTCAGGCTCTCGGTGAAGGATACGATGTTTTTATTGTCACTGACGCCTCTGGTGGTACCTCACTCGAAGCGCATGAAATGGCTGTGCGTCGCATGGTTCAGGCCGGCGCTGTCCCGATTACCTGGATGGCTGTCGTCTCCGAGTGGCAACGTGACTGGGCTCGTGAAGAGACCGGCGCAGGCCTTGCAGAACTTCTTGCCGAACATGGTGGCGCGAGTGGGGTTGCATTTGCCTGGGAGATGCAACTTCTCGCCGCGCGTGCCAAATCGGGCGTGTAGCAATGCCCGGTATTACTGCGAGCGTTGTTGTTGACAGAGAGTCTGTTCATCTTGCTAGGACAACGATGCATTCTTAAATAACTCTCAAAGGAAAATTGCTATGAGTAATTCGAAATTAGAAGTCCTTACTCCACACAACTGTCAATTGATCATCATTGACCACCAGCCACAAATGGCATTCGGTGTGCAAAGTATTGATAGACAAACGCTGAAGAACAACGTGGTTGGCTTGGCGAAAGCCGCCAAAATATTCAACATTCCTACCACGATTACAACCGTGGAGACAGAAAGTTTCTCCGGCCACACCTATCCCGAAATTTTGGCGGTGTTTCCTGAAGCTCCGCTCCTTGAACGCACCTCTATGAACTCCTGGGACGACCAAAAGGTACGCGACGCCTTAAAATCCAACGGCCGTAATAAAGTCATTGTGGCTGGGCTTTGGACTGAAGTGTGTAACACCACCTTTGCGCTGTCAGCGATGTTAGAGGGTGGTTACGAAATTTACATGGTGGCTGATGCGTCCGGTGGTACGAGCTTGGCCGCACACGATTATTCGATGCAGCGAATGATACAAGCAGGTGTTGTACCAGTAACCTGGCAACAGGTGTTACTGGAATGGCAGCGAGATTGGAAAAATCGTGACACCTATAATGCAGTAATGGATTTGGTAAAAGAGCATTCAGGTGCTTACGGGATGGGCGTTGACTACGCTTACACCATGGTTCACAAAGCGGAAGAGCGTGTTAAACACGGTCAGGTTCTACCACCGCAAGCGGCCAATGTTTAAGTGCCGGAGTTTTCAGACCCTCCCATACGCTGGCAAATATGCCAGCGCATTTTTTATTTTTTCTTCGTTTACACACGCAGCAGATGAACCCGCTTTTAATGCGCTTCGCTGGAATGAAAATTATCGCAGTCTGGCTCAGAACCCAGATCCTGATTCTTATGATAAATTCAAATACGTTCCTCTAGGCGAAATGAATGATGGCGCTTACCTTTCTTTCGGCGGCTCAGCCCGCTCCCGAATCGATTTTTTTGAAAACAAACGTTTTGGGCTACAAAATGAGCATAAAGACCAGCTTGCCCAGCAACGATTTTATTTTCATGCCGATACGGTATTGAACAGAAACTTCCGAATTTTCACAGAAATTTCTGTCAGTTTTGCGGATGCAAAAAATTCCAATGTCGGGCCTTTTGATCGCGATGAACCAGACCTGTCGCAAGGATTTGCGCAACTTAATTATGACCAGTTTGCAATAAGACTCGGCAGACAAGAGATGTCGCTGGGTTCCAGCAGGCTTGTGAGCCTAAGGAACGGCCCCAATATTCGCTTATCATTTGATGGTGTGTTATTCGAGAGTTCGGACGACAGATTTGACCTTAAAACATTCTATTTAAACCCAGTCGAACCGCGCGATGGTTCATTCAACAACAAAGGTTCAGACAGTGAAACACTTTGGGGGATTTACACCACCACGAAGTTTAATCCCACCAATGTGGATCTCTATTATCTCGGGCTTAAACGCGAGAGCCTGATGAACACTCTTCCCGCAGCCGATGAAAAGCGTCATTCATTGGGTGCACGATTATTCGGACTGAGGGACAGTGTCGATTGGAATATAGAAGTCGTTTATCAGACAGGGGACATTGCCGAGTACGATATCGAAGCCTGGACTCTTGCTTCGATTATGGGTTACCGGTTTGTTGACCTGCCTGGTTCACCAAGAATTGCGCTGGGGACCAGTATCGCCAGCGGCGATAGAGATTCAGATGACCGCTCCATTAACACATTCAATCCACTGTTCCCTAACTACGGGTACTTTGAAGAAGCAGGTGTACTTTCCCCGCAAAATTTCTACAACATAGAACCGGAAATATCATTTAACGTAACACCGCAATTTTCAATTGCTTTTGATTGGAATTTTTTCTGGCGGCTGGAAAAAACTGACGCAGTTTACGTCGCAGGTTTAAGGCCTTTGGCCAACACCGCAACAGTTGATGGTCATCGCGTCACCAATGTTCCATCATTGAGCCTTGATTACCAGGCAAATAGACATTTTCGCTTTGATATCAGTTACAGCCATTTTTTCGCCGATGAAGTGATAGAAAATGCGGGTGGAAAAGACATTAATTATTTTAAAGTTCAGATGGATATTACTTTTTGATTGACGCTCCAAACAAATGTCTTTTGGTAGGCATTAAGTAGTGATTAACTTGAATGGCGACATTCTCCGTCTGAAAACGCCGGGCCTGCGCTTCAATTCGCTTATCGCTTTCGGTCACGCGTCCGTGGTGGCGCATGTGTTCGAGCCACGACTCATCCATAAAAAATTCAAGCCAACGCCTGGGGTTTTCGCTGTCCTGCACAAGCCCCCAGGAAAATGATCCATTACGACGACGCGCATCACTCACACCTACCATAGCTTCCTGAAACGCGGCGGCATACACAGGATCAATATCGTATATCAGCGTCACCATGACTGAGCCCGGGTCTTGCTCTTGATGATTTGTCAGTAACGGTTGTGGCCAATGCAATGACGGTGCAACATCTTCAAGGTCGGTAACCGGTAAGCGAAATTTTTTCGTCACCGCAATATTGATCAGCATTAACGAACCCGCGCAGATCAGCGCGATGGTCAGACTACTGTGGCTAGCAATCAAACCCCACAGTAGTCCGCCTGCTGCCATGCATCCGAAGAACACGAGTGTGTACACCGCCACCGCGCGGGCGCGAACCCAATTGGGTACTGAGGTTTGTGTGGCTACTTGCAGGCTTGAGAGGACAGTAATCCAGGCGGCCCCGCTGAGTAACATGACAGGCAATAGCAGCGTGAAATCGCGCACCAACGCCAACGAAAAAAGCACCAAGGCATATCCAACACTCGCGGTGAACATTAACACTTCGGTCGAAAAGCGTGCGCGCAAACGCGGTAGAAACATGGCACCGCCAACTGCACCAATACCGATGCTGCCCAGTAACAATCCAAAGTCCGTAGCGCTGCCCTGTAGCTCACCACGAACAATCAAGGGTAATAGCGCCATGCCAGCACTCGCACCAATAAAAAATGCCATTGTCCGCACGAGCGTCGCTTGTAACGGTTTGGACGCGCGAGTGTAACGCCATCCCGCTCTGATCGCTCCCAGCAGCCTCTCGGCGGGAAGTACTGGTGTAGCAACTTCCCTTTTCCACGTTAGCAGCACAACCATGACACCTAAAAAAGATAACGCATTAAGCGCAAAGGTAGCCCAAGGGCCCGTTAAACTCACTATCACTCCCGCAATCGCCGGGCCAATCGCCCGCGCCACATTAATGCCCACACTGGAGAGTGCGATCGCTCCCGCTAGATCCTGCTTGTCGACCAACTCCGGCGTGAGCGCCGACCACGCGGGCATCATCATCGCCGTACCAATTCCCATCCCCAGGGAAAGGAACAATAAAAGGGAGGTTGTCATGTGGCCGCTCAAGGTGAGCAATGCAAGCACAACGGCGACGGACGCCATCCATAACTGCACCACCAAAAGATACCGTCGTTTATCCACAATATCAGCAAGCGCACCTGCGGGTAGCGCCAGAAAAAACATCGGTGCAGAACCGGCGACTTGCACCAGTGCTACGTGAAGTGGGCTGGCTGACAGAGATGTCATTAGCCAACCAGCACCGACTTCATGCATCCAAGTGCCAATGTTGGACGCGATGCTCGCAAGCCATAACCAGCGGAATGTTTTGTGTCGCAACGGACTCCAGGGAGAAGTGGGCATAGGTTGACTCTACTGATTAAAACGCAAAACAGGAACAACCGAACGCACCCCAGAAACGGGTAAGGTCGTTTGCGGGAACATTGGCAGTGCGCACGCTATCGTGCCTGTGTGCGTGAACAGCGCAAGGGCCGCTGCACTGGTGAACTTGCTTCAACAGAGGTGATCCCGCCTTCCAATGACCAGGTGTGTGAACCACTGGCGACCAGTCAGGCATTACCGGTATCGATGGCGGCGATAATTTATCGAATTCATCGCTGGCGTATACAACCTTGCCGCCTACAACAGTGAGCACTGACTCTATGTGCTTGATCTCATCTTCCTCCACTTCAAAATAATCGGCGGACAGTGCGATCAGATCGCCAAGTTGCCCCTCTTTAATTTGCCCCTTTTTATGTTGCTCTGAAGAGAACCAGGCGCTGCCGTGAGTAAATAATTGCAACGCAACCGTACGCGAAAGCCCCTCGGGATAAAGCGCCATTCCTCCTACCGTGCGCCCACTGACTAACCAGTACAGTGATGTCCAGGGATTGTAGCTGGACACCCGCGTAGCGTCGGTGCCGGCACCAACCGGTACACCTTCGGCCAACATTCGTTTGATCGGTGGTGTTTGCTCAGCCGCTTGCGCGCCATATTGATCAATAAAGTATTCTCCCTGAAACGCCATCCGATCCTGGATGGCAATACCCCCACCCAGTGCGCGCACCCGTTCAATATTTTTGGGTGAGATGGTTTCTGCGTGATCAAAGAACCAGGGCAGACCGGCAAACGGTATATCGCGATTTACTTTTTCAAAAACGTCCAGCATGCGCGTGATGGACTCGTCATACGTTGCGTGCAGACGAAATGGCCAGCGGTGTTCTACCAAGTGGCGCACAACATGTTCGAGCTCCTGTTCCATCGCATCAGGAAGATCCGGGCGAGGCTCAAGAAAGTCTTCAAAGTCAGCAGCAGAAAAAACCAGCATCTCGCCAGCACCGTTGTGACGAAAGAAATCACTTCCGTCACCCGGCTTGACCAATCCAGTCCAGTTTTTGAAATCAGCCAGTTCCTCCTTGGGCTTTTGTGTGAACAGGTTATACGCGATGCGCACAGTCAACTGATTTTTTTCATCCAGCTCACGCACAACCTGGTAATCATCAGGATAATTTTGAAAACCGCCTCCCGCATCAATGGCGCTCGTCACGCCCAATCGATTGAGCTCGCGCATAAATTGGCGGGTTGAGTTCACTTGATATTCCAGTGGAAGCTTGGGCCCTTTCGCTAGCGTCGAATAGAGAATCATTGCGTTAGGCTTGGCGATTAGCATGCCGGTCGGGTCGCCGTTGGCATCGCGTTGAATTTCGCCACCGGGAGGGTTAGGTGTGTCACGGGTGTAGCCAACCACACGTAAGGCCGCCCTGTTAAGCAATGCCCGGTCATAAAGGTGAAGAATAAAAACCGGGGTATCTGGTGCCGCCTTATTAATTTCGGCCAGGGTGGGCATGCGCCGCTCTGCAAACTGGAATTCGTTCCAACCACCAACCACCCTAACCCACTGCGGAGCCGGGGTCCGGTCAGCTTGAAATTTCAACATGCGCAACGCATCGGCAAGTGAAGGTACGCCTTCCCAGCGCAATTCCAGATTGTAATTAAGTCCACCGCGAATCAGGTGAAGATGTGAATCAATCAAGCCAGGGACAACCACGCGACGCCGCAAATCGATAATCTGCGTGTCCGCATCTCGCCAATTCATTGTTTCTTCATCATTTCCAACAAACACAAATTTTCCATCTTTAATCGCAACCGCTGTAGCATGGGGATTTTCACTATCAACCGTATGTATGCGACCGTTGTGCAAGATTACATCTGCTGTATTCATAACTTCTCCGAGGCCGGGCTAAGTGCGGCATTGAAAGAAAACATAATGAAGTTTGAGTTACTAAAAGTTTTCGTTAAACAGATTTCAACCAACCTGCAAACAAGCGAGTGGCAGCTGGCATAAACAAATAAACAACTAGCAACACGACACTCAAGGTAATGACGACACTGCTTTGCAGGTGACCGCCAAGCCACGGGAAGTGTGCGAATACGGGCTGCCATAAAATAGGGATACCAATGCTTAACGGTAAAATAATGATGAATGTTATTACCGCTTGCTTCCAACGACGTGGAGCCTCATTACCTTCTTCTGGAATAAACCAGAATTCCGGCACGTTGTTAATCTCAAGAACCTCATCACTCGCTAACAAGTCTTCGGCATCGGCAATCAGCCGCTTGCGCTCGTCAGAGCTTATCCATGCTTGCAAGTGTTCGATGCTTGCGAAGCGCAATACGCTAGTAAAAAGTGGCAGGCCGTCGCTGTGGCTACGAAACACATCTACACCCAAATGTCCTTCACGCCCACTCGCAACAGCAATAATGTGTTTCAACCATGCTTCATATTTCTCAACCTCACCAGCTTTTACGCGGTGGCGTACAACAAACGTGACTATCTCACGTGGTTTTAAAGACTGTGCCGGATCGAAATTCTGATTTGACGTTGCGCAATTGTTAAATCTGAAAGTGTTCATGGTGCTTATTCCTGCCTGGTTCAACAAAAGCTCACTGACGTATCCAGCGTCTTCGTTAAGCGAAAGATCAATGCAACAAGGGCGGGCTTAGGCAAATAAATTCTGTTTTTAGGTAGAGAGAAGTTTAAATAGTGATGATCAATTTTTGCGGTCATTACGCCATACAGCCGGTGTTACGCCGATATGTTTGCGAAACGTTCGTCCAAAATGGACGGCATCCGCAAAACCGGTAGCCTCAGCCACTTGATCGAGTGAGGCGGTAGTATTGATCAGGAGCTCCTGAGCCACACGGATTCGAGAGTCGAGTTGCCAGCGATAGGGTGCGAGTCCGGTTGATGCCTTGAATGCACGGCTAAAATGCGCTTGTGATAACCCCACCATTGCAGCCAAGCAAGCCAGCTCAATTCGCTGGGGGAGGCAAGCCTCCATATAATCAATAACCCGTCGTAGCTGCCACGGGGCTAAACCCCCGGAATTTCGATCAGCACCGGATGGTTTGGCAAAAAGATGGGTCGTAATCGCTTTAGCCAGTTCATCACCACAGACTTGCATTGGAGCGCTGATCACGACCACGTCGGCAGTCTTCAATTCAGAGGCCAGTTCCTCAGGAAGTGCCTGCGTTGTTGAGTCAGTTTGCGGTGCGAAGGTGGCCCTGCCGCCTGCGTCAATGGCGGACGGCGCGTGATTGAGCTGGCAATACGTAAGCCTTGCCTTGGGATTTACTTCCAACAAGCACCGCACGGCGTCCCTTACCAGAATCTGTAAAATCGATGCGTCGCCGGAAAGGCTGCTGTTTATGACGAGAATATTGTTCATGACTGTCCTTTCCTTGTTAAGGAATCAGCCAGAATGACTGAGTCTTTGGGGAGAAGAAGCGCACAAGGCCGTCACAACAATCACGGATACGTCTTCTCTTGCCGCTATGAATGATGTTGTTTTTTCAGGAGAGATACGCCAACGGCGACGTCGCAACAAATAATGACACCGCTGTTCATGATGCGGTAGCCTTCCTTTATGCCACACAGTGTCGCGAAATGAGGAACACCAAAATGAACATTGAAGAACTGCAGACATTCGTAGAAGTAGCTAATGCGGGGGGCATTTCGCCTGCTGCGCAGCGGCTCGGCGTGTCCAAGTCGATCGTCAGCCGGCGGCTGTTACGGCTTGAGGAGGAACTTGGTGTCCAGCTACTTGCGCGGTCGACCCGCGGAGCTGCTCTTACAGAAGCCGGCATTACGTTCCGCGATTATGCAGCCAGAGTCTGTGCCGAGATTGACAATGCCCGGGAAACGATACTACCCACCGGCGACCTTCGCGGCCGCTTGCGAGTGGCTATGCCACTGTCCTTTGGCCCCACTCATTTTGCTCCCATGCTCGCGGAAATGGCTCGACGCCACCCCGAGTTGCATATCCAAACTTGTTACACAGATCGCTTCGTTGATCTGATCGCAGAAGGGTACGATTGTGCGATACGGGTGGGCTATCTTCAGGACTCAAACCTCGTCGCAAGGCGCATTGGCCCGATCTACGGGAAGCTTGTTGCAAGTCCGGGCTATATCAAGACTCATGGCGCGCCCGAGACACCGGAAGAGCTCGTCGTCCACGAAGCCGTCATGCAAGGCAACGAAACCTGGCAGCTCATGGATGGCGAGAAGATCATCACGGTGCGTCCGCAGGGGCGTTTCAAGGCCGACAACGGCTCAGCATTGGTCGCCGCCGCCGTAGCGGGACTCGGGATCGGTTACCTCCCGGATTGCCTCACCCATGAATATATGGCCTCCGGTGCTCTCGTGCCGATTATGGCACGCTATCCACCGCCACCGGCTGGTGCCTATGTCGTCCGCCCGCCAGGTCAGTATCCCACCCGGAAGATACGGGTCCTCACCGACCTTCTTATCGAGTGCTTCGCCAAGTCTCCAACCCTATCTGCCGCGCCCCCTGGCAGGTATATAAGTTCTCATCTTGAGGGTCCCCGAACAGATACGGGCAGCAGAGCGATTTCATAAACCATGAGGTGCTCCCTTGGTATGATATCCAGGTTAAACCTTCGCGCTAATGAGATGAGCCCGTGGCTCGACCGCAATCGCGATTTTGCCCCGGAGCCCGTTGTTTGGGCTCTCCAGCAGGGCGTGGGCGAGAGCAATGTCAGCCAGCGAGTAGACCGCGCCAACATGGGGCCGCAACTGACCGCGCTCGATCAAAGCGCTCAGTTCATCAAGCTTGCCGCGGTTTTGTCGGGTGAAAACGAAGTGGTAACTCGCATTTTTGCCCCAGGCCTGAACAAGGTTTTGTGGTTGCGCAATGTCTACAATAGAGACCACGCGACCAAGTTGTGCGAGTGCGTCGGGGCTGCGCGACAAGGTGTTGCCGCCGATGGTGTCGAACACCACATCGACGCCCTTGCCAGCGGTTTCCCGCAGGATGGCGTCGACGTAATCCTCTTTGTGGTAGTCGATTACCACATCCGCCCCCAGACTGCGTGCGAACTCAAGGTTAGTTTCGCGCACGGTCGTGAACACCCTGGCGCCTATGGCTTTTGCCACCTGGATTGCCACATGTCCGACGCCTCCCGCACCACCGTGTATCAGGATGCTCTCCCCTACTCTGAGCGCCGCGCGTACGACCAGTGCTTCCCACACCGTACCGCCAACCAGGGTCAGGCTGGCTGCCTCCAGATGGCTCAGTGAGGGAGGCTTCTTCCCGATAATACTTTCGGCAGCGACGTGGTACTCGGCATAACTTCCTGGCCCGTCGAATATTTGTGGGGTGTACCAGACTTCATCGCCTGGTACGAAGGTCGTCACACCCGGCCCGACTTCCTCGGCGACACCGGATACATCGTGTCCGGTAATGGTTGGCAGTGGCACCAGATCCGGGTAATCGCCACGTCGGACCTGATAATCCAGTGGATTGACAGAGGTTGCGTGGACGCGGACCAAGACTTGCCCCGCTTGCGGTACTGGCTTGGGCACGTCGCAGATTTCGAACGATTCCGGGCCGCCAAATGATTTGAGTATTGCTGCTTTCATTGAATATTCCCGTGTCGTTTAAAAAAAAATTATTCTGGAAGCGGGATGAACTCAAGTTCATCACCGGGAACTCTTTCGAAGAGCCCGGCTTTCCATTTCTGTTTTGCAAGTTCTATTTTTTCTTTCTGACTGGATACAAAATTCCAGTCTATATAGCGAGGACTGATTTTTTCTCCACCAATAACGGCAATACGCGTTTCCTGCAGTGCTGAAATGAAAACTTTTTGCTTCGCATTTAGCACTAACATCGTGTATTCAGGCACAACCGCATCGCCAACCTTCAATTCCCCACTAACGATATAAATGGCTCGTTCTTCTGCGTCTGGAATTTCAAGGTGTTGGCCTTGCTTTAACGTGGCTTCATAGTAAAGCGTGTCGGCGAACATTTTTACCGGGGAGGCCGCACCGTATGCGGCGCCTATCAATAAGCGCACAACAACACCATCGACATTGACTAACGGAATATCTTTTTCGGCGTAATGATAAAAAGCGGGGTCAATGTCTTCCTCGTTTTCTGGTAGCGCCAGCCACATTTGTAGTCCGTGCAGCTTGTTAGCAGACTTATTTGCTTCCGGGTTTTTTCGTTCTGAATGAACAATTCCCCGCCCTGCAACCATCAAATTAATTTCGCCCGGTCGGACGCTCAGAGCATTTCCCAATGAGTCCCGGTGCAGAACTTCTCCTTCGAATAAATACGTGACGGTTGCAAGCCCGATATGCGGGTGTGGACGAACATCAACGCCTTGTCCTTCTGGAAAGGTAACCGGTCCCATGTGATCCAGAAATACCCATGGCCCCACTTTTTTATGGTGAACGGTAGGCAGCACGCGACGTACAGAGAAGCCACCGAGATCCTTCGTTTTTGGTTTAAGGATTCGGAGGATCACACCGTTACTTTCCTGTACTTCACAAGCTTGCTCGACTTGCTGTGTTAAATTGCTCATCTTTTTTCTACCTGTATTCGTAACGTAATTTTTTAAACCATTACCTGAGTATTAGCGAACCAGGAGCCGCCATCTACTTCGGTGTCGCCACCGGATTTAAGGGCTCAGGAATGGGGTGAAAATGCAGCCGGTCGGTACCGGACATAATGTTTCCCTGTACTTGTTGGGACAACCGATCCGCATCCCGTTGGCGGATATCCTCCATGGCTTCTTCAACATCAATATCGGCAAAGCCAACCGCTTTTAAGCCTTCAGCACCCATCAAATAAGCGGACTCAACGGTTTCACGAATCTGATAGTCCACGCCCGCACGAATCAAATCCATCGCGTGTCCACGGTCATAACTTCGTGCAAGAATTTTTGCCTGGGGAAATTCGTGTTGCACCAGTTCTACAATTTGCATAACGGCTTTGCGGTCGTCGATGCAAATCATAATTGCGCGGGCTGCGCCTGCCCCGGAGTGACGGAGTGTGTCGAGGCGCGTACCATCGCCAAAAAAAACTTTGAAACCAAAACGTCCCGCGTCGCGGATTCGGTCGGGGTCGATGTCAATCACGGAAATGTCAACGCGCCTGGACAAGAGTAACTGGGATGCGATTTGACCAAAGCGGCCAAAACCAATCACGAGTACTTGGCCCTTCAGGTTGTGGGCGATATCAACACCTTCCATCGAGGCGTCGGTTCGCAACAAACGGTCAGCTGCGATCATCAACAGAGGTGTCAGCGCCATCGAAAAAATAACCACCGTCGTGAAGAGCGCATTTTCTCGCGCATCAATCACACCGCCCGATGTCGCAGCAGCATAGAGTACAAAGGCGAACTCCCCACCCTGTAAGAACATGGATGTCCGGTGCAATGCCTGGTGATTTGAGCCACCGAAAAGGCGAGCGATTGAATAAACCGCCACGCCCTTCGCAAGCGTGAATACCGCAAGCATGAACAGCAAAAGTTGCCATTCTGCTGCGACGATAGAAAGATCGAGTGACATACCAACGGCCAGGAAAAAAAGGCCCATCAGCAAACCGCGAAACGGCTCAATGTCACTTTCAATCTGGTGACGGTAACTGGAATTCGACAACATAACGCCGGCAAAGAATGTACCCATCGCCATCGAAAGGCCCGCCACATCCATCAGTAATGCAGCACCAAGAACCACCAGTAGTGCACCCGCCGTCATCACTTCGCGTGCTCGCGCTCGCGCCAGGAGTGCAAAGAATGGATTAAGTCCCCAATGTGATACGCCCAGGAGCACCAGCAGCGCAGCAATCGCGACCAGAATGTCGGTCCATCCCAGGTCTCCCTGGGACAATGGTGACAAGAATGCCACCACCGCCAGAAGCGGAATGATCATCAGGTCTTCAAATAAAAGAATGGCGATTGACTTCTGGCCTTCAGCGGTTGAAACCTCGCCTCGATCCTGTAGCACCGACATAATTACAGCCGTCGAGGAAAGTACGAAGCCCGCCCCGGCAATAAACGCAACCGGACCGGCAAGGTCAAATACCCATATGCCTGCCAGCATCAAGGCAGTGGTCGCCGCAGTAACTTGTGCAAGGCCTAGCCCGAAAATCTGGTTGCGCATCGCCCACAACTTGGGCGGGCGCAATTCCAACCCGATGACGAACAGGAACATCACCACCCCAAGCTCTGAAAAATGCAGGATGGATTGGGCATCAACAACAAAACTGAACACCGATGGTCCGACCAATACACCGGCCGTGAAGTAACCCAAAACCGACCCCAGACCAAGCCGCCGGAACAACGGCACGGCAACAACAGCTGCCCCTAACAGGACAATAGCAGGTCCAATCGTCTGCGCTAAACTCGCTTCAGCCATTAGTTATCCTTCCAATATCATAGATGTCAAATAGATATTTCTATGGCTGGGAGAGACTCATGCGCGAACCAAAACCATCCGTTGTTCTGCCTAAGACGCCTGCCACTTACGCCATGCTCTGTTGAGCGTGATGTACGCCCTCCTCGGGATCGAACATCGAAATACCACCAAGAGTCGCCGTCACTGGCACTTCGTTTTGTAGCACATCCCAATGCTCCGCCAGCTTACCATCTTCAATCCGGAAGAGATCGATCACGACTTGTGGTACGTCTGCCCAACCGCGAATGCGACCGTGTATCGCAACCAAGTCACCCTCGGCAATGATTAGGCCTGGCTCGTAGTAAACATCCTGCGAAAGATCATTAACGATCATCTGCAATGAATCGCGCCCTTGGGGAATATTGGGATTGTGCTGAATGTAGTTGGGCGTATAGAGGCGTTCTACTGCCGAGGCATCATGACGTTGGAATAGCGCGGTCATCGCCTCAAGCACTAAGGCTTTATTGCGCTGGGGACGATCATCAAAGACACGGTCAGCGGGCCGGGTAACGGCGATTGTGCCGGTCATTTGCAGAAACTCACCGGTAGGCAATGTAACGTGGGAATGGACCAGACCGCGATCATAGTCTTGAACATTAGTGACTGTCGCACCATCGGTTTCCTGCCAGCTCACGGCGAAAAGGCTGTTGCCAAGTGGAACAACATGCGTATCAACGACCTCGGTTCGAGCAAAAGGCCCGTCCTTAATTACAAACTTCAATTGGGTAACTGAAAGCAGCGTAAGGCTGACTTGGAAATTCGGGTAGGAAATATCTATTTCAATTCCAACGGGAAACCTGTCTATCAACATTTTATGACCATTTTTCTATTGTGAAGGTTAACTTGGCAGCACTGGTTGTAGTCGTAGCCACCTACTGATGGATAATCAAAACAAAAATTGTTTTGAAGGTGTAACAACACACCTCCGCAGACGAGCGCAAATAACCTCTGTATTTAGGCAACGAGAAGTTTACATTTCTGACGGGCTTCAGACAGCGAGTTAACGAGGTGCGACCAGTGGGTAAGCCATAGCATCACCACAGAATCAATTTTTTTGCAGCTTGGGTGACCGCTCAACACCGCTTCATTTAATTGTCTGGAGAAATGATGTCATGACGTTTAAAGGAGAGCACTGTTCGATCCTGCGATTAGCAGTTCGAATCTGCTGTGAAATGATCATTGATGTTTATTTTTATAACGCCATAACTCTGGCTTCACGCAAATATGTTGGTCACACGTTCGCCGTTCGTGTCCCAAAAAGACAGCACCATCGTTGAATGTGGAAAGCATAAAAAAACCCGCTTTTCTGCGGGTTCTTGGGTGTTCTGGGCTATTGATAAATTTGAAGATGGTGCCCGAGGCCGGACTTGAACCGGCACGACCTTGCGATCGACAGATTTTAAATCTGTTGTGTCTACCGATTTCACCACTCGGGCAGAGTGCTTTTACCTCGGCGGGTAAAAGAAAAGTGGAGGCGCGATCCGGAGTCGAACCGGACTAGCTGGATTTGCAATCCAGAGCATAACCGCTTTGCTATCGCGCCGTTTGAGGGCCGGAATTCTAGCGGAATCGTTTTAAAAATCCTAGTGTTTTCTGAGGCTTAACCTGAGATTGTTGCACGTGATCGGGATTTAATCGCCCGGCTCACTGCCTGCGTCACATTACTTATTATCCACGTCCGGCAGCAGAAAGGGCCAGGCTGCGCGCAGATACAACACCATCGACCACAAGGTCAGCACGGCGGCGCCTGCGAGCGCAATATAGCCAATCAGCATCAGGAACGGGAGGTCCATCAGCAGGACGATAATGGCGGTCATCTGCAAGGTGGTCTTGATCTTGCCGATGTAGGACACCGCTACACTGGCGCGCTGCCCCAGCTCCGCCATCCATTCGCGCAGGGCCGAAATAACAATCTCGCGCCCCACAATCACCGCGGCGGCTGCCGCGAACCAGGCGGAGTCGTGATGCAGCCCTACCAATAACAACAGGGCAATTGCCACCATGAGTTTGTCAGCAACCGGGTCGAGGAAGGCGCCAAAGGGTGTACTTTGGTTGTATTTACGGGCCACATAACCGTCCAGCCAGTCGGTAATCGCCGCAACACTGAAGATCATGGCCGAAGCAAAATGTGCCCATTTGAAGGGAAGGTAAAAAACCACAACAAACAGGGGAATCAGAATGATACGCAGGAGCGTGAGTTGGTTAGCCAAAGTCATGTAATGAACGCTTCTCTCAAAATAGGCAATGCCGAGTTGCCCTACTGCAGCTGGCCGGTGCCATGGCGGCGCCGATCAATACAAGGTGGCGATCATACTACATGGCTAGTCATTATGGAAAAAGGAGTAAATCTCTTCGGCGAGCCGCTGGCTGATGCCCTGGACTTTGGCGAGGTCATTAACGCTGGCTTTGCGGATTTCGGGCAGCCCGCCAAAGTGACGCAGTAGCTCCCGGCGACGCCCTGCCCCAATGCCCGGTACGTCTTCCAGCGTGGAGGTTTTGCGTTTTTTGTCGCGGCGCTGTTTGTGGCCGGTGATAGCGAATCGGTGCGCTTCGTCGCGGATATGCTGGATCAGGTGCAACGCCGGTGAATCGCCCGGCAAGACGATCTCTGCGCCGGTCTGTGCGTTGAACAGGGTTTCAAAGCCCGCCTTGCGGGTTGTGCCCTTGGCCACACCGATCATCAGGACATCATTCACACCAAGCTCGGCGAGCACCGCTACCGCCTTGGCAAGCTGACCCTTGCCGCCGTCAATGAGCAGGATATCCGGCAGTTTGCCTTCGCCTTTTTGTAAACGGGTGTAGCGTCGCTGTAGCGCCTGTTCCATCGCCGCGTAATCATCACCCGGTGTAATGCCGTCGATGTTAAACCGGCGATAGTCCGACTTGAGCGGCCCGTTGGTGTCGAACACAACGCAGGATGCGACGGTCAACTCGCCGCTGCTGTGGCTGATGTCGAAGCACTCCAGGCGCTGAGGCATCTCGTCCAGCTCCAACGCATCCTGCAAGGCCAGGAAGCGATCTTGTGAATTCTTTTTGCTGTTGAGGTGGCTGGTCAGGTTTTGTTGTGCAGCGGTGGCTGCCATTTGCAACCATTGCGCGCGGTGGCTGCGCACACTGCTCGTTAAAAACACCTGTCGACCGGTAGCTTGCTGCAAGGCGGCACACAGCAGGTCCGCTTCTTCAATAGCGTGACTGGTGATGATTTCACGCGGAATCTCCCGCCCTTCACTGGCGAGATAAAACTGCGGCAAAAATTGCGTGAGGACTTCCGCTGGCGATTCGGTCAAGCCGGCCTGCGGATAAAAGCTGCGGCTGCCCAGAATCCGCCCCTGGCGAATAAACAGCACATGGACGCAAATCACCAGCCCTTGCATCGCCGCCGCAATAACATCGACATCGCCCTTGCCTTCTTCCATCACCTGTTGGGTCTGGATGTTGCGCAATGCCATGATCTGATCACGATAATCGGCGGCTTTTTCAAACTCCAGACCTTGCGATGCGGCATCCATCTGATTGGCCAATTCGCGCATCAATGTATCGCTGTTGCCGGTCAGGAACATGCGCGTGTGACGCAAATCATTCGCGTACTCATCCGGGTTAATAAAATTGACGCAAGGTGCGGTGCAGCGCTTGATTTGATATTGCAAACACGGGCGTGAGCGATTCCTGAAAACACTGTCTTCACACTGGCGTATACGAAATGTTTTTTGCAGAAAATTCAGGCTGTCACGCACGGCACCCACGTTGGGATAGGGCCCAAAATATTCACCGCGTTTTTTCTTGGCGCCACGATGAAAACTGATGCGCGGAAAGTCTTCACCGCTGGAGATAAAAATATAGGGATAGGATTTATCGTCACGCAGCAGGATGTTATACGGCGGCCGGTTGGCCTTGATCAGGTTTTGTTCCAGGATCAGCGCTTCGGTTTCACTGGCGGTCACCGTGACTTCGATCTGGCGAATCTTCGCCACCAGCGCCTGGGTTTTAACGCTTAAACCGGATTTGCGGAAATAGCTGGCGAGACGCGCTTTAAGATTTTTGGCTTTACCCACATAGAGGATAACCCCGTCTTCACCAAACATCTGGTAGATACCGGGTTGTTGGGTGACATTAGCGAGGAAACGAGTGGAGTCAAAGGGTTCAGCGGGTGCTGCGTTGCTGTCAGTAACCATGCAGTTTTTGAGTACAAAAATATAACGCAGGCAATTGCCTCATTGCCCGCCAGTCAATAAAAGCGGCCGATTACACCACGGCTTCCGGATCGAGAAAGTTATGCTTGACCGCCAGGAGCGTCAATTCGACATCGCTGTTGATATTCAGTTTCTCAAAGATCCGGTAACGATAGCTGTTAACGGTTTTGGGACTGACACAAAAGGTCGTCGCAATATCATTCACTTTCTGACCATTGGCAATGAGCATCGCCGTTTGCAATTCGCGTTGGGACAGTTTTTCGAAGGGCGATTCCTGGCTGCTGTTACCGCTGAAGTTTTTGAGCGCGAGCTGCTGAGCAATGCTGTTGCTCATGTACAAATCACCGCGGATGACTTTGTTAATCGCATCGGTAATCTCGGTAAATTCAGCGCCTTTGGTTACGTACCCCACGGCGCCCGCCTGCATCAGGCGGGTCGGGTATAAATTGTCATCGCACGCCGTGACAGCAATAATCTTCATACCGGGATTAATCGCCAACAATTTCTTGGTTGCCTCCAGACCGCCCATACCGGGCATCTTCACATCCATCAGCACAACGTCCGGTACCAAGGTGCGCGCCTTGGCTACTGCCTCTTCCCCACTTTTGGCCTCACCGACTACTTGATATCCATTCACGTCTGCCAGCATGCGCACAATTCCCATACGCACTAAATCGTGATCATCGACAACAAGTATCTTTGTCAAACCAAACCCCCAATCCGGCCAAACCGGAGTCACACCTTTGTTATTAAACGTAAAGACAGCTTGCGGGAGATTGTAGAGTCTGCCATCGCAAAGTGCTACCACCTGTCAATAAAGTAGCACTAACCTGCGTACCTTGCCGGGATTGCCCTGGGAAACTTTGAACAATCCACATGAAAACTCATCAGCAAACTATTGAAAAATATATCTAAACGTCAAATTCACCCGCTCATCAACTATCCGGGTCGTTTTTGCCACCTGGTGAAGCCAATGGTGCTGCGTAGGCCCCGCCATGACCAGTAGGGAACCGTGGGTCAAGTCCACCGCCAGGGTTGGCACCTCTTTGCGGGATTTGTGCTTGAGCGTAAAACGTCGCGTTGCCCCCAGACTGACCGACGCGATGACCGGCTTGTGCCCCAGCTCCGGCTCATCATCACTGTGCCAGGCCACACTGTCGCGACCATCGCGATAACGGTTGGCGAGCACACTGTTAAAGGCAATCCCCAGGGTGGCTGCCAGTCTCTGGCGGATATCAGCCAACGTCTCGGTCCAGGGCAAAGGATCAAACCGCACCCCGGAGTACCGATAAGCACAGCCCGGATCGCCATACCACGCATTCAGGCGCGGGATCGCATGCTCCTGGCCGTGGATGCGAATGCGCGACTGCTGCCATTCCAACGTGGTGATTAAATCCCGCAAGCAGGTATCGGCCATGGCGGTTGGCAGCCAATGACGATACAGACGCACATCACCATCCAGCGACAGCAGGGTTTCGCAGACGGGTGAATCAAACAGTGTTGTTTGTCGGGCCGATGTCATCGGGGCATTAAGCGCTTTTGGCATAACCTGCGCAATGAATTTTTATGTTGGGTAAACCCACTGTCGTTGAACATCCCATTTCTGCCGGTTACGGATAAAAACGCGGCTCCGGCTCCAGGGCCACACCGTATTTTTCCCACACAGACTGTTGGATTTTTTCCGCCAGGGCTACCACCGCGCTGCCTTTCGCGCGCCCCGGATTCGTAAGCACCAACGCCTGCTGTCCATGCACAGCAACCGGCCCGCAAACCTGCCCGCGCCAACCAGCATGATCAATCAACCAGGCTGCCGCCAGTTTTACCTGCTGCTCATCCACGGGATAAGCCACCAGCTGCGGGTACTGTAGACGCAAGCTTTCATAATGCGCGACAGGTATGACAGGATTTTTAAAAAAACTCCCGGCATTCGGCACCTGTGCAGGATCGGGTAATTTACTGCGCCGAATCGCGCAAATAATGTCGCTGACGGTTTTCGGCGTGACGCTGTCACTCAGTTGTGGCGTCAGTGCATCACGCAACGCGGGATAGGATAAAACCAGGTGTGCCTGCTTGCGCAACTTGAAGGTGACTGCGGTAATAACGTATTGGTCGCGCAATCGGCCTTTGAAAATACTGTCGCGATAACCGAATTCGCACGCCTCTTTCGTAAATGTCACCGGCAGCCCCGAGCGAATATCAATGGCTGTAAGTTCTTCAAAGACATCTTTCAATTCGACACCGTAGGCGCCGATATTCTGGATCGGTGCGGCGCCGACACTGCCGGGAATCAGCGATAGATTCTCGAGTCCCCAGTAATGAAAGTCCAGGCAATATTCCACCAGCTCATGCCAGTTCTCACCGGCCGCCACACGCAGCCAGATAAATTCATTGTTTTCTGCGATCAGCGTTTTGCCGTGCAAACGGATATGAATCACCAGGCCGGAGAAGTCATCACACAGCACAATATTGCTGCCACCTCCCAGGATTAACAGCGGCAGCTTTTCATGACCGGCGTAGCGCAATGCCTCAACCAATTCTGTTTCATCGGCCACACTCACGTATACCTGCGCCTTCACCGGCACGCCAAGGGTGTTGTAATGTTGCAGATCAAAATTCGGCAGAAAAAGCGGCACAATAATCCCGTCAGGCGCGATGGCGCTGTTGCAATTGGCGTAACAAACCGGCGGAGGCGTCCTCGATTAAATCGAGCACCAGGTCAAAGCCGGCAGCGCCTCCGTAATAAGGGTCCGGCACTTCACGGTGGCGCGAGTGTTCAGCGAAATCCAAAAACAAGCCAAGGTGTCCCTGATAATGATCAGGCTTCATAGATTGCAAATCACTGAGGTTGGCGTGGTCCATCGCCAGAATAAAATCAAATTCCTCAAAGTCTGCGGCGGCAACTTGTCGTGCACGTAAGCTGGATAAATCATACCCGCGCGCTTTTGCTGCGCTGACTGCGCGTGCGTCCGGCGATTTACCGATATGCCAACCACCCGTCCCGGCAGAGTCGATAAAGATGCGGTCCTGCATTCGCGCGTCGGTTACCACTTTGCGAAAAATACCTTCCGCCGTGGGCGAGCGACAAATATTACCGAGGCAGACAAACAGTATCCTGGTATCCACAACCTAAGACTCCAGCAATTGCCTGACGCGCTGCAAATCCGCTTCCGTGTCCACGCCACCGGGCACTGCCGCGCAGGCTTCGTCAATATGAATGGTTTCGCCGTGCCACAGCACGCGCAATTGTTCCAGCGATTCGATGTGTTCCAGTGGCGCCTGGGGCCAGCCCACAAAACGATTAAGCAATGCAACGCGGTAAGCATAGATACCAATGTGACGCTGACACGGAAAATTCAGCGGCAAATCCTGCACCTGTGCAGCGGCAAAATGATCGCGCGGCCAAGGGATAGGCGCGCGGCTGAAATATAACGCCCTGCCCGTTTTATCGGCCACCACCTTTACAATATTGGGATTGCGAAAATCCTCCAGTGAATGAATCGGTTCACTCAAGGTGGCGACACTGGCAGCGTGTGTATTCGCCAGATTGTTAGCGACCTGATTGATCACCGCCGGCGGTATCAGCGGTTCATCACCCTGAACATTCACCACGATATCATCGCCCTGCAATGCGAGTTGTTGGGCGACTTCCTGTAAACGATCCGTGCCGGAATTGTGAGTCGCGGACGTCATGCATACTTGCCCGCCAAACGCTTTGACCACGGCTTCTATCCGTGTGTCATCGGTAGCAACAATCACCTGGCGGGCGGCGCTCTCGCAGGCGCGCTCGTAGACATGCTGGATCATCGGCTTACCGGCGATATCCCGCAAGGGTTTGGCGGGCAGCCGAGTCGACGCATAACGCGCGGGAATCACAACGTAAAAACTCATGGGGAAATCCTGAAATACTAGGGTTTTAATCCGGCTATCTTAACGTCAAAGTCATGCCAGAAACAGTCGGGCAATTCCGCGCCCACGGCGAGATAAAACCAATCGGGTTGTGCAAAATCCCGGCACTTCACCGCGTCTTTAGCGGTCATGACGACGGGTAGCGACTCTGCAAAGGAAAAGTCACCTTGTTGATATGCGTGGTGATCGGGAAAATCGTGTTCGACAGGCTGCAATCCCAATTCAGCCAGCGTCTGGTAAAAGCGCCGTGGATTACCAATCCCGGCTACAGCATTTACCGATTTTTTATTGCCACGGGAAAAATAATCGACCGGGTGCGCCTGCCCGTCAATCAACGAGTGCCAGGCGTGGGGAACAATGCGCATGGCATAAGTTTGGGTGACAGGTAACGACAAAGGTTGCTGCGCACTGTTGACCACAACAAAATCTGCAGACTGCAAACGCGACATGGGTTCGCGCAAAGGGCCCACCGGCAAACAAAAACCATTGCCAAGGCCCCGCTGACCATCAACCACAATGATTTCCAGCGCACGCCCCAGACGATAATGTTGCAGGCCATCATCACTCAGCAGGATATTGCAGCCAAGCCGCTCAAGTTCGCGCGCACCCCGCACACGATCCGCATCGACACACACGGCACAACCGGTCTGCTGAAAAATACTCAGGGGTTCATCGCCGCTTTCTTTAACATCCGTGGCCGAAGTGACCACCAGAGGATAATGGTCAGCGTGCCCGCCATACCCGCGACTGATAACACCGGGATTAAACCCCTGGTGTTGCAAGTGTTTCACCAGGGCAATCAATAGCGGGGTTTTGCCCGTGCCACCCACTGAAATATTGCCCACGACAATCACCGGCACTGACAAGATGTGTTGTGCAAAACGACGTAAATAAAAGCGGCGTGCGCTGGCGATCAGGCGGAACAACCACATCAGGGGCAAGAGCACAAAAGTCCATCTGCGCTTGCCGTACCAGGCATCAAGCCAAAGGTTGTGTGATTGCTGGGACACGTGAGTACCTGTGCGGCAGAAAACTTATTCCGTCTCCGGGTCGGGTTGACGCGAGGTAATACTGAGCTGGACAAAACCCAATTGACCGGCGGCATCCATCGCCGTTACAACGAACTGATGCGGCGTGTTGGCATCCGCTGTAATACTGAGCGGCAGCTTGGTGTTGCCCTGGGATAATTTTTCCAGCGCGGACTTCAGGGTTTCCACTTTGTTATTGACCAGGCTGTGGCCATTCACCGAAAAATGCCCTTGCGCACTGATGACAACATCCAGCTGTTCCTGGGTTTCGGTGCTGGGCTCGCCCACCGCTTCCGGTAAATCCACACTCAAATGGGTTTCTTTGGTAAAGGTGGTCGATACCATAAAAAACAACAACAGAATAAAGACCACATCAATCAACGGCGTCAGGTTAACGCCCTCTTCTTCTCTGGGCTGGCGACGGAATTTCATGGCGTCATCCTCGGGCTCAATGGATTCAAGGATTAAACCACTTTCACATCAACGCGGCGGTCGCTGTGCAAAGCATCCACCAGTTTGATGGCTTCCTCTTCCATGGTGACGACGATGGAATCGATGCGACGCAAAAAGAAGCGATGAAAAATCATGGCGGGAATCGCCACAATCAAACCGGCAGCGGTGGTGACCAGCGCAACAGAAATACCACCGGCCAGCACTTCGGTATTACCTGTGCCCTGTATCATGATGGCATTGAACACCTGGATCATACCGATAACGGTGCCGAGCAAGCCTAATAAGGGCGCGATATTGGCGATGGTGCCGAGCACGCTGATATAACGCTCCAGCTCGTGCACAACCTGGGTGGCAGCTTCCTGGATACTGTCTTTCATCACTTCTCGGCCGTGGCGGGAATTGCTCAAACCCGCGGCCAGAATCTGGCCCAACATGGACGATTGTTTCAGTTCGCGCAATTTGGTTGCATCGACCTGATTGTTCTTGATCCAACTCCACACCTGGGCGAGCAAATGACGCGGTGCAATCTTGGCTGGGTTCAATGTCCAGTAGCGCTCAATGCAGATAGCAATAACAGCGACCGAGCAAATAATGATGGGGATCATCAACCAACCGCCAGACATAATGATTTCTAACACGTCATCTTCCTCTTCAAGCCGGACTGCACCCAATGCAGGTTTTTCGGGGCGGTACATTACCATAAGCAACGAAGAAAACCATGCCGGGGTTCGTTTTTCACGACTTTTGCATGCAGCCGATCATGAGGCTGAACAAAGCTTAATCAAACCAGTAGCGCGGCTGATAGAGACGCTGTTGTCGCACAGGTTGGAGCACCCCCTCACGCCAGGAAAACACCAGGGCGCCGCCCTCCGCCGTATTGAAGGCGCGACTCCCGCGAGCGGCATAACGTGCAACCACCTCTTGATGCGGATGGCCGTGCTGGCTGCGATAACCCGCGCTGTACACCACAAATGCCGGCCGAACATGGCTGACAAATGTCGAGGTGGATGAACTGCGACTGCCGTGATGCGATGCCACCACCAAGGTAAGTGCCTCCGGCAAATGGCCGTGATTAACCAACCGGTTTTCAACCCGACCTTCGATATCACCGGGCAATAAAATCCTTTGTCCGGCGTATTCAATCAACAGCACACAGGAGTGATTATTCGCGTTACCTGATGTCCCACGAAATACCTCTGCGGTTGGCACAAAGCTGAAGTGCACCTGATTCCATTGCCAGTTTTCATACCCGTGACAGTTATGGATCGGCACCTGATTGTTCAGCAAGGCCTTTGCTTTTATCGGCTCTCCCGCCACGACTTCTTGTATCGTCAAATTTTTGATAATGCCTTGCACACCGCCGGAATGATCCTTGTCGTGATGACTGACAATCAATTTATTTACCTGGGAAATACCCCGCTGGCGCAGGTAAGGCACCACGATGGCGCCGCCGGCTTCAAACTTGTCGCTGTAGGCTGGGCCGGTGTCGTATATCAGGCGGTGATCCGGTGTCTCCACCACCACAGCCAAGCCCTGCCCGACATCCAGAATGGTGAGCGTGAGGGGCGGCGGTATTTTCCCGGGTAAGATCAGCGCGGTGAGCAATGCGGGGTAACCCAGCCAACGACCGGCAATCCCGCGCGGCAGCAAGAGCAACAGGACGCCGATCAAGGCAATTACCAACGCCCAGCCCTGTAGGCTGATAACCGGGTTTGATTGAGTGCTGCCCAGGTCGAGGAGGCTCTGCAGCCAGGCATCCAGGACACGCAATCCAAGGTCTGCCAGTTGAAGCAACCAATGACTCAATAACGGAAAAATGCTCTGAATCACCGCCGCCAACAACAGTGGCGGCACCACCAGGATGGTGACCAAAGGAATAGCAATCAGGTTGGCCAATGGCGCCAAGAGAGAGACCTGGTTGAGCAGTACGCCGAGGGGCAACAGCAGGCCAATAAAGATGGTCCACTGGCTGCGAACAAGCCCGCGTAGCCAGTGGACGGGTGCGAAAGATTGCCTTGCGCCATAGCGACCGGCAAAGCAAAACAACAGCACCGCCACGGCGCCAAAGGATAACCAGAATCCCATGTCGTAGGCCGCCAAGGGATCACTGATCACCACACTGACCAACGCGAGGCTGAAGATATGGCTGACCCGGTAAGAACGCCGCCACAGATAAACCAGTTGCACCACCAGGATCATCACCAGAGCGCGCTGGGTTGGCAGGGTAAAGCCTGCCAGGGCACTGTAGCCCAGCGCGAACAACATAGCGCCAAGATAACCTGGCACTAACGCCGGACACGGGTGATACATCAGGTTAATACAGCGCCCGATAAGGCTGCCCAGAACGAAACCAGCCACGGCCAAAAATCCCACATGCAAACCCGAAATAGCCACCAGATGGTTAACCCCGGTTAACTGCATGCGACGCCATTGCTCAGCATCCATCATGGATCGGTCGCCGATCAGCAGCGCCAACATTACCGCGCTCTGGGGACTGTCGGTGCCAGCTAATAACCAATCGCGCAAAGCGTGCCGATGAGCGCCGATATCCCACGTTTCGGCCATCCCTATCCGTTGGGTCAAGCGGCTTTCGCGCACATAACCAACACCGCCAATACCACGTCGCATTAGCCAGACCTGATAATCAAACCCGCCCGGATTGACGAAACCGCGCGGTCGTTTCAGGCGGACCTGCCATTGCCAGCGCTCGCCGCTGCGCACCACGACTGCGTCCTTCGCATACCAGCTCAATTGAAGCTTCTCCGGAAAGTCGGCGATGGCAGTGTGGGCATCATCGAGAAGGTATGCCGCATCAACCTGCAATACGAACCGCTGGCGGCGTTCATCAATCACCGGTAAATCCACCACGCGTCCGGACACCATCAAGTCCCGGCCCACTAAATCCTGAGGTAGTTGATTGGCCAGTATGCCGTAGCCATAAACCACACCCCAGCCAATGCCGATGGCATAAGCCAGCACAACCCTGAAGCGGGGAATACGAAGCGCAATCAGCAGAAGCGGAACCAGCGAAAGCAGCCATGGAATAGGCGGCAGATACGGCAGAAAACCAACCGTGAGGATACCGCCCGCGAGGGCGAGGAGATAAACGGGCATGCAAACATCCTTGAGCAACCAGATCCATGTAATGCGTGATTATGCATCACACAAGTGTGATATCAAGGTGGAATTCGCGCCCACAATGATCGACACGCCAAGGTGGAACCTTGCAGGGATTCAACTTTCAGAGCGACAGGTGTGCATAGTGTCGGCAATCATTTCGATGCATAATGCGCGCCTCCATCAGCTGTGATACAGCTTTACCCGTAACTAACGCAACAGGCGCCAATGGCACGTAAGTTATTCAGACGTTACCTCCCCTCCGCAGCCAAGGTTAAAAATAACCCTTCGCTGCATTTTCTAGGCGATCTGTTGCACGATCCTAACCTGTTCCATCTTAATCGCCACTCTGTTTCGGTAGCCTTCTTTGTCGGCATTTTTATCGCGTTTATTCCGATCCCGGGACAGATGCCGGTGGCTGCTTTAGCGGCCTTGCTGGTGCGCTGTAACCTGCCGATCTCCGTTGCCCTCGTCTGGCTGACCAACCCACTCACCATGCCAGCAATTTTTTTCGCCACCTATCAACTGGGCCGCTGGATATTGGGTGTACCACCTATCTCCGTGTCCCTGGAATTGTCCTGGGACTGGTTGGTCAATGAATTCGTGCTGATCTGGAAACCGCTGATTGTAGGGTCACTGTTGTGCGGTTTGATCTTCGGCTCCCTGGGATATGTGGCGATCCAGATTTTCTGGCGCTGGCATGTCGTAAAAGGCTGGAACAAACGGAAGAAACGCCCCAAAGCGGCGGCTAATGAAGCGCTGAAACAGGATGATCTGGCGGACAAGCAGGATTATTCGTAACGCAAGGCTTCCGCTGGCTGAACGCGGCTGGCACGCCAGGCGGGATACAGCGCCGCAAAAAAGCTGATGATCAGGGCGGTGACCGCAATTTGCGCTACATCCGACCATTGCAGGTCCGACGGCAAATAACTGATGGGATACACATCAGACTCCAGAAAGCGAACATTCAGCAGTCGTTCCAGCCACTGCACGGCATCCGTCACACACAGCGATAACAGCACACCCACGGCGACACCGAGGGCCGTTCCGATCAGGCCGATCAAACCGCCCTGCACCATAAAAATACCGATAATCTCACCGGTCGAGGCACCCAGCGTGCGCAGGATAGCGATATCACCCTGCTTGTCTACCACCACCATAATCAGCGTCGAGACCAGGTTAAAGGCGGCGATGGCGATAATCAAAAACAGCAACATCTCCACCAGATTCTTCGACATGTGAATCGCTTCATAGAGATTGCCCTGGGTGCGGGTCCAGTCAGAACCGTAGAAGCCGGGCGGTAACGCGTTGACCAACTGGCGTACGACGGAGGGCGCGCTGAACAGATCATTTACCTGCAAGCGGATGCCGGTCACCGTACCGGGAAACTCGGACAAGGACGAGGCGGCTTCCAGCCCCATCAGGGCTAACCCATGATCAATCTCCGTGCCGCTATCGAATATCGCCAGCACCGTCAGCATGCGGATGTTCGGAGTGGGATTGCCCCCGCCGGTACGCGGAATGATCAAGCTGACCGAGTCCCCCGGCTCCACCTGCAAGGTATCCGCGATCCCGCGACCAATCAGGATGCCCTGGCTGGACTGGCTTAACTGTTCAAAGCCCTGCTCGGGCAGATACTCCTTTAACGAGGACAAACGCGCTTCCTGCGCCGGATCAATACCAAACAGGTTGACCGGCGATACCCGCTTTTGGTGAGCCAACAACCCCTGCAATTGGACAAAAGGCGCCGCCGCGAGAACCTGCGGATGCGCCTCCAACTCGTCGATCAGCGGCTGCGGTTCTTCAATGCCGTAACGTTGATAAATGGTCGCCTGAGGCATGATGCCCAGGATGCGCTCGCGGAGCTCGCGATCAAAGCCGTTCATGATCGACATGACCAGCACCAGCAAAGCCACCCCAATCACCAGACTGGCGATGGACAATGAAGAGATAAACGAAACCAACTGGCTGTGACGGCGAGAAATACCGTAGCGCGCACCGACAAGGAAAGTGAGTTTATTAAGCACGGTTACACCAGCGTCCCGTCGGACAGGGTCAGGGTACGGTCCATACGCGCCGCCAGCCGCTGGTCGTGAGTCACCACCACAAAGCTGGTGCCGATAGTCTGGTTCAGCTCCAGCATTAACTGCTGGATACTGTCGGCGGCGTGAGAGTCGAGGTTGCCGGTGGGTTCATCCATCAACACACAGGCCGGGTTAGTCACCAGGGCGCGGGCAATGGCCACCCGCTGACGCTCTCCACCGGACAGCTCCGAAGGTTTGTGCTGCACCCGTTCCGCCAAACCAACCCGTGCCAGCATCGCTGACGCGCGTTCTTTGGCTGCCGCTGTGGCCTGGCGGCCGATCAACAAGGGCATGGATACATTTTCCAGCGCGGTAAATTCCGGCAACAGATGATGAAACTGATAGACAAAGCCAAGGCTGCGATTGCGCAGGCGCCCCCGCTGGTCAGCGCTCATCTGCGACAGCTGTTGTCCGACGACAATCACCTCACCCTGATCAGGGACATCCAATCCGCCTAGGATATTCAGCAGCGTGGACTTACCCGAACCGGATGCGCCCACAATCGCCACCCGTTCACCGGCATGGATTTGCAGGTTTACCCCATTCAGCACGCTGACCTGTTGCGGCCCCTGGGAATAGTTTTTATAGACTTGATGGCAGGTCAAGACCGCCTGTTGATTACTCATAACGCAAGGCCTCTGCCGGTTCGATCTTCGCGGCGCGATATGCAGGATACAAGGTGGCGACCACACTCAGGGTCAGTGCCAGGCCGCAGATAAACGCAACGTCCTGCCACATCAATACCGAGGGAAGCTGGGTGATAAAAAAGACATCGGGGTTAAAGATCTGCCAGCCAAACAAGGCTTCGAAGAACCCCATGATGGCATTGAGCGACTGCGCCACCAGGCAACCGATAAGGGCACCGATCAGCGTCCCCGCGACACCCACCGCACTGCCCTGCACCACAAAGATGGCCATCACTTGTCGAGCGGTGAGTCCCAGGGTACGCAAGACGGCGATGTCTGACCGCTTGTCAGCCACCATCAATACCAGGCTGGAAACGATATTGAACGCTGCCACCGCGATGATGATGCACAACAGGGCCGCAATAACGATCTTCTCCATCTTCACCGCTTGGAACAGGCTGCCCTGGGTCTGGCTCCAATCCTTGACGGTGTAGCTTTCACCGAAATCGCCCGCAATGTCACCCATCACCGTGCCCGCGCGGTAAATATCGGTCACCTTCACATGCAAGCCTTGCACTCCCTGATAGCGAAACAGGCGCCTGGCATCGTCGATATGAATCATCGCGAGGGTCTGGTCTACCTGGGCTCCCACTTCGAAGACACCCACCAGCGTAAACGGGCGCGTACGCGGAAACACACCGGCCGGCGTAATGTTGATATCCGAGAGCGTCAGGTTCACCTTGTCTCCGGGAGCAATACCGAGGGAGCGCGCCAACAAGCGGCCCATGACGATGCCAAATTCACCGGGTCGCAAGTCTGTGCTGGAGCCAACGATCATGTTCTGCTCCAGTACCGAAACGCGGTTTTCCGCTTCCGGTAAGATGCCTTGCAATTGGATACTTTCAACGCCCCGGTCATAGCTGATCAGGGCGAAGCCGCCAATGTAAGGCGCCGTGGCCACCACCTCCGGGTGTTGCTCAACCTGCCGGGAAACGGATTGCCAGTCACGCATTTGCGGGTGTTGATCAATAAAGCCGTGGGGAATAACACTGAGGATGCGCTGCTTCATCTCCCGATCAAAACCGTTCATTACAGACAGCACAATAATCAATGCCATCACGCCCAGGGCCATACCCAGAAGTGAAAATCCGCTGACAAAGGAAATGAATTGGTTGCGACGTTTCGCGCGGGTATAACGTAGACCAATATAGAGGGGGATGTTTTTCAGCATGGAGCGCATTTAAACCTAATGCCCGAAGGAGCACAAGCGGCCAACACACAATCACCGCAGCAGTTGCGGGATGATGTGCTATCTTATGGAAAGCTGGTTACCGGGATAAAGATCATGTCTGAACGCCGCAGTTTTTTTCGCATCGATGAAAGTATTGCGCTGGAATATAAAGAGGTAGATGAAAAGACCGCTAATTCCAGTGAACCGGAAACGCTCTACCAGGATGCTGCCGATATCAAGCTGTACGCCGAGCTGAAAAAAATCGACAGTGATACCGCGCAGCTGTTGTATCAGATCAAGGATAACAACCGCGCGCTGGGTGAATACCTGCACAATATCAACCGCAAGATAGAACTGCTTACCCAACGCCTGATGGCAGAACACAAACCCGCCGCCCTGACCCGTATTACCCGGCAGGTGAACCTGAGCGAAGGCGGTATTGCCTTCGGGTGTGAAAAGCCTATTGCACAACAGAGTTTTATCGCGATGCGGCTCACGTTTTTGCCGTCCTACGCCGGGCTGATTTTATTTGCCAAAGTGATACGCTGTGAACTGAGTAGCGCTGGCGACTATCAAATTGCGGCAAAATTTCATCGGATCAACGACTCACAACAACAATTGATCGGCCAGCAGATCATGCGTGCTCAAATGGCCGAGCGCCGACTTAAACAACAATACTGATCATGCAGGATAAGCCCATGAAAAAAACATTACTGATCATCCTTGTCTCTTGTTCCGCCTTGCTGACACTGCCAGCACTTGCCGAAACCGTGCGTGTACCCGTGGGTCAGCAAGCCGATATTGCCAAACCGCGCACCGGTGTCACCAAGGCCGCTGTCGAGGCGCAATTTGGTGAGCCCATCAGCAAACAAGGGCCGGTAGGTGATCCACCCATTTCATCCTGGGAATATGCAGACTTCGTGGTGTATTTTGAACACGACCACGTGATCCACAGCGTAGCCAAACATCGCCAGAAAAATTAATCCCCGCCCAATAAAAAAGCCGCGCAGGTATTCCAACGCGCGGCTTTTCTTTTTCCATCGACCGTTCTAGCGGCGATTGATTCGGTTGATCCCATCCAGGGCAGCAATACGATATGCCTCCGCCATGGTCGGATAGTTAAATGTCGTGTTGAGGAAGTAACGAATGGTATTACCCTCGCCTTTCTGCCGCATGATCGCCTGACCGATGTGGACAATCTCGGCAGCCTCGGCACCAAAGCAATGTACACCCAGAATTTCCATGGTATCGACATGGAATAACAATTTAAGCATGCCGACATCTTCGCCACTGATCTGGCCGCGCGCCGTGTTTTTAAACAGCGCCCGCCCAACTTCGTAAGGCACGCGTGCCGCCGTTAATTCGGTTTCTGTTTTACCGACCGAACTGATCTCCGGCAAGGTGTAAATGCCAGTGGGCACATCCTCAACCAGAGGACAATCCCCACCGATAATGCCGCCGGATACTGAACGCCCTTGTCCAAATGATGCACTGGCCAAACTGGGCCAACCAATCACATCGCCCACAGCATAAATATTGTCAACCGCCGTGCGATAACAATCGTCCACCTTCAGGTTACCGCGATGATCTGCCTGCAAACCCACAGCCGCCAGATTCAGGTTATCGGTATTGCCGCTGCGCCCGTTACACCAGAGAATGGCATCAGCTTTTAATCGCTTGCCGGATTTCAGGTGCAGAGTGACGCTGCTATCGCGCGCATCAATCGCTTCATATTCCTCGCTGTGACGCACGGTTACACCGCTGTCACGCAAGTGATAACTCAAGGCGTCAGAGATTTCATCATCGAGAAATGACAGCAAACGATCACGGTTATTAATCAGGTCAACACGCACTCCCATCCCGGAAAATATCGAAGCGTATTCGCACCCGATCACACCGGCACCGTAAATAATGAGGTGCCGCGGCGTATGCTGCATTTCAAGTATGGTATCGCTGTCGTAAACCCGCGGATGATCAAAATTGATGTCAGCAGGCCGATAAGGGCGCGAGCCCGTCGCAATGACAATGCTGCCGGCGGTAATGGTTTCGCGCGCGCCGTCCAGCAGGTCAACGGTGACCGTATGATTATCAACAAATGCAGCGCGACCCATGTGCAGGGTCACGCGATTACGCACATAAAAATTGGTATGTAGTTCGACCTGTTTGGGAATCACTTGTCGGGCCGATTGCAGAATACGTGGAAAAGTCAGGCGACGACTATCGCCAATTTCACGAAAGAGATTACTGGATTTGTAATGAATAATTTGTTTGACAACATGGCGCAGGGATTTTGAGGGAATGGTCCCTTTATGCGCACAGTTTCCACCTACCACCTGGCGATTCTCTACTACACCCACACGCTTACCGGCTTTGGCCGCCGTAATCGCCGCACTTTCACCCGACGGCCCTGAACCGATCACCAAGACATCGTAAACATGGTCAGCCACTTTAATTTCCTCTTGAACCGAATAACCAAATAATCACCCCAAGCTACCGACACAATTGTTATTTTTTATTAGTTGTTACTTCGTAAGCCAAAGATTTTTCTGCGTTCGCGGCAGTCTGTTGTTTTTCTTCACACTTGCTTTCATCGCCGCCACAAATATCACACACATATTCTTTTTCGCCCAGCGCCTTTCCGACACCACCACAGGAACCGGTAATGGGCTTGCGGCCGAAGATGACACCCACGGACATCAAGGCCACCACAACCAGCATAAACACCAGCGTTACCAATAACGTACCCATAATATTTACCTCAATAATTCATCGATAAGGTTCAAAAGCCGTTGAATAACGATCGCTGAAACCCTCATCCTCTTTGACAATCATGTAAACCGCTAATTTCTCGCGATTGGCCACTTCCATGCCGCGCTCCGGACCTAGCACATTGATCGCGGTAGCCCAACCATCGGCTTCCGCTGAGGTCCTGGCGATAACCGTGACGGATGCGAGGCGATGCGTAATCGGATAACCGGTTTGCGGATCGATGGTGTGTGAGTAGCGCTTGCCGTCCTGCTCGAAATAATTGCGGTAATCACCCGACGTAGCCATACCGACATCAGTCAGCGAAATAGCCTTGTGCACGCTCTGCTGCACCATTGATGGCTGCTCAATAGCGATACGCCAGGGCTGGCCTTTGCCATTGGTGCCTTTGACGCGAATTTCCCCGCCGATTTCAACCATATAATGATTGATGCCCTGCTGCGCAAGATAATCCGCAATCCAATCCACACCGTAGCCCTTGGCAATGGCAGAAAGATCGAGCTTGATATCAGCCAATTTGCGCGCTTGCCCATCCACCAATTCCAGCTTGTGATACCCCATCATCGCTTTGGCGTCAGCGATAGCTTCCGCATCAGGCACATCATCCTCGTGTTTACCGGGCCCAAAGCCCCATAAATTCACCAGCGGGCCGACGGTAATATCAAACGCACCGCCACTGCGTTCGCTGATCTGCTGACTCAACCGCAAAACTTCTTCCAGTGGTTTCGATAAGGTGTACAACTCACCTGCACTGGCCGAGTTAAACAACATCAACTCAGAAACAGGGATATAGGTCGACATATGCTGATTAATTTTTTGCAGCTCAACATCAACTGCTTTTTGTAACGTGGTTGCATCTACCTTGAGCGACTCATCTTCATCAGCAACCAACGTAATGTGATACGTCGTCCCCATGGTTTCGCCGGCAAACCGCAGCGTGTCCCGCTCTGCCTGACCGCAGCCACTTAATAACACCACACCAAAAAACAAAAACGAGGTCAGCAACGCTGACCTCGTTTCGCAGTTTGGTAAAAAGAACTTAAACAAACCGATCTTAGCCACCAAAGTCATCCAGCATAATGTTTTCGTCTTCTACACCCAGGCTCTTCAAGAGCTTGATCACTGCGGCGTTCATCATTGGTGGGCCGCACATGTAGAATTCGCAATCTTCCGGTGCCGGGTGGTCTTTCAGGTAATTTTCATAGAGAACATTATGAATAAACCCGGTCAGGCCGCTCCAGTTATCTTCCGGTTGTGGATCTGACAAGGCCACATACCAGTTGAAGTTCTCATTCTCTTCTTGCAACTGATCATATTCTTCTTTGTAGAAGAGTTCGCGCAGAGAGCGAGCACCGTACCAGAAAGTCATCTTACGCTTGGTCTTGATGCGGCGCAGCTGATCAAAGATGTGCGAACGCATGGGAGCCATACCCGCACCACCACCGATGAAGACCATCTCATTGTCAGTGTCCTTGGCGAAGAATTCACCGAAGGGACCGTACACCTTGATCTTGTCTCCCGGCTTCAGGCTGAACACGTAAGACGACATAATGCCCGGCGGAATGCCTTGTGACTTGGGCGGCGGCGTTGCAATACGGATATTGAACTTAACGATGCCCTTCTCATCCGGATAGTTCGCCATGGAGTAGGCGCGAATCACCGGCTCAGTCACCTTTGATTCCAGATTAAAGAAACCGAAACGTTCCCAGTCACCACGGAATTGCGGCTCGATAGAGAAATCCGAGAATTTCACATGATGCGGTGGGCACTCCAACTGCACATAACCACCCGCACGGAAGTCAACGTTTTCACCTTCCGGCAGACGCAAGGTCAACTCTTTAATGAACGTGGCCACGTTAGGATTGGATTCGACAGTACATTCCCACTGTTTTACACCGAACACATCTTCCGGAACTTCAATCACCATGTCCTGCTTGACCGGCGTCTGGCAAGACAAGCGCCAACCTTCACGGGCATCGCGCTTGGTGAAGTGGCTTTCTTCCGTCGGCAACATAGAGCCACCGCCAGATACCACAATACATTTGCACTGTGCACAGGTACCGCCGCCGCCGCAGGCAGAAGGCAGGAACAAGCCGGCGCCGGACAAGGTTTGCAACAACTTGCCACCGGCCGGAACGGTCAGTTTTTTCTCGCCATTGATATCAATAGTGACATCGCCACTGCTGACCAATTTAGATCGTGCTATCAGGATAACGGCCACCAGCGCGAGCACGATGACCGTAAACATGACAACACCCAATGTAATTTCTATGTTCATGTGTGGTTATACCCCGCTGATTACAGATCGATGCCGCCGAATGACATAAAGCCCAGAGACATCAAACCCACAGTAATGAAGGTGATACCCAAGCCACGCAAACCGTCCGGTACATCGCTATATTTCAATTTCTCACGCACGCCGGCCAATATCACGATAGCCAATGCCCAACCGGCACCAGAGCCTGCGCCGTAGACGATGCTCTCGCCGAAGTTATAGTCGCGCTCCACCATGAACAGAGAACCACCCATGATGGCGCAGTTAACGGTGATCAACGGCAGGAACACGCCCAGTGCGTTGTAAAGTGCGGGAACATATTTATCCAACACCATCTCCATGATTTGCACCACCGCAGCGATTACACCAATGTAAGTAATCAAGCCAAGGAAGCTTAAATCGACATTGGGTAAACCAGCCCAGCTCAGGGCGCCGTTAGCCAGCACGTAGGTGTAGATCAGGTTATTCAGGGGTACGGTGAGTGTCTGTACAACAATAACCGCGATACCCAAACCGATAGCAGCACCGATTTTTTTGGAGATAGCGATAAACGTACACATCCCCAGGAAGAAGGCTAACGCCATGTTCTCAATAAAAACGGCCCGAATAAAAAGGCTTAAATAATATTCCACGATCAAGCCTCCTGAGGTTTGGTGTTGGGAGCGATTTTGAATTCGCTGGCTTCAACCTGATTCTTTTTCCAGGAACGCAAGGCCCAGATAAACAAACCAATCAGGAAGAACGCGCTCGGTGGCAGCAACAGCAAGCCATTAGGTACATACCAACCACCGTCTGTGGTAACAGACAGGATGTCGTAGCCGAGCAATTTGCCTGAACCAAAGAGCTCACGAACGACGGCAAGAGCGATCAGCATGGCGCTATAACCCAAACCGTTACCGATACCATCGAAGAAGCTCGGAATCGGCGGGTTCTTCATGGCGAACGCTTCCGCGCGGCCCATTACGATACAGTTCGTGATGATCAAACCCACAAACACCGACAATTGCTTGCTAACGTCGTAAGCAACGGCTTTGAGGATCTGGTCAACCACAATAACCAGAGACGCAATGATCACCATCTGGATGATGATACGGATGCTGTTCGGTGCATGATTGCGCACAAGGGAAACGAAGAAGTTTGAAAACGCCGTCACCGTGGTCAGTGCGATACACATAACCAGCGTGACTTTCAAACTGCTGGTTACCGCCAATGCAGAGCAGATACCCAGGATTTGTAATGCGATCGGGTTATTCTTAAAGACCGGATCAAACAGAAGCTCTTTCACTTTCATTTCTTAAGCCTCCCCGTTTTTGAGATTGGTCAGGAACGGCTTGTAGCCATTATCACCCAACCAGAAATGTAACAAGTTGTGAACACCGCGGCTGGTCAAGGTTGCACCGGACAGCCCATCCACCTGATGTACGGCATTGCTTGAAGACGAATCAACGGAGCCTTTAATGATGGCAATAGCCACATCACCCTCATCGTAAACTTCTTTGCCGACCCACTTCGCTTTCCATACCGGATTATCCACTTCACCACCCAAGCCTGGAGTTTCCGCGTGTTCGTAGAACACCAGACCGACAACGGTGTTGGCATCCGCTTCCAGCGCCAGAAAACCGTAAAGTGTCGACCACAAGCCGTAACCTTTTACTGGCAGGATGATCTTTTGCAGTTGCTCGTTTTCATCCTGGATCAGGTAAACCACAGAGTAATCTTCGCGACGGGAAATCTTTGCGAGGTCCTCATCAGCACTGAGGTTGGTCGAAAGGCTCGGGTCCTTGCTGGCGCGGCGCTGATCGTAAGACACAGGATCAACCGCATCGGTAAATTTACCGGTTTTCAAATCGACAACACGCGTAACTACACGCTCATTGAAGATAGCGTCAACGTTCTTTCCGGGCTCAAGCAAACCGGCCGCCGACAAAATATTGCGCTTGAAATCCAGCGACTTATTGGCCACCTGCGCCGGACGCAACAGAACGGCAGCAGCAGACACAATCACAGAACAAACGATACACAGCAGTACGGTAACTATGATCGTCTTTTTAATGGAATCATTATTAGACACGTGCCAATCTCCGCTTAACGTTCGCCTGTACAACAAAATGGTCAATCAGCGGGGCAAAGAGGTTGGCAAACAGGATGGCCAACATCATGCCTTCCGGGAAGGCCGGGTTTACCACACGGATAATAACCACCATAAAACCAATCAGCGCACCAAACCAGAGTTTGCCCACGTTGGTCATAGAAGCAGAAACCGGGTCGGTGGCCATGAAGATCATGCCGAATGCAAAACCACCCACCACCATGTGCCAATACCAGGGCATAGCCATCATGGGGTTGCTTTCCGGGTTGCCAACCAGGTTGAACAGCAGCGCGGTGCCCGCCATACCAACCATCACACCCAGCACGATACGCCAGGAAGCGATGCCCATGAACAACAGAACGGCACCACCGATAAAGATAGCCAGCGTTGAGGTCTCGCCAATAGAGCCGTGCATGTTACCCAGGAACGCGTCCATCCAGGTCAAGCCGCCCTTCAGCGCCGCCATGCCGTCTTGTGCAGCGATGGACAGTGCGGTTGCGCCCGAGTAACCATCAACAGCCGTCCAGACGTTATCGCCTGACATTTCTGCCGGATAGGCAAAGAAGAGGAACGCACGTCCCGCCAGCGCCGGGTTAAGGAAGTTTTTACCCGTGCCGCCAAATACCTCTTTACCAATGACCACACCGAAGCTGATGCCCAAAGCCGCCTGCCATAAAGGAACGTCCGGCGGACAAATCAAGGCAAACAAGACGGAGGTTACAAAGAAACCTTCGTTTACCTCGTGGCCACGGATCATCGCGAACAGGACTTCCCAGAAACCACCTACCACGAATACCACAAAGTAGATGGGCAGGAAGTAAGCCGCGCCGTGCCAGAAGCAATCCCAGATACTCTGGGCGTCGTAGCCGGCAAACAAGCCAATAAACGCACCGCGCCAGCCTTCTACCGCCGTCAGGCCCATATCGGCCATGATGGTGTTAGCCTGGAAGCCAACGTTGTACATGCCGTAGAACATGGCGGGGAAAGTACACAACCACACGGTGATCATGATGCGCTTGAGGTCAATACCGTCACGCACATGAGAGGTGGTTTTGGTCACATCAGCGGGACGATAAAAAATGGTATCTACCGCTTCGTAAAGCGCATACCACTTTTCATGCTTGCCACCTTTGTGAAAGTTTGGCTCGATCTTATCGAGAAAATTACGCAGGAAATTCATCTATTAACCCTCCTTCTCGATAAGGGTGAGGTTGTCACGCAAGATCGGGCCGTATTCATATTTACCGGGACATACAAAGGTACACAACGCCAGATCTTCCTCATCCAACTCCAGGGCACCGAGCTTTTGAGCTGTCTCTGTGTCACTGACAATCAGCGAGCGCAACAACTGGGTTGGCAGGATGTCGAGAGGCATGATGTTTTCGTAAGTGCCTACCGGCACCATGGCGCGTTCACTGCCGTTGGTCGTGGTAGTGAAGCCGAATTTCTTACCTTTGATCAGACCTGAGGTGTAGATGCGCAAGGTAGAGAAGAAACCAAAACCGGGACGCAGGTAATGCAGCATCGGACGGTCATTACCTTCCAGTAATACCGACACCTGGTTGTGGTAACGGCCCAAAAAGGCAAACGGACCGCGCGCGGTACGGCCACCAAAAACCGAGCCGGAAATAATACGGTTTATACCGGGCTTGAGTTGCCCGGCCGCCAACTCTTCCAGGCTTGCGCCCAGACGGGTACGCACCAGGCGTGGTTGTTCAACTTGCGGGCCCGCCAGGGACACAACGCGATCAGTAAATAACGTGCCGGTGGTAAACAATTTACCGACAGCAATGACGTCCTGATAGCCAATGGTCCACACCGTCTTGGTAGCACTGACCGGGTCGAGATAGTGAATATGGGTACCGGCATTACCCGCCGGATGGATACCACCGAACTCTTTCACCACCACACGCTCGTTGTTAGGCGCAGGGATATCAGCACCCGGCGCTTTGCACAGGAACACTTTGCCTTCGGTGAGGTGGGAGAGCACCGTGATACCGTGGATAAAATCTTCTGCATGCTCACGGATAACAACATCCGGTTGCGCGGCGAGAGGATTGGTATCAGTAGCGGTAATAAAGAGAGAGTGAGGCTTGCTGTCGAGCGCGGGAACCTTGCTGAACGGACGCGTGCGAAGCGCTGTCCACAGCCCGGCGTTATTCAGGTTGTCGCGCACGGTGTCGGCGGACAAACCGGCAAGCTCAGCAGCGCCGTAGTTTGGGAAAACTTCTGCATCGTCACCTTCAACATCAATAACGACTGATTGCAGCACACGTCCTTCGCCACGATTGATGGCCGATACGGTACCCGCAGCCGGGGCGGTGTATCTGATGCCTTCCGTTTTCTTGTCAGTAAATAGTAGCTGCCCGAGCTTGACCTTGTCCCCTGCCTGCACTGCCATCGTCGGCTTCATACCGTGGTAATCGAAGCCAATAACAGCAACAGAGCGGACCTTGGGACCATCAACGATGGTCTGCTCGGGTGCACCGGATATAGGTAAATCCAATCCCCGACGGATCTTTATCATACGACTCTGCCTAATCACTCGTTGGATAATGTTAGCTCAGCGAAGCCTGAGCCTCTTATGTGAGGAATATTGAACGCGCGGCATATTCTCAACCAACATTATCTGCAAATGCTGGAACCCGATTGAGTTAGGAAGATATCGGAAGCTGCGCGTTAGTCCCCTGGTTGGCGGTATAAAACCCTGCTGTCTTATACGCCGGCACTAGGCCAAGGATGTCAATGTCGGTTATACCGACCCGGAGCTGCACAAGGTGACCCCCAGCATACACCGCATACTGACAAGCTAGTGGCCCATAAAAACGCGGCAATTATAAAGATGGTGACCGGCAAAGGCCAGAGCGATGCTCTCTTTTTATGCATTAAAAACCCCATCGGCGAGAACAAGGGGTTTTAATGAACCGGATTTTGCGCGTTCAACGCGACTGAACACGCAGAATTCCTCAATTCCAGCATCCGCCTCCACAGACGGGTACAGGCCCCGAACAAAGACGGGTACAATGCCGCCTTTCAGATTTATGCGTTGTTGACTATGACTTTATACCAGCCCAATGCCCTCCCCTCACTGGCCAAACCGGGCGACCGACAGTTCTGGGGACAACTTCACGGCAGCGCCCAAACCCTCGCCATTGCCAATGCAGCACGCCAATACCCCGGTTTGAGCCTGGTCGTTACTGCCGATACCAGCAGTGCGATTCGCATTGAAAATGAATTACGTTTTTTTACCAGCGCCGAACACCAGTTACCGGTGCTGCACCTGGCGGATTGGGAAACCCTGCCCTACGACACCATTTCGCCGCACCAGGACATCATCTCCGAGCGCTTGAGTACGCTGTACAAATTACCCTCGGTTAAACAGGGTATCCTGGTCACGCCTATCACCACGCTGCTACAGCGCCTGATGCCCCAGGATTATTTGCTCGGCAACAGCCTGATGGTTCGCTGCGGCGAGCAAATCGATATCAACACCTTGCGGCGCAACCTGGAAAAAGCCGGTTACCACTGCGTTGATACGGTGTTCGAACACGGTGAATTTGCGGTGCGCGGCTCGCTGATCGACATCTACCCTATGGGCAGCGATCTACCCTATCGTATTGATTTGTTCGATGACGAAATCGATACCCTGCGCACCTTCGATCCGGAAACGCAGTTGACCATCGAACAGGTAGACGCTATTCAGTTGTTACCGGCCAAGGAATACCCGCTCGATAAAAATGGTATTCAATTTTTTCGCCAGCAATGGCACGAACGTTTTGATGTTAACTCCAAGGATTGCCCGGTCTACCAGGACGTTAACGCCGGTATTTCACCACCGGGCATTGAGTATTACCTGCCGTTATTCTTCAAAGCCTGTAGCACCCTGTTTGATTATTTGCCGGACGCAACCTGTATCTATGCCTTGGGCGACATCGAAAAGGCCGCTGAAAATTTCTGGACCGAGCTCTACCGCCGCTATGAAAGCCGACGTGTTGATCCGCAGCGCCCGATATTACCGCCGCGCGATATTTATTTGCCCATCGAAGAATTATTTTCGCAGTTAAAACCCTTCTCCCGCATTTTTGTTGATGCGGCGCCGGTAGAGCAAAAAGCCGGTCACTTTAATTTCTCCACCAGTCCACCACCCAGCCTGCCGATTCGTGCGCAGTCCGATAACCCACTCGCCGCCGTGCAAGCTTTTTTAATGGAGTTTGATGGCCGGGTATTATTTTGTGCCGACTCAGCCGGTCGGCGGGAAACATTGCTGGAACTGTTGGGGCGGATACGCAAACTGCCTAAAGTTGTTGAAAACTGGCATGATTTTGCCACCGCAACCGATAAGCTCGCCATCACCGTAGCGCCACTGGAACAAGGCCTGCTGCAAACCGCCCAAGGCAAACAAACTGCCCTGGCATTGATCGCGGAATCGCAACTGTTCGGCGAGCGGGTTCAACAGCAGCGCCGCCGCAAACAGGTGCAAGACAACGCTGACCTCATCGTCAAGAACCTGACCGAATTAAAACCCGGCGCACCGGTTGTCCATATTGACCACGGTGTGGGCCGTTATCGCGGCCTGGAAACTATTACCATCGATGACCAGACCAATGAATTTCTAACCCTGGAATACGCCGACGAAGCAAAACTCTACGTGCCGGTGACCAATCTTCATTTAATCAGCCGCTACAGCGGTTCCGATGAAGACCTGGCCCCGCTGCATAAACTCGGCAGCGAAGCTTGGCAAAAAGCGAAGCGCAAAGCAGCGGAGCAAATACGCGATACGGCTGCCGAGCTGTTGGATATTTATGCGCGCCGCGCTGCCCGTAAAGGTCATGCCTTTGAAGACCCCAAAGTAGCCTACGATAATTTCGCCAGCGCCTTTCCGTTTGAAGAAACCCCCGATCAACAGCGCGCGATTGAAGCGGTTATCGCGGATATGCTCTCTCCCAAACCCATGGACCGGCTGGTATGCGGTGATGTAGGTTTCGGGAAAACCGAAGTCGCGATGCGCGCCGCGTTTATCGCATCCCACAGCGGGAAGCAAGTCGTTATCCTTGCGCCCACGACACTGCTGGCGCAACAACATTATGAATCGTTAAAAGACCGCTTCGCCGATTGGCCAATTACTATCGAAGTGCTATCACGCTTCCGTACCAACAAAGAAGTGGAAGAAGTTCAGCAGCGTTTGGCTGAAGGCAAGATTGATATCGTGGTGGGCACACATAAATTGCTGCAGCCGGATATCAAATACAAAAACCTCGGGCTCCTGATCATCGACGAAGAACACCGTTTCGGTGTGCGTCAGAAAGAACAGCTGAAAGCATTACGCGCAGAAGTCGATATCCTCACCTTAACCGCCACACCCATCCCGCGCACATTGAACATGTCTATGGCCGGCATCCGCGATTTATCCATTATTGCCACGCCGCCAGCACGCCGACTTTCGGTGAAAACCTTTGTGCGGCAATACGATGAAGCCGCCATTAAAGAAGCCATCCTGCGGGAAATTTTACGCGGCGGTCAGGTGTACTACCTGCACAATGAAGTCAAGACGATTGAAAAAGTTGCGCGGGATTTGCAAGCCCTGATTCCGGAAGCACGTATCGGCATTGGCCACGGTCAAATGCGTGAGCGCGACCTGGAACGGGTGATGTCGGATTTTTACCACAAGCGTTTCAATATTTTATTGTGCACGACCATTATTGAAACCGGCATCGACGTGCCCAGCGCCAATACCATTGTTATTGATCGCGCCGATAAATTCGGCCTCGCACAATTGCATCAATTACGTGGTCGTGTCGGCCGCTCGCATCACCAGGCTTACGCCTATTTACTGACGCCCGATAAACGCTCCATGACCGCCGACGCGATCAAGCGCCTGGAAGCGATTGCCAGTGCCGAGGATCTTGGTGCAGGGTTTACGCTGGCTACGTACGACATGGAAATCCGGGGCACCGGCGAGCTGCTCGGTGAAGAGCAATCCGGCCAGATTCAAACAGTGGGATTCTCGCTGTATATGGATATGCTGGATCGCGCCGTCAAAGCGATTCGCCAGGGCAAAGAGCCAAGCATCAATATGTCGGAGGATGTGATTGATGTAAACCTGCGCATTCCGGCGTTGATTCCGGGGGACTATGTACCCGATGTTCACACGCGCCTGGTGATGTACAAACGCCTGGCTGGCGCCGAAACCGAAGAGAATTTGCGCGAGCTGCAAGTGGAGATGATCGACCGCTTCGGGCTTCTGCCGGAACAAACCAAAAACCTGTTCCGCGTAACGCACATCAAGATCAAGGCACAACACATCGGTATTACCAAGCTGGAAGCGAGTGCACGCGGCGGGCGCATTGAATTCTCCAGCGAAACCCGGGTCGATCCTTACACTATTGTTCAGCTGGTACAAAAGCAGCCGCATATATATAAATTGGAAGGTGCAAATTTCCTGAAGTTTACGCTGGATATGGAAACCACGGAAAAGCGCCTGCAAACAGTCGATGAATTACTGGATCGGCTAACGCCGAAGGAAGCCGCTCAAGACATTACGCCCAAACCAAAATCCCTCAAGGAAACAGCAAAGAAATGATCAACGAGAATACCAACAACAGGTTTTTCATCGCATTTAAAACGCTGCGCCAGTTTGCCTTATTCGGTGCGGTCATCATGGCCGGCTTAAGCCCCTGGAGCCAGGCGCAGACCAATAACCAGCGCTGGTACCAGGTCGAGATGGTGGTATTTGCCCGGCAAACCCCGGATAGCCAGGAGTACTGGCCCACCAATATTAAATTGGGCTATCCACTGAATTGGGTGGAGCTGAAAAACCCCGATAGCCCCAGCCAAACCAAGTCCACGGATGCCTCTGCAGTAGCGCAACCTTCGGTGGACCTGTTGCGCGATCCCTTTTACCTGCTACCTGATAGCGATAAAAAATTGCGGAACCATGCCGCTGCGCTGCAACGGGACCCGCGTTATCGCATCCTTGCGCATCATGCCTGGCGGCAATTTATCGGCGATCAAAAGCGTGCACCGGCTATCCTGATCAAAGGGGGCAATGCGTTTGGCAATCATCGTGAGTTGGAAGGCAGCATCACTCTGAGTGTTGCGCAATATCTGCAATTGCGAACCAATTTGTGGTTCAGTGAATTTGAAATCAATTACGGGCAGGCGCCCGGAGAATGGCCGCAGCTTCCACAATCACCCAATCAACTGCGGGCAGAAATATTAGCGGATGATCGCGCGGAATCCGCGTCTGAAATGTCTGATTTTGACCAGTGGTCGAGCCTGAATACACCGACAACGGAAGCAACGCTATCAAATCTCAGCGAGCCCTATCTGACAAAAAGAATTGTGTTAATGGAACAGGAGCGCCGCATGCGCAGCAGTGAGATGCACTACCTGGATCATCCATTATTCGGCCTGATTATCCAGATCACGCCTTACAATCCCCCGCCGGCGAGTGCGGGCCTTACAACACCTTGAGCTAAAATTAATTACAACGCAGCCACCTGAAAAAACACCGGCATATGCCGGTGTTTTTTCAGGTGGCTCGACTGTCAGATTAACCAATCGCTACCATTAACCCAGCGGAACAACATCTTCCGCCTGTAAACCTTTTTCACCTTGCATCAATTCGAATTCAACGACTTGACCCTCGGTGAGCGAACGATAGCCATCTGCACGAATATTACGGTAGTGAACAAAGATATCGTCGCTACCCTCGCCACGAGTAATAAACCCGTAACCGCGTGCGTTGTTAAACCACTTTACTGTGCCTGATTCACGACCAGCCATACTGAGACCTCTTATTTTTATGTTCGCGATTCGCTTGTCCCTATCCATTTAATATTTTTGTCTCCACAACTCAGCATTCGAATAAGGCATCTATGCCATCGGACAGCAGAGCTTTTCTATGGAGCATAAATACAGCATCCGTGGGTCGTATTTGTACGGGAATTGGCAGCTATTGTCCAGAGTAAAACAACAAAAATGAGAGTTTTTAGCCTATTTCGTTATAAGTAAAGAAAAGTAACGAAGTGATGTTTAGACAATATTGCACTTAAGGATAAACAATAAAGAAAAGGCGCTTGAAAAAATCAGGCCAGTGAGTTATTTGCAGGCGAAGATTCCCGGCGCGTTGCGCCAGTGGTCTTCATAATCCATACCGTACCCAAACACATAGCGATCAGGCACTTGCAAGGCCACATAATCAGCCGCGATAGCCGGCGTGTGATTGGCCAGCAACTTTTCCGTCAGTACCGCAATACGAACGTCCGCCGCTCCAGCCGCTTTACAATGCTGCACAATCGCGGCCAGGGTAATACCACGATCAAGGATGTCATCAACCAATAAAATATGTCGCCCTTCCATAGAAACTTCCGGATAACGCTTCCACACCACATCGCTGCCTTCAAGCTGACCGGTGTAGCGCGTTGCATGGAGATAATCCACTTCCAGCAAAAAGGGCAAACGCTGCAACAGATAACCCAGGGTGGACAGCGCACCATTCATCACGCCCAACACCAATGGATATTTATCAGCAAAATCCCGATTAATCTGATCCGCCATTCTATCCAGGGCTTGCTCAACCTCGGCCAGGGTATACAAACAATCTGCCTGCGCGTATACCTGCTCTAACTTTGCCTGCTTATCACTCATCATCACCCCTCGGGTTTCACTTAACACTTACACAGATGTCGGCAGCTGCGCGCGTTTGGCCATATAGCTTTCGTAGTCCGGCACACCCCGTTCGCATTCAGCATTAAATAACGGAGAAGCCACCAGGAAATCAGCGGAAATCTGGTTACAGGCAATCGGAATATTCCACACGGCGGCGATGCGCAACAGGGCTTTTACATCGGGATCATGCGGCATGGGCTCGAAGGGGTCCCACAAAAAAATCAGGAAATCAATCTTGCCCTCGGTAATCAGGGAGCCCACCTGCTGGTCGCCACCTAAGGGGCCGCTGATGAGTTTATTGATCGGCAATCCGGTTTCTTTTTCGATAATCAGACCCGTGGTGCCAGTGGCGTAAAGTGTGTGCCCAGCCAGATCGGCGCGGTGCTTTTTACACCAGGCAACGATATCCTGCTTCTTATTATCGTGGGCCACCAAGGCAATATTTTTGGCTGCGGGCAGGATGACTTTTTTGTATTCCATGGTCGGCTCCGGATCGCTAAAAAATAAAATCTCCGGCCGACAAATGTCAGGCCGGAGTTCAAGGAAGGATATTGCTATTTAAGATTAATGGCTAAGCTCAAGCAAGAGTTTGTTCAAGCGTTGTACATAAGCTGCGGGGTCTTGCAGCTGAGCGCCTTCCGCCAGATTCGCCTGATCAAACAGCACGTGGGCCAGATCCGCGAAACGCGTTTCGCTGGATTCCTGTTCCAGTTTCTTGACCAGTGGATGCTCAGGGTTGAGCTCAAAGATCGGCTTGGTTTCCGGCAATTTCTGCCCGGCGGCCTCCAGGATACGGCGCATCTGTGCGCCCATGTCGTGCTCGGCCACCACCACACAGGCGGGTGAGTCGGTCAGGCGGTGCGTAATGCGCACTTCAGCCACCTGATCATCCAGCGCAGTCTTCACGCGCTCCAGCAAGGGCTTCAGTTGCTCGGCAACTTTTTCCTGGGCCTGCTTTTCTTCTTCGCTGTCCAGCTTGCCCAGATCCAGTTCGCCTTTACCGACGTCCTGGAATGATTTGCCGTCGAACTCGGACAAGTGGCTCATCAGCCACTCGTCGATGCGGTCACTCAGCAACAAGACTTCAATGCCTTTTTTACGGAACACTTCCAGATGCGGGCTGCTCTTCGCGGTATTGAAATTTTCTGCTGCGATATAGAAGATCTTCTCCTGCCCTTCCTTCATGCGGGCAACATAATCCTCCAAGGATTGATCCTGCTCCGGCTTGTCCGTATGGGTTGACGAGAAGCGCAATAGCTTGGCGATCTTTTCACGGTTGGCAAAGTCTTCCGCCGGACCTTCTTTGAGCACCTGCCCAAATTCCTTCCAGAAACCGGTATATTGTTCCGGTTCTTTCGCCAGCTTGGCCAGCATATCCAATACACGCTTGGTCAGGGCCGAGCGCATGGTGTCGATATTCGGGTCTTTTTGCAGGATCTCACGCGATACGTTCAGGGAAAGATCATTGGAATCCACCACACCTTTGATAAAGCGCAGGTACAAGGGCAGGAATTGCTCGGCGTCATCCATGATAAAGGTGCGCTGAACATACAGCTTCAAGCCACGGGAAGCATCGCGGTTATAAAGATCAAAAGGCGCACGGGCCGGAACATACAACAGGCTGGTGTAATCCAGATTACCTTCCACGCGGTTGTGACTCCAGGTCAGCGGATCAGTAAAGTCATGGCTGACGTGTTTGTAAAACTCTTTATATTCTTCGTCGGTCACGTCGCTGCGTGAACGGGTCCATAGCGCGGTCGCGGTATTGATCACCTCATCTTCCGGCTCTTTATCCTTGTTCTCCTCATCAATGGCGACCGGCTTCTGCATCACCACCGGGATCGCAATATGGTCGGAGTATTTTTTAATGATGGAACGCAAACGCCAGTTATCGGCGAACTCCAGGGCATCACTTTTCAGATGCAACTCAATGGTCGTACCACGGGCCGCCTTCTCCACAGTCTCGACGCTGAACTCGGCGTCACCGGAACATTCCCAGCGCACCCCTTCACTGGCAGGCGCACCGGCGCGGCGGGAGGTTACCACCACGCGGTCAGCCACGATAAAGGCGGAATAGAAGCCCACACCAAACTGGCCGATCAACTGCGCATCTTTCTTTTGATCGCCGCTCAGCTTCTGCATGAACTGCGCCGTTCCCGACTTGGCGATAGTCCCCAGGTTATCGACCACCTCATCGCGCGACATCCCGATACCGTTATCGCTGATGGTGAGGGTCTTGGCTTCTTTATCAAAGCTGATGCGAATCTTCAGGTCAGTATCACCCTCGTAAAGATCCCCGTTGGAAACCGCCTCAAATCGCAGTTTATCCGCCGCATCCGAGGCGTTAGAAACCAGTTCCCGCAGGAAAATCTCGCGGTTGGAATACAGCGAGTGGATCATCAAATGCAGTAATTGCTTGGCTTCGGTCTGGAAACCCCGGGTCTCTTTGCGTGCATCAACAGTCATATGAAAAGCTCCTGAAAAACATTCCGATCAATAGTGAAAACCTGCCAGACTGGCAGATAAAAGCATGTGCGGAAGATGGGGCTGGTGGGGAGGAATTCAAGGGGAGAGTACGACTAAGGAAGCGCCATACGCCACGATAATTATGCTTGAGATATGCTTCTCCATTTGCTAAAGTTCGCGCCCTGATTCTTAGGACTATAGCTCAGTTGGTTAGAGCGCTACCTTGACATGGTAGAGGTCCCCGGTTCGAGTCCGGGTAGTCCTACCAAATTTGGCTTGCAGCCATACAAAGACCCTGCTTCGGCGGGGTTTTTTATTTAGCCACCCTAACAACACTTATTGTCACCTTTTCGTGGCAGTGAGATGCTTATAGCACTTACCTACTCACAACTATTTGAGGAAATCTGAGGTGAGAATAGTGGTTACCGGGGCAAATGGTTTCGTTGGGACGACGCTGTGCCAATTTCTAACAAAGGCTGGTCATCAGGTAACAACCATCACACGCAGTCCATTTACCCTGCCCGACTGCACTAACCTGGTAATTCCACACCCCGCTCCGATATCTTCTCTTGATAATCAAGATTGCTTCATCCATCTGGCGGCACGCACGCATCATCTGGACGAATCCAAAGCTGTTCTTGATATTTATCGTCGTGATAATGTCGCGCTAAGCTGTTATTTTGCTCAATTAGCCATAGATGCTGGCGCAAAACGGTTTATATATATAAGTAGCATCAAAGTTAATGGCGAAGAAACTACGCGGCCCTTTCGGCATAACGACACACCAGCTCCCCAAGACGCCTACGGAATAAGCAAATGGGAGGCCGAATGCCAACTTAAAGATCTACTAGCAGCATCCAAAACAGCGCTTGTCGTTATCCGCCCGCCGCTGATTTTTGGGGAAAACCCCAAAGGTAATCTAAAGACGCTACTGAAATTGATAAATAAAGGTGTACCTTTACCCTTTAAGAATATTAACAATAAGAGGGATATCATTTCCGTAGAGAATCTCTGTTCATTAATCTCAGCAACTTGCGATCACCCTGGAGCCAATGGGGAAGTATTTTTGGCTAGTGATGGCAAACCCCGATCTACAGCACAAATTATCCAAATGCTGGAGCGACAGTCCTGTAGGAAAGCTAAACTCGTTTCGATACCAAACACGCTATACCAGTGGCTTGGCTACATTCCACCCTTAAAACCAAAAATTCAAAAGCTGACGGGCAATCTCGAAGTGGATATTAGCCATACTCGACAAACGCTTAACTGGTCGCCAAAGGATTAATTAATGATCGCATTCGCGGTGCTCGCCTGCTTGTATGTACTGCTTGGATATCTCGCCACACGAGTCGTTTTATATATTGCTACGCGCAACAATATTCTTGACCAACCCAATGAGCGAAGTTCACACAGCAAACCTACACCACGTATCGGTGGATTAGGATTTGTAGCGATAATTACCATTATTCTGGCAATAGAACTTTTTGTTCACGCCTCACCGCCGCACCTGATCCTGGCACTCATGCTTCCAGCCCTATTCCTCTCGGTAATAGGACTCATTGATGATTTATTCAGCCTTTCTAATAGGACCCGCTTTTGCTTCCAAGTCATCCTTGCCTCGGTAGTTGTAACTGTTGTGGCCCCCTTCCCTGTCGAAACGGCTGCGTTAACAATAGCCGTTACAATCATCCTGACAATCGCCATAGTGTGGTTGATAAATTTGTTTAATTTTATGGATGGCATTGACGGTATTGCTGCGGCAGAAGCGATCTTTATCCTTTTATCATTGGCACTTTTGCTGTCACTAAATAATGAAGAAAATAGCTGGTCAAGGTTGATATTTTTAATTGCAATGCCTGCTGCTGGGTTCCTGCTGCTGAACTGGTCTCCAGCTAAGATTTTCATGGGTGATGTAGGAAGCACTTACCTAGGGTTATTAATTGGGTGTTTAATGCTGATAGCCATCAAGCTTGGTATCTCTATCTGGAGTTGCCTAATTCTTGCCGCTGTTTTTCTGTGTGATGCCACGTTAACCTTGATTACCAGAATGGCAACAGGGCAACAATGGTTTAAGGCGCACCGGAGCCATGCATATCAAAAACTGGCAGAGAAGCTATCCCATGCCAAAGTTAGCTTCTGGATGACTTTAGTAAATATTTTCTGGCTTTTACCTCTCGCCCTTATTTCAACCCATCTTTCTCCATTTAGCCCTCTGATTACTGTTGTTGCATACGCTCCGCTAGTAGCTATCTGTTTAAAAATAAAAGCCGGGCAGTCGAAGTAAGAAGCCATCCATGCTCCGTATGTTAGCTGACCCACATACGTCGCAAAATCCACACATTAGAAAGTCGTTCTACCCCGAAGTCCAGTAAAATAGGGCTGTTATCGCTAACAATTTGTTACAACTTAAGCTACTAATGCATATTTCAAATTGGTAACATAGCCTCTGTCAAGTTCCAGCAAGGAATACGCATTTGAATCAATCCCCTTTATTAAACAAATTTCTTAATGCGCCCCGGCCAGTCAAACGCGCCATTTCCATTGTTTATGACTGCGTGGCAATTACCCTCTCATTTTACCTCGCTTATACACTCAGAATGGGTACAGTTACTATCGATATCGATAGGGCGCTCCTTGGGTGCTGGCTGTTCACATTAGCAGTTTCCATCTTCGTCTTCATACGAACAGGGCTATATCGAGCCATATTACGTTATATGACTCAACAAGCGATGCTCACCATCGTTATGGGCATTCTGATATCCAGCATAGCTATGGCAACGAGTGGCTTTTTCTTACACGCATTTCTGCCCAGGTCGGTACCTATCATCTATATTTTTACCAGCCTGATTTTAATTGGTATACCTCGCGTCGCTTTTCGCAATATCATCCATATGCTAATCCCCAAAGGGAATGTCAAGGTTATTATTTATGGGGCAGGAGAAAGTGGAAATAACCTGGCGGCGCAACTTGAATCAAGCCCCGAATTTAATCCAGTCGCATTCGTTGATGACAACCGTAAATTACAAGGCAGTGTTTTACGGGGGCTTACGGTCTATCATCCCCATAAACTTGCCTCACTGATTGAAGAACACGGAGTAACTCGCATATTGTTAGCCTTGGGCAACATTAGTCGCCAAGAGCGTATTCGTATTATTCGTTATTTGGAACCATTACTTGTACAGGTTCAAACAATACCGCCTGTGACGGATATTGTTAAAGGTATCGCCCGTATTAATGAATTAAGAAACATCCAGATTGAAGACTTGCTCGGAAGGGACCCCGTTGCCCCAAATATGTCACTAATGGAAAAAAACACCACGGGCAAGGTAGTGATGGTAACTGGAGCAGGAGGATCAATTGGTTCGGAATTGTGCCGCCAATTAATCCTATTACAGCCCTTAAAAATTGTGTTATTCGAACAAAATGAATTTAACCTGTATAAGATCGAAAAAACGCTTTCAGAAACCATAAAAACAAAGGAGCTAAAGACAGAACTAGTTCCTTTGTTAGGGTCGGTCCAAAATAAATCTTTGCTTAATATGGTGATGCGTCAATTCGATATCCATATTATTTATCATGCCGCAGCGTATAAACACGTTCCTATTGTAGAGCACAACTTAATTGAAGGTATTAAGAATAACCTTTTTGGAACCAAGTACGTCGCAGAGGCTGCTCTGGAAAATAGAGTTCATAGCTTTGTATTGATTTCTACTGATAAAGCAGTCAGGCCTACAAACATCATGGGTGCGACGAAGCGATTAGCGGAAATGTTCATACAGAACATAGCTGAAAGGTCGTCCTCAACAACTTTTTCCATGGTCCGCTTCGGTAATGTCCTGGACTCTTCAGGCTCAGTGGTTCCCCGATTCAGGGAACAACTGAAGAACGGAGAGTCTATAACGGTGACGCATAAAGATATCGTTCGTTATTTTATGACAATAAGCGAAGCAGCACAGTTAGTCATTCAATCAGCATCTTTGGCTCAAGGCGGAGAGGTTTTCGTACTTGATATGGGCGAGCCGGTAAAAATTGCCGACCTGGCCCGTGAAATGGCCTTACTGGCCGGATACAGCATCAAAGATGAAAACAACCCTAACGGTGACATCGATATCAAATACACCGGATTAAGACCTGGAGAGAAGCTCTATGAAGAGCTATTGTGCGGTGAAAATTGTGAAGGAACTCAACACCCTCGAATAATGAGGGCTAACGAGAAAAAAATAACAGAAGAAGAAATGGAGAAATTGTTCAGAAATGCATATGAATATTGCGAAGCGTATAAAATTCAGGAGCTTCATGCGTTAATTATTGATTCCGGTGTAGAATTTAATCCAGTGTATGAATTAAATGACTTACTCTATAAAACCAGAAAAGATAACCAGAAAAAACTGGTGCTTGTCTCAAGTAACGATGAAAAAAGGCTATTGGCAGAGTAATCTTTGTGGCAACCACCGAAATAGTAGTCAGTGCCTCTTGCGTCACATTTAACTCAGATGTAAATCTACTACAAGCCACCATACAGTCTTTAGCCGATACCTATCGAACAGCGAAAAGGCAGCATAAGTTAAAATGCCTCAGGTTGGATTTAATTGACAATGGACCAGATCAAACCAACCTGGAAGTGTTGAGAAAAATTCAATATCAATATCAAAGTTCTTTTGATCAAATCAATATTTTTTCGGGTCATGGCAACCTCGGCTACGGGGGCGGCCATAATCTGTCAATCAATGCGGTTAATTCCACTTTTCATTTGATTATTAATCCGGATGTGACCTTAGCTCCTAATAATTTGGGTCTAGCTGTAGAGTACATGGAAGCTCATCCTGACGTTGTCCTTCTTGCACCAAATGCAACAGATGAAAATAACAACATGCTGTTCCTCGCAAAACGTGCACCTCAACTCCACGTGTTGCTAGCCAGGGCCTTAAAGCTTCGCTTTCTTGAGCGAGTTTTTGAAAAAGATATGAAGCGTTATGAGTACAGAGATGTCATGCCAACCGACACGCCATATGAAATAGAACTTGCCAGCGGCTGTTTTATGTTTTGCAGGACCCTGCACTTAAAAAAAATAGGAGGGTTTGATTCAACGTACTTTATGTATTTTGAAGATTTTGATCTTTCCATCCGCCTCCGGAAAATAGGAAAAATCATCTTTTTGCCAGACTTAAAAATTCTCCATTATGGTGGGAACGCTTCGAGAAAAGGCTTCCGACATCTCATATATTTCTCAGCATCAATGTGGAAGTTCTTTTTGAGGCATCGATTTAAGCTCAAGAGCTATTAAGGAGAGCATTCCGCAGATTATTGCAAACCATAGAGTTGATATCCTTATGCAGATAGCCAGTAACCCGGCCATAACAGTAGACACCCCGTAGAACACAAGCTGAAAAGTGATCGCTGCTTCTGTCGTACCTATACCACCTGGCAGCATAGATAATGCACCAACGAGCATCGCGACGGGATAGATAGAGATAGCCGTATAGATCGGCAAGCCTTCACCAATATGATTTAGTAGCCAAACAAAAGATAATGAAACAATTAACCAGGCTGTCGCTCCCAATATCAAAGAGACCGCAAGGTCTTTAAATGTCAACCATCGACTAATGCCTCGAATGCCTTTCGTAAACAAGCGCATCAAGATTGATAAACGCTTAAACCCAAACCGCCTCAAAAAAAATACTATCATCCGTAGAAAATGCGGATAACGTACAACAAAAATAATAGCGACAATGATTAGCACAATAGAAATAGCAATCCATACAAAAAAATCAAAGACTAAAGCGACTAATGATCCGATTAATAGCACAACCAATAGATCAAGTGCTCTTTCATAAATGAAAGCAGATATCGTAACCGATGGGTGCACATTGTGATTAAGTAAGTATCGGACTCTTACCAGCTCCCCTACTTTTCCAGGAGAAGCAGTAAAAGCAAAGCCAGACAAATAACATAAATATCCTTCCCAGAATGGTATGGTACATTGCGCTCGCCAGAGCAACCAGTACCAACGCAAGTAACGCAACAGGAACGAACAGAAAGCCAATGTCACCAGGAAAGGGAATAGTTGCAACATATCCCGCACACCGGAAAAACTAGAAAGGTCAAGAAACAGCAGAACCCCAACATATATTATCGTTATAGCAACGAATGTAAGGGCTGCAGAAGAAGGTTTCATTGTTTACTTTCTTTAAATGAAAAACGCTTGTGGCCATAATAACTGGTAAAGACCGGAAAAATTATCCCTACAATATGCGCTATTTCATGAACAAATCTCGTTACTCCAAGAAATGGTAGAATATAATAAGCAAATAACATGCTTAATAACCAGGTTTGCAAGACGGCCACCGCATTAACAAGACAAAAGTAAAGAATCGATTGCCCCAATTTCTGTTCACTTTCTGTGAAGACAAAAATTTTTGCTAATACATAGGCTGTTACCATACCGCATAAATAGGCCAATATCACAGAACTGGAAAAGCTTAACCATTGATTAAACAAAATTCTGCTTAAAAAATTTACTAGTGCGGCAACGCCCCCAGTTACTATGAATACGACAAACTGTCGCTTTGCAAAAAAACGAATCATGTTGTCGCCTTACGAGCCATCATTCTGCCGAACCCAATACTCTCCGATATCCCTCTGTCCTCTGGATAATAAAAAGATGTATCAGCAACAAAAAGGCCTTTTACAGGCAAATCAAATGAAGGGAGAGACTTTAAAAAACCAGGTGGACAAATAGGCTGTGCGTATCGATAACGACTCACCCGAATATCCAGAAAATCGTCATCGTTCAAACCTGGATTAATACGTTTTAAGTAATTTTGTACTTTCTTTGCAAATGCCTCATTAGGTTCTTTATATTTATCCAATTCAGCCGGCATATAAAATGGTACATATACAATATGGTCATTTAGCGGGCGTAAATTTGAGTACTCTACCAACCCTGGAATATCCATATCAGGATCATTTACGTTCAACCAGAAGTTCTCGGTAAGTCGCTTTTTGAGCTTTGCAATAACACAGACCACGGCAATATTTTGAATAGCTTGATATTTCGATAAAATTTCGGGTGCAAGATCTGGGATTATATTTGGAACGTATGGCAGCGGAACGGTGCTAATTACAGTATCAAAAGCTTCCTCTTTACCCTTAGTTACAACACCAGAAACTCTGCCATCTTTCAAAACAACTTTTTCTACCGCAGAGCTTAAATGGAATACTCCACCATTGTTTTCGATATAGTTCTTCATTCCGTTTAACAAAGTGTCGGATCCCCCTTCTAGATAACCTAATTTCTCACGAAATAAATTATAGCGAGACCGCCCTATTCTTCTTATACGACTCCATATCCAGGCAGCAGAGAGGTTGCCAGAAAAATGATAAAATTTGTAATCAAACAACTTTTGCCATAGAACGCTATAAGCCTCGCCACCAACCCAACGCCTTATCCAGCCCGATGCCTCTACATCATCTAAAGGCTTCCAGTCGTCGCGTTTCGTAGACAAGAAAGCGTGTAAGCCATAACGGAACTTTGCTATCAGGCTTAATCCGGGGAACTTTAATAGAGCAACTGGGTTGCCCCATGGAGATACTTTATTTTGATAAAAGTAGCCCATTTTAGTCTCTGTCCATTTCATTTTTTCAGACAGATTAAGCTCATCAAGCACAGCAAGAAAATCTTTGTCTGATATGCAATGAAAATGATAGTACCGTTCTATACTCAAACCATTGAAATCGAAAGTCGCTGTCATACCTCCCACTCGATCATCTGCCTCAAAAACAACAGGCGTGTGACCATCCTTCACTAACTGGTAAGCAACAGCCATCCCCATCGGACCGGCACCTAGTACGGCGATTTTCTTACTGTGCATAAAATTTCCTATCGGGAGTACGGACGAAATCACATCCGATAAATTTAAAGGAAAAGACAAAAAATAAAACAAGAGAAATCAAAAACAAAAGAAAAATTACAGCATTGGAAATATCTTGATATGCCATAACAGACAGAAAGTAAATTGAAAAGCTACTAGATAAATGAATAGTAAAAACAAGGGCAGAGAATTTTCTGAGAACCAAATAGATAAATACGGAAAAAATAAACATAAAAGAAAGCCAAGGAAAGTAAGCACCTTGGTGTATTACTGTAGCGCCTGCCTCAAACATCAATAAACACCATAAAATCAGAGAAGCAAATGATGTTGCACCAAACACGACTACCGGCAGGTTGAAGAACTTTTTTCTGTAAGAGAAAAGGAGGACGCAAGAGGCTATAAAACCAATTACAAAAATTATTCCCATACTATAAAAGAAGTTAAAAAAAGATTTTCCTTTTACATGTTGAATGGCTCTTAGACTATCTTCATCCAAAAGAAACATCTTAACTGGAGCAGAAATGTAGTCGTAATCATATACACCTTCAACTACTTTCTTGAAATTAGCTACTTTTGCAGAAAAAATTTCCTCAATGGACATCATCGTATAAGCATCTGTTAGCGTATTGAAAAAGGGCTTATCACTAACAGCCACCTGTCCGGCCAAATGCCACTTAGTCAATCTATCGCCTGGCGGATCAATCTTCTTTTGATAAAAAATCCATGGACCGAACATCAAAATAGCGATAGCTATGGCGATGACAACATCACGCAACCGGGGCTTAAATATAAAAAATGAAACTATTGCAATAGGAATTAAAGAAAAAATACTTCCAGAGTGTGCCAACATTGAAATCATTGCTAGTACGGTAGAAAGAATAATCGGCGTAGTCTTAGATCCAAACGATTCTATGTTTAATAACACGTAAGCAATGAAAAGAAGAGATGCCCCTGCAACTAGCTTGGGCCATACAAATATAGTATTTACCAACATAACACTTGAAAAGGCAAGTGAAGTGAAAACAAGAAATTTTTCTACTCCATACTCTTTAAAAAATAAGCTCAAAAACAACATTAGAGGAACTAGACAATAGGCTTGAAGCAACATGGACGTCAGCTGATAACCAATGTCAGTCCCCGAAAAAAGCTTGTAATAGAATAAAAACTGCCCAGTTTGCAAGGGCGGTCGGTCACTTGACAACCAATCACCAATCATAGGACTAGAAAGACGCTCATGATACACTTGGTCAGCGAAAATCTTGGGCAGAAAATTATCAATAGGAAGTTCGTGTGTAAAAATAGTAGCCGCAGTTTTTTGAATAGATGTCAAATCACCATAGGCTATCGCGAAAGAAAATAGAACAATAACGTACAGAACAGGGATTAAATAGATTTTCAAAACATAGGATGATCTAAAAGTACTGAAGAAAGTACCATTAAAAACCGATCTAAATAAATAATATACGCTAATAAGAATAATTAAATATGATAAAAGCAATCCCATATTATGGGACAAATAATATACCCAAAAACTTAAATAGTATAAACAACATAATAAAATGAATATTAATGGTGCTATAATAAATTCCAGCTGCGTGAACTTTTTTATATAAAAATAACTGAGGCCTGTGATCGCTATTGATGTAATAAAAAATACAATTATAAAGAATATAACTTGAATCTGATCAATTAAGTGATGAAGTTTATAATCTCTTGTTGGAATAGACAGACCACCCCATTCCTTAAAAGAACCACCTTTATCAATTAAAGTAATTTTGACCTTTTCATTTTCATCAATAGGAAGAAGGATTTTCTGGGCTGTCCAGGTTTCTCCTGGAGCAGGATTAATCCTTTCAAGAGGGGCAACAACTTTGCCTCCCACGTCAAATATCAATTGCACATTCTCACCAAAGTAACCCGCAGTAAAAATGACAAATTCGCCGTTCGATTGAAATTCACTGGTTTCCAGAGTCTGGATATCGGCATCCCCAGAGAAACAGTAAGTTATTCTGGCGTTTAACTCTATTTTGTTTGCTAAATGAGGGGATGATTCTTTTTCGCATCCCCCAGATATTATAATATCGCTACGATTACTTTCAGAGATTTTGCTTTTGAAGTATTCAGCCCTATTACTTATAGCCACCAAAGCAATAAAAAAAAACAGTGCAAGTAACGCCAGAATGTCAGCGCGCATATCCAAGCCCGAAGAGGAAGGAATTCTCATGTATCTCATAAGCGGTATCTACAACGAAATAAATTATTAGAATAATAAATCAAGACTAAAATTCCAGAACAACTTTTCCATACTCAGGGTCATTAAAAGTTTTATTAATAGCCTCGTGAAATGGAGTTCGCTCAACTTCAAAAATTGATGGCCAATCAATCTCTTCGAACTCATCATGCGCAACCAGTGCTTTTAATTGATCTGCTGTGAATGGCGGTTCTCTGTCAAAAAGAGACCAAGCCTTTAATAAGATATAGAATAATGAATAAGGGATCTTCACTATCAGTGCTTTTGCACCAGTAGCTTTCTTTATTTCCCGAATAATATCGATATAATCAATCCGTTCAAGCCCAGAGATATTGAATATTTTCCCAGAAATTTGTTTTTCAATACAGCTGACAATAATGCTCGAAAAATCACCTGCATATAATGGCTGGCGCATATACTTCCCGTTTCCAGGAATTGGAAATACAGGAACTCTGTGCATAAAACGTTTGAGCCAGCCCAGATGTTTTCTATCAAACCAACCAAACATCAATGTAGGACGCAAGACTACACAATTAATCCCGCTTTCTAATACTATTTTCTCTTGTTCTGTTTTGGACGTCGTGTAATGGTCTTTCGCCACAGACTTCACTACAGAAGAACTGATATGAACAGTATATGGAACGTTGTATTTTTTTATAAACTCCAAAACAATCTTTGTGGAAATTATATTGTTTCGAACAAAAGGTTCCGGGCTTAGGTCTCCTATCTGAGCCTGAAGCATTACCACAACATCCGCATTCTTAAAATGCTCTTCCCAAGCGCCAGCTTCAGCAAGATCAACTTGCTCAGCAACAATATCTGGATGAAATTTCTTCAGGATATCCAGATTTTTTCTATGTTTATCTAAAACAACCAGATTTTTATAGCCCTCTCTTTTCAAATGAGCTACTAAGTTTTGTCCTACCAAACCAGCGCCACCTGGAATGACTATCTTTCTATTTTCTTTCATATCTTCAACCATATTTTAGATTATTCAGGAATAAAAATAGCGGACCATTCACCCCAGCCTCGCCCTAAATCCATAAGCACTATTTCATAACGCTTACCTTCTTCGGCTTCAAAATCTAGAATGGCAAGAGAATCCGATTTCTTTAGATAAACTGATAGCACAACTTGTTGGCTATCGGCCTCAGCAACAAGAATCTTTTGGTTATTTGAAACTGGACCAGTCAGATAGGCGATCCGCACTACCTTCCCGAGAGCATTAATGACTACTTTGTGCTGACCAGTAAATGCATCACTACCCACCCAGGAACTTAACATTTGCGCACCAAATGTATTAGTGACCTCCGCAGGCAACGTATTCATACCCCAACTGCCATTAACTATCTCAAACTTATCTAGGGATGAAATCAATAATGGATTAAAATCGGAGAAATTAAAATTTACATATTCAGAAGGAAACTTTTTTAAATCTCGTTCACTATCAAGGAAGCTTTGATCAATCAAATAGGCACATTGATCTTTGCTTAGCTGTAGGTGCCAAAGATTGTGCATTTGCCCATCCAGATTAATAGGGAAATGATAAGCGCTGTTACTAATACAGTATGTAATCTCAGTGAGCCAATTAGGTGACTCACTTAATCGATAAAATTTCGTTGTAGAATTCAGCAAAGCACAGGAACACAGAAACCAAAAGATATATCTAGCGGCACGACTATCTTTCGACACAGAATAGAGCCAAATCAATACCCAAGAAAAGATAACAAAAGGATAAAAAAAGTACCTTGGTCCCGCCGTGTGTGGATCGATCAACTCAATAGGAACACGCTTCACAGTTGCAAAAATTGCCACTGCGTACAAACAAACAATCAGAAAAAAAGGAAAGCCCAGTTCTTTTCCTTTTCGATACCAAGACCACAACAAAAACGAAACCACTACAAACATCAAGATTGTATCCGCAGGAGCGCTTATTTTTCTGAAGAAAAATTGTCCGACAAATTTCGAAAGAATAGAGATCAGGTCTCTGAGAATATCCAAAAGACCCACACTGGTCATGTTGGCTTTTGTAAAAACAAAATATGCTTGGATAGCCGAGAGAACTATAACCAACACCGTACTAAATACTTCAGTACGATATCTATAGAAATATGTCCTTAGAATAAAAAGCGGGGCACAAAGAATAACAACAGGTGAAGAGAGGCCGGCGATACCAATGCAAAAATATCGTAGATAGCTGCTTCGCTGCTCAGTGTTCCACAGCAACGCTAAAAAAATTAACAAAGTTCCCCACCAAAAGCTATAGAGGGGCAAAACAAAAACCTCTGGATTCGAAGGAATGAGAATAGTAGCTAGCGCACATAGAACTTTGTAGCGCAGCAAAGTAGGCGCATAAGCAATGAGATAAAGACATAGCACAGAAAAAAGAGCAGAAAGATATATGCTTATCGCCGGGTAGTGAATGAAACTTATTTTTAAAGAAATGGCCGTAATTATTTTTGATGGTAATATTAAATAGCCTTGAACTGGCTGAAATAGCGACCAAAAGCCATAATCCAGGTAATGAGGAATATTCCAGGTTCCGTCTTCCGCCCATACATACGGTGCAAGAAATTCCATGGGTCGACGCAAAAACAACAACAGAAAACAAAGCAGCACAAAAGCTAGCTTAAATCTCAAATTATTGACATTCCATTCAGAAAAATTAATTAACCGCATTGTCCAACCTCCTAACTGCAATTGCGGACCACTGCCCCCATTCGCTCCCTGAATCTTCCAAAATCACCTCTTGAGCACCTTCTGTTTTGATTTTTAAAGTAAGCAACACCCACTCATTAGCGAGCGGAAGATTATAAGTAGAATTATCTATTGTTATACGTTGACCTATGGATGATGGCCCTGATCGATAATAAATTGAATCACCATTCTTTATCACCAGCTTTATCTTACCAACGTCACTGTCGCTGCTTACAAATGTGCCATAAACATTTAATTCAGGATGATGAGAACGATAATAATCAGATCCTATCCAACCACCAACATCGGCAACTGAATCTGACTTGATCACGTTTAGATCATTTCCGAAAGATTCATCACGAACTACATAAGGCAAGTCTGGAAAAGTAACCGGGAGATAGCAAGTGCTAGAAACTAGCTTTAACTTTCCAGAAGTACGATCTGAAATAGCATAACCCTCGAAGCCCGAATGCTCAGCCTTTTCGTGAACTGCTATTTTAACGTCGGGCCTTGGCCCGCCAAGTAGAGCATAACCAACAATATCTTGTTGTGAATCTATTAAATATGCAGAGCCCAATGGCTCATATGAGAGAGGGTCGAACAACCAACCTCTCACTGCTATAAAATAATTATCACTTGGTAACGATCTCACCTCATCTAAAGCGCCTTGACAAATACCTGAGGGAACTTCATTTAATTTCGTCCCCAACCTTTCACCAACATCTCTTATCAGAGGGTGCGAAAAAATAGAAACATTATTCTTTGATCCGGCATGAGAGATCTGAAGCGCCCATTCCACAGATGGGAAAATAGTCCCAACTTTATTTCCATCCCGCGCCCCCAATTCTAAAGACAAACCACCTACCATTTTTTGAAAATGAGTATCTGTGTGATCATCTAATGCATGAAGCTGCGAGGGGAACAAGGCTATTTGAATGAGCAATATAACAACTAAAACGGCTGTTGGTCTTTTAGCGTATAAACGCTTCAAATATTCAATAGAGAGTAGTGTTAAAGCAATCCATGCCATCAGTACCGGTGTCATATATCGACCTGCTAAGGCTTGGTCAAGCCCAAATATTGCACGCCCCCCCGCAGTCCCTACGGCCGTCCCACCGACATATAATATGAATATTAATAATACATAGTTGATATTCACATTTTGGTTAGACTTAATCGACTTAATCAAAAAATAAGCACTACCAATTATAAGAAGCAGTCCGCTTAACTGCGCAACCGATTGAGAAAAAGCTCCTTTTCCTGTCAGATAATAGAAAGGAGCCCCAAGATAAAGCACAACATATTGAACGACCAACAAGGGTTCAGAAGATAGCGCAGAACTAAGTGAGCCATGTCCCGGAGGCGATCCATAGCCATGAAAATAGAGCGTAATAGATGATACTGACAAAATTGCCAGAATAAAAATTTTCATTAGATTAATATGCATTAGCAATGCCAGAAACAGCATCAGTGGCAGTGCAATCACCCCATTGGCCATTGAGACGCTAGCTAAAAAGCCTATAAAGCAAGCCAAAATGAAAAAGCCTGTAGATTTTTTTCTTTCTGCATGAAACAGAAGAAAAAAAGCCAACAATGGTAATATCTGAGCCAAGAAAAACTGGGATTGAAAACCCCATGTTATGTTTTCTTTTTGTGTCCAGGAAAATAATAGGCAAAAAGTCACGAGACTCAATAAGAAGCCGAGATCAGCAGGCTGTTCATCAAACTTAATTAGTATTATCTTCCTATATATTAGACAGGCACCAACAATTAATAAATAGTTAAAAATAATCAAAAAAACCAATCGCCCATTAAAAAAGTAATTGTCGATCCAAAATAAAATTCGGGACAGCACAATTCGATGCTCATTGTGCTGTCCCCACCACACTGACCAATCCCCTAGGCTCGCCTTTACATAGAAATCAAGGTACCCGTCCCACATATCCCAAAAAGGCACAGGAGAATAAGATAGAATTCCACCTACAATCGCAAGAAAAATATAGAGAACAAAGAATATCAGTATTGATACCTTCAGTATGCGAATCATTTTAAATGCTCAACTTTTTGAAAATAAACTGCGGAACAGAGCGAATAATCAGCATTATCCAAAACCAAAACCAAGGTGCATAGACAACATTCTTCTTTTTATTGATCGCGTTATCAATATAACCGGCAATAGTTTCCGGTGGGACCACTAAGGCTTTTGGTAAGTCAAGCCCATGGGTCATTGGTGTATCAACAAAACCTGGCTTGATATCCACCACATGAACGCCAGCCTTAAACAATCTCGCCCGCAAACCCTCACAAAATGTTGAGACTGCCGCTTTCGCTGCGCCATATAGGTAGTTTGAGGGTCGCCCCCTATCACCAGCAACAGAAGTAATTACAGCTATAGTGCCGAAATGTTGTTGTTCAAATTTGTTCGCCAATTCAGTCAGTAGCGCAATGGTACTTGTGCCATTGACAGCAAATTCATTCAACGCTTCTGATGTACTGGCCTGACATGCCGCTTGGTCGGGCAAAGTACCATGGGCAACCAAGGCGATTTCTATGGCCGACAGTTTTTCAAAAGCGCGATCTACCATTGCCCCATGCTCGCTAACGCTCGTCATATCCAGAACATGAGTAAATACAGAAGAAGCACCACGAGCAGTCAAATCATCTGCTGTTTGCTGCAGCTTAACCTCATCTCGCGCCACTAAAAAAAAGCTCGCTTGCTTTTCTGCCCAGATTCGAGCATATGCTCTTGCCATAGCAGAAGTGGCACCGACGATAAGAATTTTTTTCATACAGAGGTCACTCTCTTCCAAAAATGTGAGCAGATATGTGGGTCCCGTAAACTGTTCAACGCTTCCCATTGCGGATAATAAGACTGGAAATCTTTAGCTGACATATGAGCATCTTTGGCGGGATAAATACGCCCACCTCCTTCTCTTACAATAAGGTCCAGCGCAGGAAACAATTTCTCAATAACAAACGAAGATTGTGCAAAATCCAGTGCAAGAGAGATACCCGGCATAGGAAAAGACATTAATCCGGGCGATGGAACATCACCACATCGCTTAAGAACCGCAAGAAATGAGCCGCAGCCTGTAGAAGAAATAGTTTTCAGGATCTCGTGAATTGACGACTGCGCATTATCTCCGGGTATAACACACTGATACTGTTGAAACCCTCGTGGGCCATAGATGCGGTTCCAGTTTGAGATACTATCGAGCGGATAAAAAAAAGGATCATAATCCGAGAGCGAAAAAACACGATCAGCGGAGTGTTTATGGAAGTACAAATAATTAAATATATTCAGTGTTATTTGATTGATAGCAGAGATTGGCGGCGTAAGCGGAACATTCCACTTTTTGGGCGAATGAACAATCAATTCACCTGATGGGCAATGATCGCCAACCATAAATACACCGCGTCCAATCGCCTTACCCTTGGCCGCACAGTCGATCCAGGCTACCGAATATTCATGTTGATGATCCAATTCATTCGATAACTGAATGAACTCCTCAAGTGAGTCAAAGCGGATTGTTGTTGTTGCGATCTGACTGGACTCAATAGGGATTAATTGGAGTTCTACCCAGTCAATAATCCCGGTGAGGCCAAGTCCACCTATCGTGGCTTTATATAGCGCTTGATTCTCCAGGCTGGAACATGTGCATGCGGGCGCATCCGATCTTAGCAAGCCAAAGCGTTTTACATGGCTACCGAAGGTTCCTCTCACGTGATGATTTTTGCCGTGAACATCGTTGGCGATTGCGCCCCCCAGGGTGACAAACTTGGTGCCTGGCGTAACGGGCAAAAACCAACCGCGAGGAATACTCACTTTGAGTATTTCCTCCAGAGTCACACCCGCTTCGGCGACTATTACCCCATTCTCCCAATCTGTAGCAATAAACCGATTTAAGCCACGTACATTTATTACGTGATCTGACAATGAGAGGCAACTATCTCCATAACTTCTACCGTTACCATAGGGCAATGTGATCTCATGCTGTGTTATCAGTTGATTGAATAGAGAGGATAATCGATCTCTCCATTCAACGACATGTGCAGCTTGTGGGAGATTAGGGTAACGCCCCCAGGATTGAACAGTAGGAGTTGTCATACCGCCAACCAAAATATCAGACCAAAGAGAAGACCTATGCCAATACTGACCCTGTCTTTAATGGCAAAGACAACAGGGTCATCGTGCATCTGCCCTCTATGAGCGAGTAGCCATACCCGACTGATCCAGAACAGCAGAATAGGACATGCCAACCATATGATCTGCGGATAAGAATAAAGAGAAACCGTGGCGTTATCCTGAATGTATAGCGCGAGCACCATGACAGATAAATAACCCGCCGCCGCCCCTAAAGAGGAAATCATTTCAAGATCGTCGGGGTAATACCCTCGCCCACGGGCCTTTTCAAGCCTGCCGATACTGCGTGCTTCTGCCAACTCCGTGTAACGTTTAACCAACGCCAGGCTGAGAAAGATAAACATCGAAAAAGCCAGCATCCAGAAGGTGAGCGAAACCTCAAAGGCAAAGGTACCTGCAATCATTCGCATCGTATACAACACAGCCAATACGATGACATCCACCACGACAACTCGTTTTAATGAAAACGAATAAAGGACCGTTAACACATAATATGCGGCTAATGCCCAAACAAAGTTCAAAGGCAATAAAAAATAAGCGCCGATGAAAGATAATGCCAATAAGAGGGGAAAGAGAATTACACCTGTCTTAATAGAGAGTGCACCAGAGGCAAGAGGACGAAAACGTTTGGTTGGATGGTGTCGATCATCCTGCACATCAAGCAGATCGTTCAATAAATACACACTTGATGCGCACAGTCCAAATAGAATAAATGCAATCAAGCCATCAAGGAGCTTCGTTACATCAGTGATTTGATGGCTCGCTAATAGTGGAACAAATATCAGCGCATTTTTGGCCCACTGATGCGGACGAAGTGCTCTGATCAGTGATTTAAACACTGAGGGCTTTGCCTGGATGACGGTATCCACATTGCCGATATCCTTAGCCTGGGTAAGCACGCCTACCTCTGGATTAACCACAATAGCTTTGCGGCAGGTCGGCCAAACAGAAAGATCGTCCATGGAATTACCCATGTAATCAAAACCACCCTTTCCATATAGCGCAACCAATCGATCAGCTTTGTTCAGCGCAGTAAGATTTACCTCCGCTTCGGTGGCCAACACCTCATCAAAAAGCCCGAGGTGTTCAGCAATTTGGTCAGCGTAGGTTTTATGGCTGGCAGTTGCCAAAACAATTTTCCGGCCGGTTTCTCGCTCTTTGGTAATGAAATCAACTATTTCCGGCACGTAGGGCAAGGTAGAGGCGTCTAATTCCACTCGCTCCGCCAGTCGCAATTTGAGTTCGGCCTTCCCCTTCATGAGCCATCCCACCATCTCGAACAGACGCAGAGGGTTTTGCCTAAGATGCGTAAAACCTGACTCGACCAAGAGGTCTGACCAAATTAATGTTCCGTCAAGATCAACAACAAGCGGTATATTATTCAAAGCAACAATCCTATTATAAAAATCCCATCGATTTTATCAGACGTGGACGTTACACAATGTTAAAAATGTTAGTGCGGGTAAGGCGAGGAAAGTGGCGAAGTTTAGCAAACTGAAGCTAAGCCTCATAGGGGATAGGCTTCAAGGCAAGCTATGTAGGCAGCTTGCCCATTTTTTTCCTGACAGCATGGAACAGCCCCACAACCATCATGCGGCAATGTTGGTACCGGTTAACAGAAAACAAGGAAAATACCACTAGGATTTTAAATAAACGCACGGAATCGATAACCCGCCAGCGCCAACCAACCCAGGGGCGGCTAATCAGCCAGCAACCGTTGCGAATAAGATAATAATGACGCAAAGGTGAGTGAGATGGGACGCGGCGGTTAAATACTGTGAGATAGCTTTCTCCCAAGTCGTGCTCCATATCGGCAGCCCCAACTCCCAATAAAGCATAACCATGCTGCCTGGCGCGCAAGCACCACTCGGTATCTACATAATCGATAAATAGCTGGTCTTCAAAAGCCCCTACATCATCGATCGCTTCCATGCTGATGAGGCAGCCTGAGGAAATCAAATGATCCACCTCGACAGTCTCACCCTGTCCGCAGGGAACTCTGACCAACTTAAGCCCTTGAATCTTCACAAAAGGCGACTGGTAACGGCCCTTCGCGTCTGTGTAATTGGGGCCCGCAGCAGCGACACGAAGGCCGCGTTGTTCTGTCTGCTCCCATGCATCCACTAGCTCTTTAACCATGGTTGGCGAAGGGCAGCTATCCTGATCAAATAAAAGAATATGAGAAGCCCCCTGCGTGCGACCGAACTCAACCCCCTGATTGTAGGCCGCTGCCAAGCCAAGATTCTGATGATTTACCTGAACCTGAACATTAGGCAAAGCAAAAGCCGATGAGGTAAACCCCGGCGTGGCATTATCAATAACCAAGACCTGATCCGCCTGCCCCGCTGCCCGCTCGATCAAACGCAACAACTGAGCCGCGTCAGGATGGTAGGTCACTATCACTGCGATGATTTTGCGCATTGATTAATTCAACGTGAATCGAGATGTTTCAGCCAAGGAAAAATCTTCATGCTGCAACGTCAAGTTAGGCGAATAATAGGGATCCTGCTTTAACTTGTCGCCCCAACGGTCTTGCATGAACTTCACTTCAGCTCTAAAGCGCGCAACTTTCTCCGGGCTGTCTTCTTGCCCACGGCTGGCAGATTCGTGATGATACATTTCTGCGAACGGCGTCCAGACATTGCGGTAACCCGCCTCCCGTACACGAAGGCAAAAATCTACATCGTTAAAGGCGACCTTCATCTGTTCATCAAGCCCACCTACTTCATCATAAGTACTCCGCTTAATCACCAAGCAGGCGCCTGTAACAGCGGAAACCGCCTGTAATGAAACGGCTCGGCCAAAATACCCCGCCTGACCTTTTGCAAGATACTTATGGGAATGCCCCGCTACACCACCAATACCCAGGATAATCCCGCCATGTTGTAATCTGTCGTCCGGATACCACAAGCGCGCACCGACACAACCAACACCTGGACGAGAAGCATGAGAAACCATTTCTTCCAGCCAATCTGGCGACAGAATTTCAATATCATTATTCAACAAACAGATATAGTCCGCCGCACTTTGTTGAACAGCCTGGTTATTCAGCCGAGAATAATTAAATGGCGAGTCATCACGGATAACTTTTACTTTTGAAATATTCTGCCACTCGGCAAACTGCTGAAGTGATTCAGGCTCAACTGAACCATTGTCTACAATCGTAATGCCGTAATTTACGTATGAGGTTCGATCAAGAATAGAATTGATACACATCCGCATAAGATCTATGCGGTCTCTTGTGGGAATGATGATTTCGATTGATGGCTTCGTATCAGGAAGCGCGAATTTCACGCGATGCCAAAACGAGACATCCGGATGCGCACAGACCTCTGCGGCAAGACCAACCCTGTCCAGATGATGCTGAATCGCATTGCGCCCTGCCGCTATAGCATAGGGTTTTGCTGTAGTCGAGGCCGCTGTACTGGCAGCGTGAATGCGCCAGTGATACAGCACCTTAGGGATATGTACTATTTTTTCAGGCTTCAAGTGCTCACTCGCGCGAAGCACCAAATCGTGATCCTGCGCACCATTGTACTCGGAGCGCAGGCCACCAATCTTTTGAAGCAAACTATGCTTGAGAACAGCCAAGTGACAGATCATGTTCTGGCTGAGCAGAAGCTCATAGTTATAATTCGATTTAAAGTAGGGTGATGAACGATTGCCTAACTCATCAATCTTGTCTTCATCAGAATAAATGAGTTCAGCGGATGGATTCGAATTAATTGCTCGAGCAATGTACGCCAGTGCAGCCGGGTGCAGCTCATCGTCATGGTCCATAAAAGCAATATAATCGCCACGAACAATTTCTAAAGCAGTGTTAGTTGCCGCACTGATATGGCCATTGGTATCACGATAAGCTATTTTTATGCGTGAATCTTTGCTCTCACATTGTTTTAAAAAATTGATCGTATTTGTATCTGTAGAAGCATCATCTGCAATACAAAGTTCCCAGCGAGAGTAGGTTTGATGCAAAACAGACTCAATAGCTTTTTGAAGAAAGAGCTGCGGCGTATTGTATGTAGCCATTACAATGCTGATCTTCACGGATGAGGGAAAATCTGTGCCGCACTGATCTGTATCATTTAAACGCAACCAGGCAAGATAGTCATTATTAGATTCTCGTGCTTTATCAGAATTGTGGATAAGTAAAATTCGTTGTTTGAGCCCTTTTAGTCCCTCTTGCTTGAATATCTCAAACGACAAAGTCAGCAGCTTCCACCCCCCCCCTTCTCTTCGCGCGACCTTACACCCAACTGCGATTATAACTCTGCAGCGCATGTAAAGACGTTCTATTGTAGTTGGGGGACATGGGCGACGGCCTTCTGATTTTCCGAAGTATTTGTAATGTTTCTTTGCAGGAATACCACTAGCAGCTACATCAGGATTATTTTGTAGATACCATTCTGGATTGACCCGATCAAGCATCAGGAGCAATTTAATGATTTTTTTAAATGTATTTCCAATAAGGTTAGTTAATCTTCGAAAAAGAATAATCACATAGTCAATTAATGTCGGAGGGCATGGAAAGCGGCCTGCTGCTCTACCAAATTTTTCGAAATGTTCTTCCGCAGACATTCCAGATCTAGCTACATCTGGATACCTTTTGAAGTACCATTGTTCATCAACTTTTTTTTCAAACATCTAATAACATTCCTGTTACAGCTAAACCATAGCTGAATAATATGCGCTATTCTTCAATAACATTAATGGTAGTCATTCGATATGATTTTAACAGCCGCCTAACCAGCTAGGTAAACACATGCTTATTATCAACGACGCCGCGTAAAGAGGAAAGAAGGAGGCCGCCATTTAAACGTTTGACCCAGCGGGAAGCCAAATGCAACTAATACTAGATTTGGTACAACGGCACTATAACTAAAGTCCAATCGACTATTTTATATCCTTTTTTCTAAGCATAAGCAAATAAATCGATTATTAAAGCACCGCCATCAGATACGTCTTCCAATACATTCAATGGCAAATCCAGCTCAAACTGGGGATCACTACCTTTGCTCAATAAGCATATACCCTCGCCTTCCGGTAAAGACTGATAAAACTCTAGCTGACCAACGTTGTTTAATTGCTGAATATCAAAATTCCATTGCCATACAGTTTCGCCAATGCTGTTGCACAATTTCAATCCTTTCATATTGAAGCAACCTTGCTTCTCAGCGATATCTAATCTAAATCTTGTATAAACCGATGGTTGTGCGGGAAGCGGCAATTTAACAAACTGCAGCTCTCCATTAGTTGAATAAAGATTCTTAACAGTATGCTCCTCACAAAATACTGTGTCAGCTCGACGCCAATAGAGAGTCATCCGGCTCCTGCCGTCACGAAACACACCTACTGGCTGTCTTACTATGAAAGGCTTAAGGGTTATTGCTGTTGTAGAGGCCTTAGCTTCAGGCGCTACACCTTGTGCTTTTCTGGACAATGCATCCATCAGCGGCACGAATACTTGATAATCTGAATCGGATAAAGAATAACCACAATAACGCATTAGCGCCTCTAACAGCGCTTCGCGCTGAATTAATGAAGTATCGGCGGGGGCCGCTATTGAAGTAATTGTGCCTAACGTTACCACTAAACCTCGATATAACACCAAAGGCAATGGCAGTTCATGTGGTAATGTCCATTCCAAATCAATGAACTGACTAAAGCCATGCTCATTGATAATAAGATTACGTGGTATCGCATCGATATAATTAGCAGGCAACCATTTGTCGTATTCCGGCCACCCCTCAATAAAGACTGTGTTTTCAAGAACTACCTGTTCCAAGGAGTCCAGCCATTGCTGGATCCACCTTTCTACTTCGTCCAATGTCCAACCCGAACGCTGTAGTATTTTATTCAGCAATTGGCTGTGTAGTACACCTACTACGTAAGGCTCCGTTGCTATCAACTTAGACTCTTCGAGAACATCAAGCCGGTTTCTACTCACATGTATATCTGTCCCATCCAGATGGAACACCACTTCCTGGCTAGTAGCAGCACTGCGTTTGGGAGAATAATATGACGCCAACGTCTGCTCAGATGACTTCCAGGCTGAATTCGAGTTATGTACAACAAAGAGATGAGAGTTAGCCAGATCCGCCGTTAAACCATTGCGGCTTATTAATGGCCAACTGCTTTCAAGAGAAAAAATAGGATTGGCAATGCCTTGCCGATCATAAAAAACTGTGCCTGCGAGTAAACTGCTTAAATCAAATCGCTCTTGGTTCTTATATCCAGCCGGATGAACAATCAAACAAGGTAGCTTGTAATCAGGGAATGGAAGAAATGTATCTGATTTTGAGAATCCAGCCGCAATAAAACGCCTCTCCAATTCTTTCTTGCCAAATGTGACGGCTGTATTATTGCCGTAAAGATCATTGATACCAGCCATTATGCCAACACCATGATCCTCAGGCGCACCAGCAAAATATTTGAGACCGAGTTGGTTTTCTATTGCTACAAGTAATACGCCGTTCGGCTTCAGGTATGAACGAGCTTTCTCCAGTACGAACTGCACTGGGTCATCAGCTTCAACATAGATTCTTGAATATTCGAGCACACCGATAAGTGTAACTACATCAAACTGCTGGTTAAACGGAACATCCTGCAGCTTATCCAAAACAATAGAAACATTGTCCAAATCACGGCAACGCTCGGCCGCAATTGATGCACGTTGTTGACTTCCTTCTACTGCAGTCACAAATGCGCCGCATTCGCCAAGAAACCGTGTAATAGCCCCACAGCCACAGCCAAGCTCCAGTACGGAAGCATTTCTTAATTGATTAGCGAAAGGCCGCAATAAATTTGCCCTATCTGCAGAAAAATGATATTCGCTCGCCCAATCCGTTTGATGCTTTAACAAATCCGGCGAGAACACACTCACATCATCACAAGATTTTACGGCCGCTAAAATACGTTGCTCAGCTTCACTACCATCTGTATACGCAAATTCATGTTGCGTGAGGCGGCGCCAGATTTTTAACTGCTGATCAAATAGGTAAAACTCTTCAAGAATTGAACTGACTGTATCAGCCTGACCACTTCTGTAGCCTTGATTAACTTCAGGTAGTATTGATTGCAGTGCCTCAGGAATGACGCTACCTGCCGAGCCACTAAGACGTTCCAATTGATTCTGTGTGCGAACCTTTACCACGGAGGTCACTGCCATACTTGGTAATGCAATCTCAGCAGAGGTCACAAAGTGTTGCATGGCAGTAGAAGACACTTGCCCCTCAGCAAGTACGGAGACCGTAGCCAGATTATTATAGACGCCACTTATCAACACTCGTCCAATGTCTTGATTGGTTGCTCCCCACTGCGATGCCAAAGTTCGAAACATCCGGCCTTTTTCAAGCTGGCCAAGCTGGAAACAAGCAGCAGCAATATAGAGAGCACATTCCGCTCTAGCCCCCATTGTTTCTATGCTTTGTTCGGACAAGGCTTCAATCGCAGCCCATTCTCCGAGCTGCCAATAAAACCGAATCTTTTGTAGAAATGGCGACTCTGTTTCAACCAATTCGGAGCGCTGCTCCAAAACTGAAACCACACTTGAGTGCGGAGCGTAAGGTGATTGTTCATTTTCGTCAGAGCCAACTGGCATAGCGTTACCGTGTGTTAATGCAGTTAATCCAAATTGATCAATGGCATATTATGTTATACATGCGAGAGATTCAAAAATTTCAATTTTATGGGTACGGCAATACTGTGGCCACAGGCAAAACTCTGACCATTTCGCTAAAAATACAAAATCTAATTTGGCTGCCGAGGCAACCAAATGATCATAACGACTGTCACCTAGAAATAAAGCAGGTATCTTGATATTACCTTTCGCTTTTTCGCGCTCTAGAATCATATCTTTGCTATCCGGACTACCGAAAATACCGCCATCAAACAAAGTGGCCATCCCACGCGCGGTGAACACCTCTCGCAGCTCCTGCTGATCACCACCTGATACGATAAGCCAATTAGCATGCTCTGTTTTCCCACGCAGCTCAAACAAACCATCCGCAACTTCACACTCTGAAAGGCCTTGACGAACTTCAGTTGCATAGCTTTCCAGCAACACTTCAATACTGGGACCCTGACGTCCTACCACAGTCTCTGATAAAAACCATTCGAATTTTTTGTACCGCGAGATACCACCACGTGCAACGTGATAGTCGACAAGCTGCTGTGCGGCAAATTCACCGTAAGGTAAAGCGGCTTTGTAAAAAGCCTCGGTTTTAACTTTGTTGGAGTTAAGCACCACACCATCGCAGTCAAACACCAAAGTTTGATATTTCTTCAGGTTCATAAACCGTGGAGCCTCTTCAGCGCCGCCTCAACCGGCGCAACATCATCGGGTACATCCACTGCCAAACTACCTGGTCGAGTCTCATACATTCTAATTGTTTTGTTTAGCTCTAAAAAACGTAGTATTTCAATATCTTCGCTAAACTCCAGCTCACTCTTACGACCAAATGCTTTAAATACTGCTAGCTCTTCTGCGGTAAATGCGTATATACAAACCTGCTTTTTAAATCTTTTAGGCGCGCATTTGGCATCTTTAAAACCCGGTAATACCTTGCGAGACATATATACCAAAGTATTCTTCTCGGTCGTTATAACTTTGGGAATGTTCACACTATCAGGGTCTTCATGCTCTGATATCCAAGAGAAACCATTAATGACGGCCTCCATATTCTGTTGTTTTGCCTCTATCGCCTTACGTATATCCTCAGGATTAACCAAAGGCTCATCACCTTGTACATTAATATAAATATCGGCCTCTATCTGTAAAGCCGCTTCAGCAAGACGATCCGTGCCAGTAAGACACCTATCAGTTGTCATAACCGCATTAAATCCCGCCTTAGATACTACATCAGCAATGCGCTGGTCTTCTGTTGCCACATACACATTACTCGCACCAACAGCCCTTGCCGATAATTCAGCAACCCATAGCACCATAGGCTTCCCCAGCAAGGACACCAGCGGCTTGCCTGGATAACGGCTTGACGAATAACGAGCAGGAATTAATACAACTGCACGCATATTAAGGCTCCTCAAAGTGCATAAACGGAAAGGGTGGGAATATTGTAGGTAGTGGGGGTAATGGATACGAGTGGTACAGCAGATACAGAGGCTTGATAACAAGCAAAAACCTGCTGCATTTCACTGGTTCTTGGATCATCAGCACCATAGCCGTCGAATCCCGCTAGTAAAATCTGATTTGCCTGGCCACTACTGGCAACGGCCAACGCATAGCTAATAACCAACGCGTTAGGTAGTACCGCATTCGTATCAGAAAAACTGAAGGTATTAGGATGAACAGTGAGGCCAAAGTCATATAATGTTTTACCAGCAAGTGACTTGGTCACATCAGGCGGCAACATTGACGCAGGAGTGATAAGCGGTTGTGGTAGACCAGTATGAGCTTCGCAATCAGCCAGCAATCGCACCGGATGGCAAGCAACACGCACATCAATTAAATGCTGTGCAACGGATGATTGGGTGTTTAATGCAATAACAATTGGATCCTTTGCCGTGATAAAAATTTCTATCGCTGTTTTATGTTCAGCAACACCGGGCCCCGCACCAAGAATTAATACATCCCGCCCTGACAACAGGCTTTTTGGAAACCAGCTACCCTGTGGATTACCTTGGTAAAAGTGACGCGTTGCATCCAGTGCGTTGAAACTGAATTTCTTTCCACCCTCTGTTCTTAGATGATTAATAGCCGCTAAAATATCTTCTTCGCTATAGCGTGAGTCACCTAGCATTTCCTGAATATAAGTAGGATGAATCCCGTATTTACCCGAGAGATAATAATACGGGTTTGAGCCCCATCCACATTTATTTTTCAGTGGTTGAAAATAATTCTTAATGACGCCCATTAACGGCACCATATTAATATTTCGCTCGCGTTTGTCTGCAATCTCTATTACCAGCTCTTCTGTTTTCGCATTGCCTGGGCCGCGCCCCATGCCGGTGACAGTTGCATCCAACCAAGTCACACCGTCTGTTAAGGCCTGTAAAGTATTTGCTAGTGCAAGGCCCATGTTATCGTGAGTATGTATCCCCATGGCGCCCTGCCAGTGCTTACGCAGCCAACCAATAATCTGTGATGTTTGTTTTGGATCCATACTGCCCATGCTGTCTGCAAAATACAGCGCATCAATTGGAAACTTACTAGCCTCAAGCGATAGAGCCTCAATCTCCGCCTGTGAGCGATCCGCCACCTGCATTAGGTTAAACCCAACGGTATATCCCCGCGCCTTCAACCAATTACAAGCAGGCAGAGCCTTAACAAATTCATGCACATGGCACGCAATGCGAACCACATCCACGGGTGTATTTTCTGCTATAACTGGAAACAATGTTTCCAAGACCGTTTGAAGCGGCCGTTCACCGGCAAGCTCGGTAGCATTAATCATGACCGCTACTTTTAAACCAGCAGGTATCTTCAAGGTTCGGAGGTAATTGTCCGTAGTGTAAGCACTGGCTCCTTTAAATCCATTATTGATCAAAGAGCGTAAACCCAACTCAACAATATCAACACCAGCAGCATGCATGGCCTCAAGATATTTATTAGTCACCTCCAACGGGAAATTCCAGCCGTTGTAGTAGCCACCATCGCGAAGCGTGCAATCTAAAACTATCATTTTAATTCCTCTCTTTTAGCACGTCCGTTAAGCAATAAAAAACGTCACGCCAATCTATACTTACACTCGTCTCATGCCATGCTTTACCCTTTGCATTTACCTCACGAATTTTCTGCTGAGGAATTTCAAAAGCATTTTTATGAATATGAATTTTTCGTTGATCGCCTATTGAAGGAGCCACATAAACAACACCTTTCTTGCCATGCACACAAGAGACATACATGGAATCGGTCGCAAAAGATGTAAAAAAAATATCCACAAAAGAAGCAAAAAAAATTTTTTCGGACATAGTCCGGCCCACAAGATTCACGAAATTCACTCGTGACGATAGCCGACTAATTTCATTAAATATTTCATTTTCTCGGCTTATTATTGGATTGGTTGTCTCCGTGCCCGTTAAGGTAGATGTTCTTCCATCTATTAACACCAACATACTTTCATAACTCTCTTGGAGAGAGGATATGACAGAAACAATCCCCATAGTCTGCTCAATCCAGGATCTTTTTTCCGTTGAAACCCCGACCCAAAAAACCAGATCGTACTTCTCATTTTTTAAATTATCTTCACCACCAAAACCTATAACATTATTCTCTCGCAATCTTTGCGACAGCTTGACGAACCCTCTGTCATAATTACCATTTACATATTGCAGACAGGGCATTAAATAAAAAGTGTTTAACCAGCACAATCTATGATTTAGAACACCTTGATCAATGGAAAAAAAATCTAATACATTATCAAAATATGAAGAAACTTCTATAAAATCAAAGCCCGAAATGGAAATTGAGTTCAACAGAACACCATGACTAGATAGATAATCCAACCCATGGAGATAATCATACAAAAAGTGATAAGGCCTTGACTGACTAACATTAACACCAGAAAATTTAGCCGGACTCTTTTTTGGAAAACTAATACCTGCACTACAAAGTTTTTTTAACTCCGCAAATAATGCAGGAATTTTATTTATAGCATGTAGAGCCCATTGAGTTATATTTAGCTGAATGCACTGATATAAGGTTGGAAAAATAATAACCACATTGGCACAATGTTGGACAATATAAAATTGTATACTCAGCCCTTCAAATAGAAGAAAATTAAAATCCTCTATAGAATAGCTTCCGACGCAATAGCATACAGGACCTTCCGATGGAGATTGGATCTTCAGAAAGCCCAATTCTGACGACTGCTTAATTGCATCCATCGCCCAATAAGGATCTCTAAAAAGCGATATAAACTGAGAAAATTCTGCTACATCTCTGAAATCAAAGATATTATTTAATCTAAAGCTTAAAAAAACACCATCAATGTCAGATAGCGAGAACAAAGAAAAAAGTATCTTCGTATCTTTATCTGTCAAAGTTTCATTAGACAGGTATTCTAAATCAGATATTTTATGGAAAGACTCCCACAATCGTTTTACTTTATTTATCTCAGCACAATGATACTCAGATTCTTTGATACGCCAGATAGTATAGTCAATGCCTTGATATGAAACCGCAACGTCTATATATGGGCCATTAAGATTCAACTGAAATTGAAAACCACAGAATTGTAAATCACTTGACATACCAAAATGCTTTGCCACATCTGGCCTATTAACATTTAGGTAATGTATTTCTGTTTTAGAGCCTGCAAAATTAACCTTTAGACAGAAATCTGGATCATCTACCAAAAACCACCCGGAGAATAATACCTTGCCATAAGCCTCTTTTGAATCGAATTTTGGATTGTCGAAATTCCCCTTTACCCTCTTCTGTAAAGCCGAAAATTCTAATGCATCAAAAGAGACTTCGTATCTCATAATGAAACGCTCTTAAACCCATTTTCTTGAATCAATTTACATAAGATTCTCTCGACACCATGAGCCAATGTTCCATCCGCCAACCCTTCTTCTGGCTCAAACAAATGATCTTCTATCTTTTCCAGCCCTTTTAATGCTGCAGGTTTAAACCAGAACATGGTTCCTGCGGGGAATACTAAATAGGAAAACTCCATCTCCAATAGCTCAGCCAGGGCATGCACTATCTCTCTGTCGTAAGTCATATTCTTATCGGTGTGAGGAATCAGGTATTTACCAAGCGTGGCCAAGCCAATGCCAGCTTCTGAATCACTGAGCTGATGAAGAATGTCACCAATAGCTTCCTTACTACCGAGCAATGCATCGAAAATCTCATCCCGAATCTTATCCCCATCATCTCGGTAAGCGCTCTTCTTGGAATGCACTTTACATATAGCGGTATGCCCCAGATTCTTAAGTTCTTTATATAGATTGATGAACGGTCTTATGTCCCTACCCCGGTTTTCCACAATCCTGATCTGCGCGTCAGGATAATCCTGGCTTATGGCGTTAATAATGTTATTTGAGGTATTGGTGATCGTTATGTACAAATCGAAGCCAAAGTCTCTTAAATTTTTCAAATAAGCTGCTATATCATTCCAAACATCAGTGTAGTGAATATGCAGAACCACAGCGTATTTATATTTACGCAACAAAGGCTTGGGAGCGAGCACATCAAAATTGCACTCATCAAACTCTTTCAATACATCATGTGTGGTCTGTAGATATGCATAGCCTCTCTCGCGGTCAGGCTCCAGATGTGTGCCTTCAGCCCACTCATTCCAGGCGTTAATAAATACAAATTTTTCACCCTTGGGATATTTCGGATTGTTATAAACTTGCGTAGCAATGTGCGAAAGCCACTGCTTGTATTTCACCATTGAGAAGTTCGCAAATATATGGCTGTGATTTTGCTTTCTTGCTGTATTATCCCAAGACAACATCGCCGCTCTAAAACGCTTATGCTCAGGCTCTCTTTCCAGAAAAATATTGCGCACCACCTCATCATAGCTATATATGGTGCCTTCAAAAGCTTCATTAGTTATCTCGAGAGAATCATTAATTTTGCTGCTTTTTACCGCATGCGGAGGAAACTCCATTCCAGCATCAAATCCATATTCTTGCGGATTTTTGAAACCAAATGTTTCTGCGGCAATCAAATAAATACCATCAAAACCAGCTTCATGGACTTTTCTACGCCAAAGATTGATAGTTTCCACCATTTCAGGAATGATATTCGCACGATAGATAATCAAAACAGGTTTGTTATCAATTCTAATATAGCGTTCGTCACGGAAATATTGATATAAATGTTCAATAAATCGTGTTGAGTCTTCCTCACAATGGTTCTGGCCAATCAGAATGTCGTGCTCCGCACCATCCCATCGACGGGTCCAGTTTTCATTCGCCCAAGTAATACAGTAATTAATATCAATCTCTTTATGTTCAAGTAATATCTCAAAGGGCCTATGCATTAGGACTTTGCCGTCGAACCAGTAGTAGTAGAAGTTAAAGCCATATATGCCGTAGTTCTTTGCCAGTCTTGCCTGTTCCGCCATTACCTCAGGAACCCGCAAGTCGTAAAATCCATTGTGTATAGGTAAATGAGGCTGATAATGCTCTTTGAAATTAGGCTTCGCTTTTGACACATTTGTCCATTCAGTAAACCCCTTGCCCCACCAGGCGTCATTCTCAGGAAAAGGATGAAATTGAGGAAGGTAAAACGCTAGCAACTTTACTGAGCTTTCAATGGCCTGATGTTCAGTGAATTCAACAAAACCTTCTGATACATCATCAAATTTAATTCTCGGAATCTTCGCTTTAACCGAGTCAGGAACGGATGAAATGGAGAAAACTTTTGTTTTTCTTTTCTCTGCCCGACCAATTTCAATATAATGCAGCAACGGATCCCTATCGCTGTCTCTAGCATCCTGATATTGCTCCAAATAAAAAGCCGGATCAAACCATGAGTTCGGCAACCGCCCTTCTCGCCATCCCCAAGTTGAGTAGTGAGCAAAGGGATCAACACCGGCTTCTTTAATATCTGGATATCTTTGATAATAAAAATCTACATCAAATGCCTCTTTATAGGCCATGAAGCATTCAGGAGTTATTAGCAATTGAGGATTGGAGGCTGCATCACCTTCGTTATGAACGTATGAATTGTAGTTGTCGATATAACTATCAATAGATGTCATATCGATTTTTTGACCTAACCGCCTCAAAGCAAGACCAACATTAACTTTAATAACATCTCTTAATAATGGATTATTATCGATTGCGGCAATATAAAGCCCCAACGACTCACGATAAAGTCCGTCTTTGAATGCCTCATTTGCTTGTTGTAAAAATGTTTTGTCGCTTTCGTAATTCATTAATTAAGCCTTAGTTACATATAGTCAGAATTTATTGTTATAATAGATTATCATTGGGTTTTTAGACTTTGTCAGCATGATTAATAATCAAAGTCCGATTTTCAATAAATACAATACGCATAGTGAGATAACAGAAGGTTACTCATCTAGCAATTTAATAATTCGCGCTATGGCGTCAGAAATAAGTCTTTAATAATGTTAATTTGAGCTTCAGCTTTTAGCATTTCTTGCTTAAGAGCTTTCTGATGATTGATCAACACTGTATTGGCTTCATCTAGCTTGCGATTGCTTTTTTCTAACTGATCGATTTTTTTTAATCGCTCTGTCGCATGTTTCTTAGCAATGGCTAATTCAGCATGCAGCTTATCTATCAACTCCGCGTTTCTTCCAGCCTTCGCTTCTTGTTGTGCAGTGTTGTCTATTAAAGGCTCGGCGTTATCAACTGCTTGTGACTTCTTGCTCTGAAAAACTAAGAGTTGCGCAAGAGCATCATCCCGCTCTTGCAGCAGATTGGAAAGTTCTGCTTCTTTCGATAAAAGCAATTCAGAAAGGGAATTCAGCTCCCTTGTTAGAATTTCGTTCGTCTGCTGTGATTGCTCAAGCGTTTGCCATAAAGGATTTAAACTAAAATTCAGCCAAGGCAAATCTGGATCGTCACCTGATGTTTGCTGTAATAAATAACCATTTTGCTGTAAGAACAACATTAATTCATTATTTGTCGGCGCACTTTCATACAGGGGCTCAACGCCAGCTTGAACATAGATATCACTGAAAAGATGAAGTTGTCCGCCCTGCCCCAAGGATTCCAATAAGGCCAAATTGCTGTCCAATATATCCATAATTAAAAGGTTATTATTGCCAGACAACATCAGACTCGCAATAAAGTCGGTTACCGGTGTACTAGTTATTCTTTCTTTGTTAGTGGTTTTCAATCCTGGATATATCGTTTTTAACCCGGTAACGGGACTAACAGCAGAGCATTCAATTAGGTTGTATTCAGTAAACTCTAATCTGGCACTATCAACAGCAAGCAATCGCTGTTGTACATCAACTTTTTCTTGCGAGTGCTGCTTCCGCAGTAACAAGCAAGCGGATTCACGAGCATCAACTAGCGTTACTCGCTCTGCTATTTCCAGTAACGACGTTGGTTCCGAAGCCGTGCCTGCCCCTAACCAAACTAAATGCGAGAAGTATTTATTCACGATTACTCCTCTCCATGCTGGCTGTTATTGGTCAACAACTTAGGCGAACTACTGCGACCCTCCTGCTGACCGAACATGATGAAGTGCAACAAAGGGTTTGTGCCAGCAGACGCCACATCAGGATAATGTTGAACATACCAGTTGCCGTCAAAACGTGGGCCAGGTAACCGTCCTTCAGCCGCACCGTAGAGCAAATAGTGCTCCGCTGGATTCATCTTACTATCGGCTACGTCTGGATAAGCTTGCAAGTACCAGTCGATATCAAAATATTCTGAGGTGAGCAAAAGAGCGCAATCCTGTTGCAGTTTTTCATGACTTTTGTCAGCTTTTTTTACCAAACTACCAAGAGCACGCACAGGCCCAGTTGCTTTCCACAATGTAGAACTTTTCAGCTTTTCCAGCTCTTCTTGCAATAATCGGCCGGCATATTCGGCACTGGCTGCTCTGGCTTTGGTTTTATTGAGCTCACTCTCCAACTTCGCTATCTCTTTAGCGTGCTGCTTATCATGAGCCAACGCAGCATGTTTGTTTTTTTGCTGCTCTTCTTGCAAGAGTAGCGCTGCCTGCTCATTTTTTTGTTGCTCTAGTTGAACTGCATAATGGTATTGTTCTAGCTGCTCTTGAACTTGCTGTAGTTGCGATAGAATTAGATCGCGCTCCTCTTTTGTAGAAAGAAGCGACATTTCAGTTCGCTGCAGCGCTTTACGTAGCAGATTATATTCTGTAGTTTGCTTGTCTAATTGTTGCTGCAAGCCACGCTGTTGTTCGAGCAAAAAAAACCGCTCTTCCTTAGCAGCAACCAACTGTGCAGAACTATGCTCAAGAACGTTATCAACGTCCAATGTAAGGATTTCACTGTCGCATAAAGGTAAAGACGAGGCTTGTAAGCGAGCATTTAGCTGTTTTAAGCGCTGCCGCTGAGAAACATATTGGGAAGCAGCTAGCAGCTCCAAACTATTATCGATAGATTGCGATGGGTACTCTCTAACTGCGGCCGCCGAACCCAACGCACTCCGAAAAGCGGCTGGATCTGTCAGCGCCTGGTGCAAATTAAATAGTTTCAACCGTCGCCTGTGCTGGGCTTGTAGCGCCAGCAATGCATTCACTTGCAGCTCCCACTGAGCCGAAGCTTCCTCTAACTTTTCTCCTTCCCTGATGGCATTTGCAAGAAAGTGTTCCGCCTGCACCACCGCCAACAAAAAATCACCATTACCTTGTGATTGCAAAACCAAACTTGACACAGCGGATAATGGTTGCACAGTTCGCAACACTGCCAAGTACTTCTCTGTTGCAAGAGCAGCATCAGTAATTACGGGCAGACCACAAACGTTGGCCAGAGAGTCCCAAGCCGGCGAACTATAAACCGTCAGCATTAAACTCATAGAGAATACCTTTAGGGTAGCGCCACATTGTGACTTGAAATTATCTATTGGAAGCGGAGCCCAATTTTCGTATCAGTTTTCTGACATCATGGATAAATTATAATGGTGGGCCACAGTTGCAGTGTCACCCTGCTCTCTAATAACGCCACCTTCGATCCAAATGACACGAGAGCAAATTTTGTTAATTTGATCCGAATTATGCGAAACAAACACACAGGTTTGATCACTATGCAATTTTTCAGCCATGGCAGCTTCAGCCTTTTTCCGAAAGTGCGCATCGCCTACGCTTAACACTTCGTCAATAAATAGAATATCTACGTGAGTATACATAGCCGTGGCAAATCCGAGTCTAGCTCTCATACCCGATGAATACGTATCCACGGGCTGATCGAAAAACTCACCTAGCTCAGAAAACTCCTCTATATCTTTCAAAAGAGATTTGGCTTTTCTGCGTGTGGCACCTTGCAACATAGCTGAATAAAGAGCATTTTCACGCCCACTGATGTTTGGCATAAACCCTAAACCAAGCGTAAGTAAAGCACGGGTAGTGTTGGGAGCACAATTTACTTTACCGGACGTGGGGTTAACGATACCCGCAAGGATACGCAACAGAGTACTTTTGCCACCACCGTTTCTGCCGAGGATGCCGAGTGTTTCTCCCCGCATAAGATCAAATGAAATATCCTTTAATGCTTCATGCTTGAATTGAGAGAAAAAACCTCTTTTGCTGCTCTTATAGGTGAGAGAAACTTGCTGGGCTTGTAAAATTGGAGAGGTCATGCGTTCACCACTCTCGCCGCAATAGTTCGGCTCATGCTACGGTAAAATACATTCATCGCAACAGTGGCAACTGAGAAAACTCCCAAAAGCACCAACATATGCTCAAGATCATAAGAACCTTTATTCATTAATATTTTTCTAAAACCATCACACACAAACGCGAGGGGATTAAAGATTAATAAATAACTTTGTAACGGTTCACGAATGGTTTCAATTTCAAAGAAGATACCACTGGTAAACATTAAAAAAAGCATTGCCATATTAATGAGCATACGCACATCATCTGCATAACACACCAAAACAGCGGTCAGCAGGCCAAATGTTACTATCATTAAATACATCACAATAAATAATGGTATTAACCATAACCACTCCAGCGAAGGCATATAGCCATAGTAAACACACATCGCAAATAGCAGAAAAAAGACGGGAATTTCCTTATATAAAGAAATCTGGATAGACGCATAAGGGAAGATAGCTTTGGGAATATCAATTTGGCTGATAATCCCTGTATTAGCAACTATACTACCAGACGCACTGGTCACAGCTTTTGAAAACCACATGTATGGAATTTTCGCACACATCAAAAATAGTATAAAGTTTTCCTGCCTGTTACCCAGCAAGACGCTAAATACAAAATAGAAAGCAAGTACAAATAGTATCGGCTCTAGTATCCACCATAAAAAGCTCAAATAGAGTTTTGACGTTTCCGCTTTTAAACTCATTTTCGCTTTGGTATCGACCAGAACTATAAAATCAAGAATTTTCAATTGCGTATACCGACATGAACTTAATCAAAATAAATGGCATTTTTAAAATTTGGTGCCGCCTGATCCTTGCCGGAAACGAGAACATCACCCACTTTCGGCCAAGCAACAGCGAGAGCATCATCATTCCATATAATTGACCCCTCGTGGGTCGGCGAGTAGTAATTGGTGGTTTTATAGAGAAACTCGGCTGTCTCGCTTAAGGTTAAAAAGCCGTGAGCAAAACCTTCAGGAATCCATAGCTGGCGTTTATTTTCTGCTGACAACAGCACACCCACCCACTTGCCAAACGTCGGGGACGATTTGCGAATATCTACGGCCACATCGAATACTTCACCTTCAACAACTCTAACCAACTTGCCTTGAGCCATGGGCGGTAACTGATAGTGAAGTCCGCGCAATACGCCGCGAACGGATTTTGAATGATTATCTTGCACAAATTTTGCTTGTAAGCCCATTGCTTCCTCGAATATTTTTTGGCTGTAGCTCTCAAAGAAAAAGCCTCTGTCGTCGCCAAAAATTTTCGGCTCAAATATTTTTACGTCAGGAATTTCGGTGTCTATCACGTTCATGATTTAACTCGCATAATCTTGGATATTCTTTAATGCCACTCGCCAATCACTTGGGTTAATACCAAACGCATCTTGTATTTTTTTGCAATCCAGGCGCGAATTAGCTGGGCGCTTAGCCGGTGTCGGATAATCAGCAGTAGCGATTGGTTTTATATCGGGGATGGGCTTTTCATAAAGGTCAGCGCGTTTAACCTCATTGAAAATGTACCTGGCAAATTCATACCAGGAAACATGCGGGGCTCCGGAAAAATGGTAAATTCCCCAGGGTATGTCTTTTTGTTGGTTATATTGCTCAGCAATCTTAATCAGTGCAGCGGCAATATCTTGAGCGTAAGTCGGGCCACCTACTTGATCCGCAACGATACCCAAAGCATCGCGTTGGGCGCCTAGTCTGATCATGGTTTTTACAAAATTATTGCCATGCTCGCAAAACACCCAGGCAGTACGCAGGATAATATGTTTGGGGTTAGCTTGAGCGACCGCGACCTCGCCTTCCAGCTTACTTTTACCATAAACGCCTTGGGGAGCGGTTTCTGCAGACTCCTGATAAGCTTCTGACGCGTCACCAGCAAAAACATAATCAGTGGATATATGCAGAATGACTGCATTGATGGCGTGAGCCGCTTTCGCCAGATTTTGTGGCCCATCGCGATTGATACGGAACGCTGCCTCTGCATCGGTTTCTGCTTTATCTACCGCCGTGTAGGCTGCTGCGTTAATGATAATATCAGGAGCAAACTCTTTCACTATCTTATCCACCGCAGTAGAATCAGAAATGTCTAATTGTTCACGCGCGAGCGCTTTAACGGTCCATTCCTTCGCTGACAACTGCTGCAATAGACAATGCCCAACTTGCCCATTGGACCCTGTGACTAGAATTTTCATGCTTTCCCTTGCTCAACTATTTTCATCAAGTACTGACCATAGCCTGTTTTCGCCAGTGCTTTTGCTTCTGCTACCAGTTGCTCTTTGGTTATCCAACCATTATGGAAGGCAATTTCCTCCAGGCACGCAACTTTCAAGCCTTGGCGATGCTCGATGGTTTGCACAAAGTGACCCGCTTCAAGCAAGCTATCGTGAGTGCCAGTATCCAACCAGGCATATCCACGACCTAACAGCTCCACATTGAGGTCTCCTCGCTCGAGATAAATATTATTTACGCTGGTAATTTCGAGCTCACCTCGCGAGGACGGCTTGATCGTTTTCGCAATATCTATTACGTCGTTGTCGTAAAAATATAACCCTGTTACCGCATAATCTGATTTGGGCGATTTGGGTTTTTCCTCAATCGAAATTGCCCGCATATTTTCATCGAATTCGACGACGCCGAATCGTTCAGGGTCAGTAACGTGATAACCAAATACTGTTGCGCCTTTTTTCCTGCCCACTGCATGCTGCAGATGCTGGGTAAGACCGTGACCATGATAAATATTATCGCCCAACACCAAACAGACGTTATCAGAGCCAATAAACCCTTCGCCGATAATAAATGCCTGAGCAAGGCCATCCGGACTGGGTTGAACAGCGTAATTGAGACGAAGACCAAATTGAGAACCATCACCGAGCAAACGCATGAAACTTGCGGAGTCTTCGGGGGTCGTAATAATCAGAATGTCCTGGATGCCCGCAAGCATCAGCACCGATAACGGATAATAAATCATCGGTTTGTCGTAGATAGGCAGTAGCTGCTTGGATACGCCTTTTGTAATAGGGTGTAAGCGGGTACCGCTGCCGCCCGCAAGAATAATGCCTTTCATAAAACTCCCACCACTTCTTTATTTTATTGATTAACACCCAGACGTTCGCGCCTGTAGCTACCGTCTTGCACTCTCTGTGCCCAATTGAGATTTTCGAGATACCAAAGCACCGTTTTACGGATACCGGATTCGAATGTTTCGATGGGTTCCCACCCAAGATCTTTTTTTATTTTGCTAGCGTCAATGGCATAACGCAGATCGTGACCGGGCCTATCTTGCACAAATGTAATTAATTCTTTATGAGATGAAATGTTTAAATCCGCTGTTGGCAGGGGCCTGAATTCATCAAGCAGATCGCAGATTGTGTTTACGACATCAATATTTTGTTTCTCGTTATGACCACCGATGTTATAAGTTTCACCTATACGCCCCTCGGTCACTACTTTATATAATGCGCGAGCGTGATCTTCGACAAAGAGCCAGTCACGAATTTGATTTCCTTTGCCATAGACAGGTAAAGGTTTTCCTTCCAAAGCATTAAGTATTACCAGCGGAATCAATTTTTCGGGAAAGTGAAACGGGCCGTAGTTGTTTGAGCAGTTGGTAATAACTGTGGGTAATCCATACGTCCTGCTCCAGGCACGGACCAAATGATCTGAACTGGCTTTGCTCGCGGAATAAGGGGAGCTGGGTGCGTAGGGAGTTGTTTCTTTGAAAAGATCCTCAGGCTCTTCCAAATCTCCATACACCTCGTCAGTGGAGATATGATGAAATCGAAAGTTAGCCTTTTTTGCAGTACCGGCCAGGTTCCGCCAGTATTGTTTGGCAACCTCCAGCAAGGTGTATGTGCCAACAATATTTGTTTCAATAAAAGCCGCAGGCCCGTCGATGGAGCGGTCTACATGACTTTCAGCAGCCAGATGCATGACTGCATCCGGCTGATATTGATGGAATACTCGTTCCAGCTCTGCTTTATTACAGATATCGACTTGCTCGAAAGAGTAGCGACTATTGTCAGAAACGCTCGTCAGCGACTCCAGATTGCCCGCATAAGTTAACTTGTCGAGATTAACAACCTCATCCTGAGTATTATTAATTATATGACGAATAACGGCGGAGCCGATAAATCCGGCTCCACCTGTAACAATTATTTTCATTAATTACGTCCCACAGAATAATAAGTAAAGCCTTTTTTATGCATTCGCTTCGGATCATACATATTCCGACCATCAAATATAGTCGGCTGAACGAGCATTTGCTTGATTAAATCAAAATCAGGCGCCCGGAATGTCTGCCATTCAGTCACAATGACCAGTGCATCAGCACCTTTCAAAGCCCCCTCTTTAGTACCGCACAGGATTATATCATCCCGATTCCCATAAATGCGCTGAGTCTCTTCCATGGCCTCCGGGTCATACGCCTGTACTTTTGCACCGGCATTCCAGAGTGCTTCCATCAGTACGCGGGAGGGTGCTTCACGCATATCGTCGGTATTAGGTTTAAAAGAAAGGCCCCAGATCGCAAAGGTTTTACCTTTGAGGTCGCCGCTGAAGTGTTTGTCGATTTTTTTGAAGAGCGTGGTTTTTTGTTCGTTGTTTCTTGATTCAACGGCTTTTAAAACCTTCGCATCAAAATCAATTTGCTCGGCGGTTTTAATTAACGCCTGAACATCTTTGGGGAAGCAGGAGCCACCGTAACCAACGCCCGGGTAGATAAAGTGGTAACCGATGCGCGAATCACTGCCGATGCCCTGGCGAACCGCTTCAATATCCGCACCGAGTATTTCTGCGAGGTTGGCCATTTCGTTCATAAAGCTGATCTTGGTGGCCAGCATACAGTTGGCGGCGTATTTGGTCAGCTCGGCGCTGCGCACGTCCATCACAATAACCTTGTCGTGATTACGGCTGAAAGGCGCGTAGAGTTCACGCATGACTTCTTCCGCATGGTCGCTGCTGGTACCGATGATGATGCGCTCGGGGCGCATGCAGTCTGCAACCGCTGAGCCTTCTTTCAAAAATTCCGGGTTGGATACAACATCGAAAGTCAGGTCACTGCGGCCACGTTGGGCGAGTACTTCGGTGATTCTGGCTTTGACTTTGTCTGCTGTGCCGACCGGCACGGTGGACTTGTCGATAACAATTTGATGGGATTCCATATGCTCGGCAATGGTTGAAGCAACCGCCAATACATATTTAAGATCGGCAGAGCCGTCTTCATCCGGGGGGGTGCCTACCGCAATAAATTGGACTTCACCGTGTTTGACGCCTTCGGCTGCATCTGTGGTGAAGTTTAAACGACCGGCGGCATGGTTTTCTTTAACCAACGATTCCAGACCGGGTTCATAGATAGGAATTTGACCCAATTTGAGGCGTTCCACCTTGGCGGGATCGACATCAATACACATGACCTGATGCCCTACTTCCGCCAGCACGGCCCCCTGTACAAGCCCTACGTAGCCAATACCAAATACTGTTACTTTCATGCGGGTAAACTCCTTCGCTGCCTAAAAAAAGATTGCCAATCATTGGGCAAACAAGAAACGGGCCAAAATCCGAAGCGGATGCCGTTTGTTATTCGCCAGCGACGCCCTTGATGATTTTGACGCTACCCCAGGTTTTACAGCCGGGGCAAAGCCAATGCAGGTGCGCTCCGGAAAAACCGCACTTGATACAGTGGTAAGCCGGTTTTTCGGCGATGACCTTATCAACCAACTGTTTCAGTAGCTGTAAATTTTCTTTCGCTTTACCTTCGGAATGCAGCAAGTGCAACTCCACCAAACGGTTCAACGCCTTGATTGAGGGCTTTCTTTTTAATTGCTCGGCAATAAAATCCGCTGCTGCATAATCATCTTGGGCCGCGCGTATCCTATCGGCAAGCTGTATCACCAGTTGGTTGGTTGGGTAACGTTCCAACCACTCTTTTAAGGTTTCTTGCAGTCCGTCACTATCACCCAACTGTTCGTACACATCGCACAATAATGAAAGTGTAATATTAATGCGCTCCGGATCTTGCTGGGGAACCATTTTTAGCGCGGCAAGCGCTGCTTCATAATCACTGTTGCGATAAGCCAATTCAGCAGTAATCAAACTTGCACGCACTGAATGTTTATCGAAAGCAACCGCCTGTTGCAGGTTTTGTCTGGCCGAGTCAAAATCCTTTTTCTCTATATCCTGAAGTGCCAGCTCACAGCAAAAGTGTGCCTTGGCTACCATCAGCTCCCGTGGTTCTTTGTCACCTTTTAAGCTGGATAACATATTGGCCGACTGGATGGCCTTGTCCCACTCTTTCTCATCCTGATAAATCTCGATGAGTTGTTCCAGCGCTTGCGGCGTGTAAAATGAATCCAGCTCAATCAATTCCTGGAATAAACTCTCCGCCCTATCAAGCAGCCCTGCACTGACATAATCGCGGGCAAGTTCCAGTTGTGCTTCGTGGTGCTGTTTACTGGTAAGCCCACGACATTCCAATACATTTTGATGGATCTTGATTGCCTTGGCTGCCTCACCTTTTCTGCGCATCATGTTGCCGAGCGCCAGGTGGATCTCCAGTGTTTCTCCGGTAACTTCAAGAGAGTCAATAAACTTATCAACGGAATTGTCCATTTGCTCGTTGAGCAAATAACTCATACCGCGGTAATAGCTATGGGCAAAGGTTTGTTTAAAGGCGTTACTGCGTTTTTGGTTAAGCCGCCAGCCAAGTAAAAAACCGGCTACCACGGCGAGAAGCAATATGAGCGATAAACCAAGCCCTTGCGTCATCATCTTACTCCGTGGAATTCACAACCGTCACAGCCAGAGAGGTTATTAACAAATAGCCATAAAATAAAAAAACGGCATACTCCTGGAGCATGCCGTTTCTTGAAAATTCGATCCAAGCCTAGTGTTGAATACTTTCATTAACACGATCACGCATTTCTTTTCCTGGCTTGAAGTGCGGAACATACTTGCCTTCAAGCATTACGGATTCGCCCGTCTTGGGGTTACGCCCCATCCGCGGCGCGCGGTAGTGGAGCGAGAAGCTGCCAAAACCCCGGATTTCAATTCGTTCACCAGACGCCAGGATGTCTGACATATATTCCAGTAACAATTTAACCGCCAGCTCAACATCGCGCATCGGCAGTTGGTTCTGTTTTTCAGTGATATATTCTATAAGTTCAGATTTGGTCATGGCCTGTGCTCTATGGAAGATAAAATCAGGCAAAACTTACTGCGTGGTCATCACCTACTTTATAGCGTAAAAATCCCGCTAACTCTATAAAAATTAAAGGCTTTTTATTAATAGGGTGTTACATAAGCGGGGGATATAACAACAATGGCTGCCTAAGGGCAGCCATTGTGTCATCAAAGATTACTCTTTGCTTTGCATTTGAGCCTTGATCAAGTCACCCAGGGTAGTCGGTGAAGCTTGGTCAGATTGCTTGTTGCTGTGCTCTTTGATAGCTGACTTCTCGTCATCAACGTCTTTCGCTTTGATAGACAGGTTGATGCTGCGATTCTTGCGGTCGACTGCAATAATCTTGGCTTCAACTTCGTCGCCAACTTTCAGGGCGTTGCGCGCGTCTTCAACTTTCTCGCGGCTCAGTTCTGAGGCTTTCAGTACAGCTTCAACGTCCGGCGCCAGGGTAATAACGGCAGCCTTGGCTTCTACTTCCTTAACGGTACCTTTAACGATGGCGCCTTTGTCGTTCTCAGTCACGTACTCAGAGAACGGATCAGCTTCCAGTTGTTTGATACCGAGGGAGATACGCTCGCGCTCAGGGTCGATAGCCAATACAACGGTTTCCAGTTCGTCGCCTTTCTTGTACTTGCGTACAGCTTCTTCGCCGGCTTCGTGCCAGGAGATGTCAGACAAGTGAACCAGACCGTCGATGCCGCCGTCCAGACCGATGAAGATACCAAAGTCAGTGATGGACTTGATTTTGCCGGTGATTTTGTCGCCTTTGGCGCAAGTACGGGCAAATGCATCCCATGGGTTTTCCTGACATTGCTTCAGGCCCAGGGAGATACGACGACGTTCTTCGTCGATATCCAAAACCATCACTTCGATCTCATCACCCAATTGAACCACTTTGGATGGGTGGATGTTCTTGTTGGTCCAATCCATTTCTGAAACGTGGATCAGACCTTCAACGCCCTCTTCCAGCTCAGCGAAACAGCCGTAATCGGTCAGGTTAGTAACCTTGGCTTTAACGCGTGCACCTTCGGGGTAACGCTTGGTGATTTGAATCCATGGATCTTCGCCCAATTGCTTGAGGCCCAGAGATACACGGTTACGTTCGCGGTCGAACTTCAATACTTTAACGTCGATCTCGTCGCCAACATTCACGATCTCGCCTGGATGCTTGATACGCTTCCACGCCATGTCGGTGATGTGCAACAGGCCGTCTACACCGCCCAGATCCACGAATGCACCGTAGTCGGTAAGATTTTTAACGATACCTTTAACCGCTTGACCTTCTTGCAGCGTGGACAGCAACTCATCGCGCTCGGCAGAGTTAGCTTGTTCCAATACAGCACGGCGGGAAACAACAACGTTGTTACGCTTTTGGTCCAGCTTGATAACTTTGAATTCCAGTTCTTTACCTTCGAGGTGAGTCGTTTCGCGAACCGGGCGAACGTCTACCAGAGAACCGGGAAGGAAGGCGCGGATGCTGGCCACGTCAACGGTGAAACCACCTTTGACCTTACCATTGATAACACCTTTGATAACTTCATCAGCACTGTGCGCAGCTTCGAGGATTTTCCAGGCTTCAGCGCGCTTGGCTTTTTCGCGGGACAGACGGGTTTCACCGAAACCGTCTTCTACACTTTCCAGAGCAACCTGAACTTCGTCACCAATTTGCAGGTTAAGCTCGCCTAATTCGTTGCGGAACTGCTCGGCGGGGATAACGCCTTCTGACTTGAGGCCGGCGTGAACAGTCACCCAGTCCTTGTCGATGTCAATCACTACACCGGTTACGATGGTGCCCGGCACCATATCGACGGTCTTTAAACTCTCTTCAAATAACTCAGCAAAACTTTCGCTCATGCTCATGGATGTACCTATTAAATGACCCAGAGTCCGCTATTTATATGGCTATAAACGGCCAAACCCTGCGATTACCGTACTGCCAGATATACGGGCCAGTTGATGATCGACATTGAGGACCTGAGAGCTGGCGCCAGCCGCTCAATGTCACTGCCAGGAATGGGTGAATGTTTGACGATTTACACATGTTCCAGCAAGCGGCGCAGGCTAGCAGATCCACCCTGGCAGATCAAGCGCTTAAGGCCGTTTCTCGCGGGTTTGGCAGGGGGTGCGGGACGGATGGTTTGGTGGGTTTCGGGAAAGCTTTGTCGGGTTACGCTTCGCTAACCCGACCTACATGAGTCCACCCCGTAGGTTGGATTAGCAAAGCGTAATCCGACACCTACAGGAATGGGGACAAGATTAGCGAGAAGCTTTTTGCATCATTTCCATAAGCGAGGCTTCGGCGCGGGACAGGCCGCAGCGGCGGGCCACTTCTTCGCTGCCGAGCCCCATCTTGAAAAGCTGCGCCGCCTGGGTGTAGGGCTGGAACTCGTCATCCGGGGTATCATCCGCGATGCGCGGCTTTTGTGCTTCGCTTTGCAAGCGCTTCTCCATCGCCAGCAACCGCTGGCCCATACCCACCGAGCCGGTATTGGCAATGGCGATGTCGCGCAACATACGTTGGTAGAGTTTTTCGTTAGCCTCAGCCTGTTTACGGATGCGTGTGAGACTGTAAAACGCGACAGCGAGTGCAATAAGGCTCAACGTCAGACACAGGATAAGTCCCGCTTCCAGTATCGATATCACCATTCAACCTGCCCTCGCCTCGTCATTAAAGATCGTCCAGTTCGGACCATTCTTCGCTGCTGAGCAGTTTGTTCAGGTCAATCAGGATCAGGAGTTCGTTGTTTTTATGGCACACACCCTGGATAAACTTGGCGCTTTCTTCGTTGCCGACGTTCGGTGCCATTTCAATCTCTGACTGGCGCAGGTATACCACTTCCGCCACGCTATCCACCAGAATGCCAATCACATGCTTATCGGTCTCGATGATCACGATGCGTGTGTTATCGGTAATCTCCCCGCTTTGCAGGTTAAATCGATGGCGGGTGTCGATAACCGTCACGACATTCCCGCGTAAATTGATAATGCCCAATACATAAGAAGGTGCTCCGGGTACCGGGGCAATTTCGGAGTAGCGCAGCACTTCCTGCACCTGCATCACGTTGATGCCGTAAGTTTCACCGTCTAGCCGAAAGGTGACCCACTGCAACACGGGATCATCGGCACTTTTATTGATTACGGTATTGGTTGCCATCTCGTTATCCTCTCAATGCGGCCCGCCGGCGCGCTTCATGTTCATAGACTATAGCCAATGATGAATTTTATGCCATCTTTCATTCCGTGCCGCTTTATCAGTGCGTCCGGATTGGTTGTTTGTGTCGGGGTGAATTTCGGTCGGCATCGATTAGCATCTGCCCGATCATCGGAATATCCAGCAACGCACACATATGATCTTTCACCGTTCCCGCTAACCAGGGTCGCTTGGTGCGCTCCGTCCGCCATTTCACATCGGTAGGCTTCAAGGTGATCGGTTGGTTGACCGAGTCGACCGCCAAGCCCCAAGGCACACCATCAATCGAAATGACGTACTTTGCGGTTTTGACAAAGTTCTCGTCATAGCGCTCGGGCATGACAAATTTGGCCGTATTAACGGTGCGCACTTTACCTGTCGGCGTCGGGAGTAATCCCATAAACCAGTCGGCCTGCCCGAATAAGGGCGTCAGCTCATCGGTCAGCGGTTGAATTTGCCCCAGGGCAATCAATGGCACAGCCAAGGTCAAACCGGACACCTGGAACAACAGCACATCAAAATCTTTCTGCGCCCACTGGGGCCGGCCGTTAGCCGCCCAAGCCAATCCTTCTACAGTATAGTGGCTTTCTTCCGGCGTGCCGGGATCAACGGCGGACGGGGTGATTTCCGCTACCACATCCGGAATGGCAACACTGTCTGGCTCGGACTCTAATGCCGGAGAAGCGATTTCCCACTCCTGAATTTCCGTTACTGGCGGAGCGATAACGGGCTCGGGAACAGGCCGGGAAGCCAGGACAGTTTGCGGACGGGCAGCCTGCAGCAGTTTCTCCAGTTTCTGTTGTTGCGCCAGATGTTGCGCCAGATCGGGTTCAGCGTAGCGAACCGGAGGCTTGTCTTCACCTGCCAGTAATTCATCAAAATAATGTTGCAGCGCTTCTTGCGGCGAATATTTATTGCTCATCCGGCACCTCTCGGTCCAAGGCCGGGCCGCCCAATGCTGGATCGCCCGAGCTCAGGCTGGACAAGTTCAGGTCCTGAAGAGGTCACTTGAGTAAGCCACGTTTGCTGCAACCATTTATAGAGTGAGCGATAAGCATCAACACCACGGGTCGAGGGATCGAATAAATGTGGCGGTACGCCGGCTTTGCTGGCATCGCGAAATTTCGTATCAACCGGGATGTGGCCCGCCCATACCTGATCGGGATAGGTGTTGCGAATGGTACGCAGACTGGTGATGGAGGCTTGGGTACGGCGATCATACATCACCGGCACGATGGAATATTCCAGGGCTTTTTTACGTGATCGCCCCATCATGTTCAGCGTATTTACCATGCGTTCAAGGCCTTTGAGCGCGAGGAATTCGGTTTGCACCGGAATCACCAGGTGCTGGCAGGCGGCCAGCGCATTTACCATCAACACGCCCAACAAAGGCGGCGTATCAATAACCGCGAGATCGTAGTCGTCGTAGACCTGCGCCAACGAACGGGAAAGCACCAGCCCCATGCCGTCTTGCCCGATGGCTTGACGCTCCAGGGTTGCCAGGGCGGTGGCAGAAGGCAGGATATCGATATGGGAAAAAGCCGTGGACTGAATCAGGGATTTCACCAGCGCGGGAGATAAATTGCTGCGCTCCTGAAAGAGTGTGAAGGTACTGCGCTCGAGTGTGTCGGGATCTTGACGAAAATAGCTGCTCAACGAACCGTGAGGATCCAAATCCAGCAATAGCACACGTTGGCCCTGCTCTGCGGCCAAACCGCCGAGCGCCACTGTGGTCGTGGTCTTGCCGACACCACCTTTTTGATTGGCTATGGTTAACACGCGCAAGCTGAATGATCCTCGTCAACGTCAATCGTTGTTCGTTTTCCGTCTCATCATACAGCAAAGCAAAGACTATGCCGTTGCACTTCTGACGCAGTCATCAGCGCAAATTCCGGGGTATTACTGTCGCTAATCTGCTTTCAATTGGGCCGCTTGATTTACGGCATCCGCCAGCGGATTTACTTGTCCAACCGCATTGCCCACCGCATTACCAAGAGGCTCGGCAAGTGCTGCTGGAGGTATCTCCCGCGCGCGTTCAAGTTGTTGATCTACAGGCGCACCGGGGCGCTCCATCTTCCGCCGGGCAATCATCAAGGCAACGCGACGGTTTTGTGCGCGCCCAGCCGGATGTTCGTTGCTCGCCACCGGTTGAAATTCACCGTAACCGACAGCTGAAAGCCGTTGGGGAGCTACACCGCGCGCCGCCAACAACTTCACAATGGCGCTGGCACGGGCGGAAGATAACTCCCAATTGCTTGGATAGCGTGTGCTGCTGATGGGAATGTTATCGGTGTAGCCTTCCACCTGAATCTGGTTTGGATAATCTTTGAGAATACTGGCGATTTCATCGAATATGGCCTGGGCCTGCAGACTGAGTTCAGCGCCCCCGGACGCAAACAAGATGCTGTCCTTAAGTTCAATCTGCAACCACAATTCGTTACTCGACACCGATACCAACTCATCATTAATCAGATCGGCAAAGCGCTCATTAACCAACGAGGAAATTTCCTGGAGCTGCTCGTTAGACGTTGATGCGGCGTCACCACGCCCCTCTTTAATATCAATGGCACTCGGATCGGGACTGAGCGCCGGCTCACCTACCTGGATCGGGTTAATGATTTTTTCAACAGGATTGCTGGAGGTGGTATCAGTCGTGATCTGGCGAGAGTTAAAGGCGTGCTCAAAGGTTTCGGATAATACGCGGTATTTACTCTGGTTGACCTGGGAGATGGAATACATCACTACAAAAAACGCAAACAACAGCGTGATAAAGTCGGCATAGGAAACCAGCCAACGCTCCTGATTAACATGTACCTCGGCGTGTCTGCGGCGGACCATTAATGTAAATAACCGTTTAGTTTCAGTTCAATGGAACGCGGGTTTTCACCATCAGCAATAGCGATGATGCCCTCAATCATTAATTCGCGGTATTGCGAACGCTCATTGATACACATGCGCAATTTATTAGCGATAGGAATAAACAACAAATTCGCCAGTGCCACACCATAAATGGTAGCGACGAACGCAACGGCAATACCCGGCCCCAACTGTTCGGGATCGGCGAGGTTGCGCATCACATGAATCAGTCCCATCACGGCGCCGATAATACCGATAGTAGGCGCGTAGCCGCCCATGCTTTCGAAAAACTTGATTGCGTCCAGATCGCGCTGCTCGTCGATAATCAGTTCGGCTTCCATAATGCGCCGAATAACTTCCGGCTCACTGCCATCAACCAGCAACTGCAAACCTTTGCGCGCGAAACGATCTTTTTCCGAATCAGCAATATGCTCCAACCCCAGCAGACCTTCCTTACGTGCAGCGTGAGCCCAGCGCACCAGCTTGCTGATACCTTCCTTGAAAGGATTGTTCGGCGGACGAAATACCCAGGGTAATACCTTCCAGGCGCGCTTCAAACTGTTCTTCGGCGTTTGCAACATGGCAGCGCCAAAAGTACCACCGATGACGATAAAAGCTGCCGGCCCGTTGATCAGTGATTGTATTGAACCACCTTCAATAAAATTGCCGCCGATCAACGCAGCAAATCCGATAATGACACCAAGAATACTGAGCACGTCCACGCTACATCACCTCGCGTACCAATCGTGGACCGATGTCTTTCAGACTCAACACCTTATCCGTTAACTGTGCCTTGGCCACTGCCATGGGCATCCCGTAAATAACACAACTGGCTTCGTCCTGTGACCAGATGGACGAACCCGCTTGCTTTAATAACCGCGCTCCATTGCAACCATCGGAACCCATACCCGTTAACACAATTCCCAGGACTTTATCGCCAAAGGTATTGGCCGCCGAACCGAAGGTGATGTCCAGCGACGGTTTGTAATTTACGCGATTATCGTCAGGTAGAATCTTGACGCAGCCACCGTTGCGTTTATCCAGCATCATTTGCTTGCCGCCCGGCGCCAACAACGCAAGGCCGGGTTGCAATACATCTCCATCAACCGCTTCGCGCACGCGAATTTTGCACTGACGATTTAACCGCTCGGCAAATGCCTTGGTGAAGTTTTCCGGCATATGTTGAACCAGTACAATGGGTAAAGGAAAATTCTGCGGTAAGCCCGTCAACACTTCACTTAATGCAACCGGACCACCGGTAGACGCACCGATCACCAGTAGTTTGGGAGCTTTTTTCAAGCGGTAATTATCCGCTGTGGCACTGGCGACTTTCGGAACCGGCGCTACCGCTTTAGGCGCGGATACGGGCGTAACCGGGGCGACGCTGCCAATCGAGGATGGACGCGTCGGCGCGCTGACACCAGAGCGATACCCATGGCGCCCCAGCGTCAGCAAACGTTCGTGCAATTTTTCTTTTAACGCACTGGAATTACGTGAGACTTCCGCAAAATCTTTGGGAATAAAATCCATTGCACCCGCCGCCAGAGCATCGAGTGTAATGCGCGCGCCCTCATAGGTCAGCGAAGAAAACATCAGGATAGGAACGGGGCGATTGGCCATGATGTGCTTGACAGCAGTGACACCGTCCATCACCGGCATTTCAAAATCCATGGTGATGATATCGGGGCGCAACTCCGCCGCTTTTTCGACGGCTTCGCGCCCGTTGCTGGCAATGCCGATGACCTGCAAATCCGGATGCTGACCAATAATTTCCTTCAGCCGAAGCTGAAAGAAATTGGAATCATCGACAATCAGCACCCTCAATGGCATGAACAATACTCCGCAACGTCATACTGTGTAACAGCATCCGTTGCATTCAATAAATGTGATGGATAGTTGACTTAGTTGTGTCCCCAGGAGTTGGTGCCCCGCGCGTAGCGGCGCAACAAACCGGGCACATCGAGAATCAGGGCAATGGTGCCGTCACCGGTGATGGTTGCACCAGCCATACCGGGAGTCCCTTGCAACATTTTACCCAGCGGTTTGATCACGACCTCTTCCTGACCGATGAGTTGGTCAACCACGAAACCAACGCGACGTGTACCGACGCTGACGATGACGACATGGGCCTCCGTTTGCAAGCGAATATTTTCTGTGCCTTTTACCAGCCATTGTTTCAAATGAAACAAGGGAATCGCCTGGTCGCGGATGGCGATACATTCCTGCCCGTCCACCACATGGCTTTTACGCAAGTCCATATGGAAGATTTCATTCACACTCGCCAGCGGTAACGCGAAGGTCTGTTGGCCCAGCATAATCATCAGGGTCGGCATAATCGCGAGGGTCAGCGGTACCTTGATGACCAGACGAGTGCCCTTGCCCACAGTCGATTGAATTTCGATGGAGCCATTCAGTTGCGAAATCTTGGTTTTCACCACGTCCATGCCCACGCCGCGACCGGACACATCTGAAATTTCTTTTTTGGTGGAAAAACCCGGCGCAAAGATCAGGTTATAGGCTTCGGTATCCGACAAACGATTGGCTGTGTCTTCGTCAAACATGCCGCGCTCGACAGCAATCTTGCGCAACTTGACCGGGTCGATACCAGCGCCGTCATCGGCGATCGACAGGAGGATATGGTCGCCCTCTTGCTCTGCCGACAAAATAATTTGCCCCACCCGCGGTTTACCATTGGCTTCGCGAATATCCGGCAATTCAATACCGTGGTCCACCGAGTTGCGTACCAGATGCACCAATGGATCAGCAAGCGCTTCAACCAGGTTTTTATCGAGATCGGTCTCTTCACCGACCAGATCCAGATTGATTTCTTTTTTAAGGCTGCGCGCCAGATCGCGCACCACACGCGGAAAGCGGCCGAACACTTTTTTGATCGGCTGCATACGGGTTTTCATTACCGAGGTTTGTAAATCAGCGGTTACCACATCAAGGTTGGCCACCGCTTTGGCGAGGGCTTCATCCTGGGAACCACTGCCCAAGCGCACCAGGCGATTCCGCACCAATACCAGTTCGCCTACCATATTCATGATGTCGTCCAGGCGTTGGGTATCCACACGCACGGTGGTTTCAACAGCTGGCGGCGTACCGGCGGGATCTTTGTCTAACACCGGCGCAACGGCAGCAGTTTTGGCCGGTTCGGATTTTGGCGTTGCCGGTTTGGCGGCGCCAGTGGCCGGCGTTGATTTTGGTGCGGCTGGCGTGGGCGCATTGGCGGCTGCCGGCGTTTTCCCGGCTGGGCTCGCAGCGGGCGCAGCCTTGGTAGGCGCTTTCCCTTTGCCATGCAGTTGATCAAGCAGAGCTTCAAATTCGTCTTCAGTAATCAGGTCAGCATTACCTGAGGCCGATGCAGGCGCCGGGGAGACTGTTGCTGCGTTGTTTTTTTCGGATGTAGCCGGTTTTGCCAGCGCCGCGTTATCGGGCTTGGCGCTTACTTGGGCACCCGCCGGACCTTTGCCTTTACCATGCAGCTGGTCGAGCAAGGCTTCGAACTCATCGTCAGTAATATCGTCGCCGCTCGTGGTTGTCGCGGCGGGTTTAGCGGCAGCCGCCGCTGTGGGCAAACTATTACCCGCCGGACTTTTACCTTTGCCGTGCAGTTGATCGAGTAAAGCTTCAAATTCATCTTCGGTGATGTCATCTGATGCCGACGCAGCCGGTGTACTTTTAGCGGCCGGATTATCGTCTGCGATGGCATTCAGCAGTTCTTCAAATTCTTCGTCGGTAATATCACCTTGCGCGGCGGTATCGACTTCTGTCGGCTCGGCCGTTGATGGGTCGGCGGACGCCTCTGCTTCGGCAAGATCCTCGCAGGAAACCAGACGCTCCAAGGCAGAGATCAAGGCGGGATCGACCGGGGGCAATTCTTCGCGTTGGGACACCAGTTCAAATTGCTGATTTACCGCATCCAGGGCTTGCAAGACCACGTCCATCAGTTCCGGCGTGACGGTGCGTTTGCCATTGCGCAGGATGTCGAACAGGTTTTCGGTGACGTGGCAGCAATCCACCATAGGGGTTAATTGCAAAAAGCCCGCACCGCCCTTAACGGTATGGAAACCGCGGAAGATCGCGTTCAATAAATTGTTATCGTCCGGACGTTGTTCCAGGTCGACCAATTGTTGCGAGAGGCGCTCCAAAATCTCGCCGGCTTCCACCAGGAAGTCCTGAAGAATGTCCTCGTCGTCACCAAAACTCATTCATCAACCCTCTGCAACTTGAGTTGCACACCCCAAGTTAAAAACCCAGACTCGACAGTAAATCATCGACTTCATCTTGTCCGGAAACCACATCCGCCCGCCCGGTGGGATTAATCTGCGGGCCTTCTGCTTCTACTTTGCGTTTTTGGATCAAGGCTTCCTGCTCGGACTTATCGGCACCGGTAGCCAAGCCGGTAATTTCTTCCACTTGCCCTGCAATACGCACCAGGCTAACCAAATCCTGTTCTACTTCATTAATCAAACCGATTACGCGTTTTAATACTTGCCCGGTTAAATCCTGAAAGCCTTGTTCAAGAATAATTTCCTGTAAATTACGCCCCAGTTGTTCAGTACCGGTAGCCATCTGGGCAAGGAAATCATCCATTCGCCCATAGAGAACTCGGAATTCGTCCGGTGTCATCTCGCGGCGTTTCAAGCGCGCCCACTGATCGCGCAACACGCTGGCTTCCTGACCGAGGTTCATCGCAATCGGAGCCGCTTCGTCCACCATGTCCATAGTTTTTTCAGCGGCTTTTTGGGTCAGTTCAATAACGTAATTCAACCGGTTGGACGCGTCGCGAATCTCCGAAGACTCCACCTTGGGTGGCTCTTTGGTCAGGTCCGCATCCACATGAAAATTCACGATGGCGTTGTGCAGTGCGCGGGTTAGGTGACCGACGGATTGGAAGATGTGTCGATCACGGGACTCAAGCATGGCGTGAATTAATTGCGAGGCATCTTCAAACTGATTACCTTGCAATTTTTCGGTCAATAATTTCGCGCACTCTTTCAACTCAGAAATGAATTCTTCATTTTGGTGCAGCTGAATCTCTGAAGCCATCACAACGCCTTATTGTCTATTTCGCATTGTCATTCGAATCCTGTTGCGTTGTGTCAATTAGCCGACACGCTCGAAGATTTTTTCGATTTTTTCTTTCAGGGCCTGGGCCGTAAACGGTTTGACCACATAACCATTGACGCCAGCCTGGGCCGCCTCAATGATCTGATCACGCTTGGCCTCGGCTGTCACCATCAGTACCGGCAGGGCCGACAGTTTTTCATCCGCCCGCACGGCGCGCAGCAAATCGATGCCGGTCATACCCGGCATATTCCAGTCGGTAACCAGAAAATCGAAATCGCCACTCCTCAACATCGGCAGTGCGGTAACCCCATCATCAGCTTCATGGGTGTTGGAAAACCCCAGATCTCTGAGCAGATTTTTGATAATCCGTCGCATGGTCGAAAAATCATCGACTATCAGGATTTTCATGTTCTTATCCAATGCAACCTCCGTCTACCCATGGCGGGAATTTCATTTACTTTTAGTCTAGTCGCTGTTATTGCAGTAGCCAGTTTTTCTCCGGTTTTCTGCTGCGGCGCGCCAAAGTACCGGCAAAATATCGGCCGGTCAATCATTGCTGCGCCACTCGGCCATGCGTGCACGCAAGCGCAGGGCTGCCTGGCTGTGGATCTGGCTGATGCGCGATTCGCTCACACCGAGCACCTGCCCGATTTCTTTTAAATTCAATTCTTCATCGTAGTACAACGCCAGCACCAGACGCTCGCGCTCAGGCAGTTGGGTTATCGCCTGGGCCAGCGAACGCTTTAACGCGTCGCGCTGGATACCTTCAAGGGGACTGGCGAACGCGCTGCTGGATTCGCTCGCATCGATATTGCTGTCTTCTTCACCAAAGGTTTCTTCGTAACTGAACAGGCGGCTGCAACTGGAGTCTTGCAGCATGGCGAAATACTCTTCGACAGGAATACCCAGTTCATCCGCCACTTCAGTATCGCGCGCATCGCGACCGGTGCGCGCTTCAACCGTGCGTATCGCCTGGGCAATAAGACGGGAATTACGGTGTACCGAACGCGGCGCCCAATCGCCCCGGCGCATCTCATCGACAATCGCGCCGCGAATACGAATACCCGCATAGGTTTCAAAACTTGCACCGCGTGAAGCATCATATTTTTGTGCCGCTTCCAGTAGACCGATCATGCCGGCCTGGATCAGATCGTCGACTTGCACACAGGCCGGCATGCGCACCATCATGTGATAAGCAATTCGTTTGACCAGGGGCGCATAATCTTCAACACAAATCTGATTAGCGTGTTGCTTCGTTTTATCGTACATGGCTAATCCATCGACTGCGGCCATACTGATTACCTTCGGTGACTACCAGCCCGCATTACGCACTGCGAGCGTTGGCGGCAAGCAGCAAACGTTCAACAAAAAATTCCAGGCGCCCGGTGGGTGCACTGGGCAACGGCCATTGGTCCACCGCCTTGGCCAAACTGCGAATCGCAAGTGCGGCTTTGCTGGTCGGGGCAAATTCCAGCAGGGCTTTTTGTTTCTGTACCGCTTTGCGTACATTTTCATCAAAAGGAACGTGCCCCAGATATTGCAGGGTCACATCCAGAAATTTTTCACACACGGTATTGAGTTTAGTAAACATATGGCTGCCTTCCTGGGGCGTGCGTGTCATATTGGCGACAACCCGGAAGCGTTGCATGTCATATTCTTTATTGAGCAGCTTGATCAATGCGTAGGCGTCGGTAATAGAGGAAGGCTCGTCGCACACCACAATCAGCACTTCATTGGCGGCCCGCACAAAACTGACCACGGTGTCAGAGATGCCGGCGGCGGTATCAATCACTAACACATCGACCTGATCACTTAATTCATTAAAGGCATTGATTAACCCGGCATGTTCACGGGAGCTGAGTGAGGCCATGTGCTGCACGCCCGATGAAGCGGGCACAATTTTGAGCCCCTGGGGCCCGTTCACCAGCACATCGCGCAGACTGTGGGTACCCGCCAGCACATCGGCCAGCGTGTGGGTGGCTTTCAGACCGAGCAGCACATCGACATTGGCAAGCCCCAGATCCGCATCCAATAACACCACCCGACGGCGCAACTCAGCCAGGGCAATACCCAGATTGACGGAGATGTTGCTCTTGCCCACCCCACCCTTTCCGCCGGATACCGCGATGACTTGTACGGGTCGCATTTGACTCATGGATCGACTAACTCCAGCTTCTCGTTGTATTCACGTAAGGGTTGCTCAGGGTTCCGACGGGTGACCATCAGTATAGTTACTAATATTCAAGGTGGCGCATTAATTACTTATTTTCACAAAGCGACCCGCTTTTAATGACGGATCGCTCTTTGCCCGGCCTGCTGACGCAGCATGGCAGCCGCTTTTGATACCAGTTGGTGGCCACGGGCGACCTGGATGTCCCGGGGAATATCCTGACCATCGGTAGTATAGGCCACGGGTAAGCGGCTCTGCATAATTACGCCCAGCGCCTCTCCCATACTGGCGGTTTCATCCAGTTTGGTTAGCACACAGCCTTTCAAACCCACCGCGCCATAGGCGTGAATCGAGGCTTTAAGCATTTGCTGCTGGCTGTTGGTAGACAACACCAGATAACTTTTTACCTGGGGTTGTTCTGCCAGGGCTTTGAGTTGTGCCTTCAGATGCGGATCGCCATGGCGGAAGCCCGCCGTATCAATCAGCACCAATGAATAGTGACGCAGGCTGTGCAGCACCTCCTCAAGGGTATTGTTTTCATCCACCACCTTTACCGGTACCCGCAAGATGCGACCAAACGAACGTAACTGGTCGTGGGCCGCAACGCGGTAGGTATCGGTGGTCACCAGCGCGACTTTATCGGCGCCGTGTTGCAATACATAGCGGGCCGCGAGTTTGCCGATAGTGGTGGTTTTGCCAACCCCGGTCGGGCCGACAAACGCGAAAACACCACCCTGCTCTACGATATCTTTACCCATGACCGGCATCTGATGGGCCAGCTTGGCCAAGGCGTCGGACCAGGCATCCGCCAGCTTGCGGGTTGGTTTGCAGCTGTGCAGCACCTTGGCAACCGCCTCGGCGGGTAAACCGATACGCTCCAGTCGACGACCCACACTGGACAATACCGGCGAGCCCTGGGGTGCCGGGGTTCCGCCGGTGATGCGGTCCAATTGTTGTTCCAGCAAAAACCGCATATCGGCCAATTCAGCCTGCAGTTCAGAGAGCTGGATCTGCTCCTGGTTGATCATGGGTTCGGGCCTGGAAAACAAGTCGCTGGCTTGCGGTTTGGATGTGCTGACCGGCGCTGGCTCGTCATCAATTAGTGGGTAACGTTCGGCGGCGGTGAGACGCGGCTTGTTCAGCGTCGCCGTGTCGCTGTTTATTGCAGCTACGCCCGGTGCTTGCCGGGGAATGGCGGCATTGACCTTGGGCTGTTTGGCCACCAGGAATTCTTTGGCGGAGGCTTCGGCGTTACGGCTGGCCAGCATGCGCAGGCGCGCACGCTCGATCTCATCAGCCAGTTCTTTACCGGTTTTGCCGGAGGCTGGGCCGCGCGCGGTGCTACCCAGGCTTTTAAATGCGCCGAGGATATCCTCTGCCGGTGCTGGCGCGGGCTCCTGAACCAGCGGACGCGTTGGCGCTGCCGGCTGCTGCAAGTGTTGCAATTCGGTATCGCTGGCCAGCGTGGTCAGTATCTCCACGCCTTCTGCCGTGCGGTTGCTGGAGAGAATGATCGCATCCGGCCCCAGCGCCTGGCGGACCAGCTCCAACGCACGACGCATATCAGCAGCAACGAAACGTTTGACTTGCATAACTCTTCTCCTCGCCCGTGGTTTGAGCGGTTAACACTTACCTTTTATCAGCACCGACAGTGGCATCGATGGTGATTTGTTTGTTGTCGGGAATCTCGGTGTAAGCCAGAACCCGCATATCCGGCACGCTGTGGCGCACAAAGCGCGACAACATCATCCGCAAGGGCGCAGCAACCAGTAACACCAGCGGTTTGCCTGCCATTTCCTGCTTCTGCGCCGCTTTTACCAGCGACTGTTGTAAGCGATCTGCCAGCCCCGGCTCGATAAACGCACTGTCATCGGCGCCGGCTTTTTGTGCCTGCTGAACGGTACTCAGCAATAACTGTTCCAACGCCGGCTCAAGCGTGACAACCGGTATGTTTTGCTCGGCTCCCACGATGTTTTGCACAATCTGGCGGGACAGCGCCACCCGCGCCAGGGCAGTCAAAGCGGCGGGATCTTGACTCTTGCCCGCCCCCGCCGCCAAGGCTTCGGCGATGGAGCGAATATCGCGAATCGGCACCCGTTCGCGCAGCAGGTTTTGCAGCACCTTGAGCAGCACATTCAAGCTGATGGTGTTGGGCACCAGCTCTTCCACCAACTTGGGCGAGGATTTGGCGAGCATGTCGAGCAGTTTCTGAACGTCTTCATGGCCGAGCAATTCGTGGGTATGTTGTTGCAGGATCTGGTTGAGGTGGGTGGCCACTACAGTGCTGGCATCCACCACGGTATAGCCCAGGGTCTGCGCCTGTTCTTTCTGACCGGCACTGATCCATACCGCTTCCAGGCCAAAAGCCGGATCTTTGGTCTTGATACCATCGAGTGTGCCGAATACCTGGCCGGGATTGATCGCCAGATCGCGGTCGGGATAGACCTCGGATTCCGCCACCGCCACGCCCATCAAACTGATGCGGTAGCCATTGGGCAAGAGGTCGAGGTTGTCGCGGATATGGACGGTAGGAATCAGGAAACCCATCTCCTGGGAGAGCTTTTTGCGGACACCTTTAATACGGCCCAACAACTCGCCGCCCTGGTTTTTATCGACCATGGGAATCAGGCGATAGCCTACTTCCAGGCCGATCACATCCACCGGCTGGACATCATCCCAACCCACTTCGGCAGGTTCTGCCGAGGGCGGTAAGGACGCCACCGGGCGCGGCGTCTCTGGCGCAGCGCCCCCCGTTGCCGGCGTCTTACTGGTGCTGCCGGAACGACTGCCAGAGGGAATAAAGCTGTTGTCTTCTACGGGGGTCGGCTGCTGACGCTTCCAATGGATGAAGTAAGCCAGCCCCCCGGCCAGTAAACCTAACCCCATAAACGCAACATGCGGCATGCCGGGGATGGAACCCATCAAAAACAAGATCGCGGCGGCAATTGCCAGGGCCTTGGGTGACGCAAACATCTGGCCGGTAATCTGCGCGCCCATGTCCTCGGCGGTGTTAACCCGGGTAACCAGAATGGCCGCCGCAACTGACAATAAAAGTGATGGAATCTGGGCGACCAGACCATCGCCGATGGTCAGCAGCACGTAGATCTCCATGGCCCGGCTGAATTCCAGATCATGCTGCAGCATGCCAATACTCAAGCCGCCGATGATGGTGATCACCATGATCAAAATACCCGCGATGGCATCACCGCGCACAAACTTGCTCGCACCGTCCATCGCGCCATAAAAATCTGCCTCTGACGCAACTTCCTTGCGGCGCGTGCGCGCTTCGTCCTGATCGATCAGGCCCGCGTTGAGGTCTGCATCAATGGCCATTTGCTTACCGGGCATTGCATCCAGGGTAAAACGCGCGCTCACCTCGGAAATCCGCCCGGCGCCCTTGGTCACCACCACAAAATTGATGATCATCAGGATCAGGAACACCACAATACCCACCGCGTAATTACCGCCGATCACCACCTCGCCAAACGCCTGAATCACCTTCCCCGCCGCATCACCACCCTCCTGCCCCTTCAACAGAATCACGCGCGTAGATGCCACGTTCAATGACAGACGCAACAAGGTCGCCACCAGCAAAATCGTGGGAAACGCCGCAAAATCCAGGGGACGCAAGGCATAGATGGTCACCATCAACACGACAATGGACAACGCGATGTTGAAAGTGAAGAAAGAATCCAGCAGAAATGCCGGCATGGGCAGGATGATCATGGCCAGCAACATCAGCAACAGGATAGGAACACCCAAGCTGCCGCGCCCCAACCCACGCAATTGACCCCATGCCGCTTTCCGGTCGGTATTGCGCAGTTGAGTGAGAGAAGGAAATGCCATAGTGTACGGATTCTTGACGGTTAAGGGCCTTTGGGGGCTCTATCGCAAAAAGCGTACCGATGTTGAGGAAAGATCTTCAATCCGTCTTTTTCGCCAACGCGCTATGAAGCAAGGACAAACGATGAGAACCGAACTTATTCAATTTAAAAGCTTGGTAGAGCTGCGTGACTATATAAAGCAATTCGACGGGTTTCGGGCAAGGCCCATTCGCAAAGGCGAACACCCAACGCTCTACCGTGAGGCTGATGTACTTAATGCTAATACTCATGGCGTGCGATGCCGGGACTATCTCTCTGCTTTGGGTCGCTGACCGGATGCAAAAGATTGAATCTGGAGGGAAAGCACTGTGACATTTAAGCCCTATCACTACGCTTATATAGACGACTTTCTTCGCTACTATGCTTCGTCGCTGGGTTATACCGATGTCATCCGGATTCTGGATAATGGGATTGCCACGGAGCAAGACGCCAAAGTGTTTTGTGACTTTATTCCTGTTGTTCTGGATCAGCGCCTTGCCGATGAAGAGTCGGGAAAAATAGCCCCACTTGGAAATGGTAGCGCGATAATTTCCGATTTACATTACGAAGCTGGCTCATTTGTGTGTGATGCAGGATATGAGCCTATTTGGGAAGCCATGCTTGAGGAGTTATAGAAACAGCAGCAAAGCGCTCTTCACTAACTGCTGCGAGGGATGTATGAACGAAGACAAATTTATAAAAATCCTAGCAACTGAGTTTTTTACAGGTGAGCCCGACAAGGCTCACCAATATGATGCCTCTAAAGGAACAGCACATCCGAATATCATAATCTGGAATGGCGAGCAAATCGGGTGTATGGCCGCAGAATGGCCGACCGACTGTGTACCCGGTTTTGTCCAACTTGCCTATTTATACATCTATAAATCCGGACAGGGGCTAGGAAGTGTGATTTTACGGCGTCTTTGTGAATTAGCTGACGAATTGCAGTTGGAAATTACACTTGATGCTGTACCGCAAAAACCATCCGAAAGCTCTATACCCCAAGAGAAGCTCATTAATTGGTATCAAAGACATGGTTTCGTTCTTTCAGAAATTAAAGGGTCACCCTGTATGACAAGAAAACCCTTAGTTCCCCTATCTCATCCCCTTGCTCATCATGCTTCGCCGCTGTGTGAAGCAGAGAAAGGCTTTAGCGAATGTTAGACGGATTCGCTGTGTCGCAAGGCAATTAGTCTGTCTACTATCTTTCGTTCATTAGATCAATTCAAAGATACCCATTGCATCTCCATTCAACAATGACATTCGCTGTACCTACGGCTGATTCGTCGTCTAATTTCTCCTCGTGTCTTAGAATAAATTTATCACTCATAACAGATATTTTTCCAATCGAGTTTTTAAAACAAATGATTTGGCACCTGGCTTTGCGAATCACGGCCGAAGGTAGGGGGTTATAAATAGGAAAACAAAATTTAACATTTATTACTATTTTTTATGTGCTAGCTTTCCTTCGCTGTAGCCATTTTACCAGCAGTACTTGGCTTCCTTATTTGGTATTTACATACATGGAATAAAGGAGAGAAGGTATGTCGAAAATAAAACGCGCTGTTATTTTGATAGGAGTTTTATCCACTGTTGGTGGACTGTCCTATGCAGGAAAACATATCGCTTATGGATTTCATCCTGAAGAGGCGAAATCTTTAGGGGTCCCGCCCAAAAATCTCAAAAAACAAAACAGTGTAACGCACGCTGAAAGTTTGCAATTTAATCATATCTCCGCCCCACCAGCGCTTCGAAAGCCGGACGAGCTCGCACTCCGACCGCTAGATCCAATAGAGCAAAAGGCGCTTGAACGAAAAAGCCGTCACGCACATTAATTTTTAAATAAATTCTTTTCCTTCAAGGAGTTTCATATGAAGACTCTCGGCTATCTATTGCTTTCGGTTTTGCTTGTGAGTGCTAATCAGGTACTCGCTAACACGATCCGTGATTACTATGAAGAACCTGGGATCAATCCTTTTAAAAACCTTTCTAATCAAGATTTTATTGAGAACGTCGATACTTTTTCAGGAATGTTGCAAGTAGGTCTAACGTCAATTCATATTCCCGGCAACGGTGGCTTTGATCTTAGTGTCCTCCATTCATATGCAACGCCCACCGTTGGTGTTGAACGCACAGCTTATGGTTATGGTTGGAATGTACATTTTGGCAGGATCGTCGTTAATGCAAGTGACGCCACCAAAATTTGTACTCAAAATCTTTGGGCCGTTACGACAGCGGATAACCCCTCATTAGAATTGCCTGATGGCAGCCGTCAGCTCCTCGTTCTAGCTAACAGTCATAGCCCCTATCTAATCACCAAAGAATGGTGGTCAGCAGACTGCGTGGCAGGAGATGTGATAGTAAAAGCACCTGATGGAACTCAATATCACATGGATTACGTTCATGTCGTAGGCGATGTGCACAGCATTTATGCTACCTATATCGAAGATGCCAACGGCAACTCAATGACGATAGATTATGTGACCAACTCCGCTGGTTTTATCTACATTGATAACATTACAACGAGTGATGGGCGCTCTGTAGCGTTTTCTTATGATGACATCACTACGGGCGATATTCGTTTGTCGGAAATTCAGGCTAACGGACAAGTATGGGAATTTGATTACGTGTTCCCTGGTAATGTCCTGAATCCTCCACCGCAATTGTCTCGCGTCACCCGACCAGACAATCTTGATTGGGTATTTCATTATAAACCCACCTATATAAGCGCTAATCCAGGTGAGCTTGCAATACAAAAAATTACTTCACCTTTCGGTGGGGAGATTGAATACACCTACGACTATGTGTTTTATGGCACTGCATTGTGGAACTCAACAACGACAGTAGTTACTACAAAAGAAACCAGCGGCCCTGGCATCGACCCAGGCGTATGGACCTACAATTATGTACCAGGGCATTCAAGCGGAACAGGGTATGATGAGACTACTATTTATACACCTGATGGTATTCAGCAACACTATCATTATGGTTACACCTCCGTAGGTAGCGGTAACGTCTGGGCGACAGGATTAAAAGCGGCAGAACGCTTATACACTAATACTGGTAGCGTTATTGAGCAGATTCAATACAACTACACGGCGTTACAAGTTTCCACCGAAAACTTCTGGCACGGGCGTGATAACTTACGCGTTGATTCCGCAACTTATATTCCGCTTTTATCTGAACGCATTCACTACCGTGAGTCACGGGGCACAACGACAACCTATTCCAACTTCACCAGTTATGGTGACCCACAAACGGTCATTGAAACCTCCACGACGACAGGCGCATCAAACCGGGAAAAATCCTATGTATACAGCAATGATCCGTCTCGTTGGATCTTAGGGTTAGTGTTAGAGGAGGAAATAACGCGAGTTACTGATGCGCCCGTCGATACCTGGTTGAATGAATACACCTACGATGTTAATGGCAATATGTTGACCGAGAGCAAGCTGGGTATCGTGACGACCTATACCTACACGTCGGAAGGGGACGTCAGTACAGTCACTGACGCAAACAATAACACCACAACGTATAGCAATTATTATCGTGGCATTGCTCGTTCTGAGTTGTTGCCGGAGGGTGTTTCTATTAGCCGCACCGTAAATGGTAGCGGTACCTTAGCCAGCGTCACTGATCCCAGAGGTTATGTTTACAGTTACACATGGGATTCGTTGAATCGAATTATCGGGATTGACTATCCGATCAATGCAGATGTCAATGTTGACTATTTTGCTGACCGAAAGGAGCTCACTCGCGGGAACTTTAAAGAAACGATCACGATGGATGGATTTGGTCGCGAACTGAATGTGAAGCGAGAAGACGTTGTGACGCTTGACTCGATTGAAGTCACCAAAACGCGCGACAGCTTGGGAAGGGTGGTTTTCCAAAGCTATCCAAACAGCACGAACGGCACGACCACGGAGTACGACGAATATAACCGCGTTGTTCGGGAAGTTCACGCTGATGGCGCTGATAAAACCTACGCTTATCCTAATGCAAGTGACGTAATCGTTACAGACGAAAATGGTCACGTGACAAGCCGGCGGTATGATCACATAGGGACGATGTCGGGCTCAGAGGAGCTAGCTGCGATTTATTCGCCTGAGACCATTAATACATTGATCGCGAGAAATGGTATTGGACAAATTTGGCGAGTGTTTCAAGGAGCCGCGCAGTCCGGTGGTGGCACTTTAGGCCTGGCGCGTTATTACCGTCACAACAGTAAAGGCTTCTTGGTAGAAGAAGAAAATCCGGAAACGGGAATTACCGTGTATACCTACGATGCTATGGGTAACATGCTCACGAAAGAGATAGGTAGCAGCGGCATTACAGAAACCTTTACATATGATGATTTAAATCGCCTGGATACCGTTAGCTATTCTGATTTAACGCCTGGCGTGACCTATCAATACGACGATGCATCCAATGTTATTAATATCGATAACGCTCTTGCAGAGCGGGTCTATACCTACGATCAAAATGGCAATCTGACAGGGGAATCATTACTCGTGGGCGGCCGTGAATATGAAATAGCTTACGGCATTGATTCGCTTGATTTTGTTAACACCGTTACCTACCCCAGTTCACGCGTCGTGACGTATAACACCAATGCGTTAGGGCATGCAACGACAGCAGCGCCTTATATCACTCAGATAACCCATCACCCTAACGGTATGCCGGCACTGATGAGCTTGGCAAACGGTCTTTCTACGAGCTATTCACAGGACGTGCGCCAGCGGCTCAGTAATATCAACACCGGCAATATTAGCGGGGCTATCGTAGATCTCACCTACAGCTACGACGATGGCTTTAACGTGACATCGATAACAGATGGGATAGGCACTCTTCATGACCGAACGTTGACCTATGACGACATTAACCGATTATCGACCGCAGCAGGACTATGGGGTAACGAAACACTCACTTACGACGCCTTGGGCAACATTGAAATTCGGGATCGCAATGGTATCTACCAAGAGTACTACTACAACAACATGCTGTTGACACACCGAGTATTCCCTACGTATTTCTTGAGTGTAACGCACGATGATCGAGGGAATGTCACCAGTGATGGGATTAATTATTTTGATTACAGCGGTAACGGACGTTTAACCACGGCCTATGTTGGTACAGCCACCATTAATTATCAATATGATGGTGCCGGTATGAGAACGTTACGGTCGGATGCCACCTCAACAACCCACTATCTTTACACCAAAACCGGCTTGCTCGTGGGTGAATATAATCCCGCTGGTGGGTTTGATGAGTATGTGTATGTAGGTACCAAACCTGCTGCGAAGATCAATGAAGATACTGCCATCGTTGGCGTACCCTGAATCTCACGGAGGATAAAAGATGAAAACTTTACACTTCATTGTAATGACATGTCTGCTGATGTTTGCAACGTCAGCGAATGCTGTTGAACAGATCATTTATTATCATAGCGATGCCGCAGGCTCACCGATTGCCGCCACAGATGACTCTGGAAATTTATTATGGAATCAAGCTTATGATGCCTGGGGATCACCCATTCCCAGCCCATCCGGTGATCCAAGAGGCTTTACCGGAGCATCGCGTGATTTAGATACTGGATTATCTGACTTGCAAGCCCGGTGGTACAGCCCAGAGCTTGGGCGCATGCTGGCTATGGACCCTGTCAGCTTCCACGAAGGAAATATTCAAAGCTTTAACCTTTATGCCTATGGGAATAATAATCCCTTTAGGTATGAGGACCCAGACGGAGAGTCGCCTTTAGAAGTATTTACTGAAGGTGTTCCAGCGTTCGGAAAGTCACTTGGGGCCTGGGGTGCGATTATCGTAGGTCGATATACGGACAATTGGGCGTTGTACTACGCGGGGCAAGATGGGTTAAACGAGCTTCGAGCAGACAACATCGCTGCATTGGCTGCGTCTGCTGCACCGCCGGGGAGCAGCACTGTAGCAAGAATCGCAAAGCAAACCGACAAGCTAAGTGACAAAATTAGCTTGCCTGAAAAGCCAAGAATGAGGGTGCGAGACGCTACAAACCCAGGCGCCAAGGAACAAAATTATGACGTAGACTGGACCATGGACCAGTTTAATAGGCATCTATTGGATAACGGCTTCGACGTGGAGACACGCAACACCAAAAAAGGACCAGTTTATATATTCTCTAGAGGTGGAAAAAAGCAATATACCACAAGGGGATTCTCTGATAGCACTGATGGTCCTACAGGAGAGATATTTCGAGATTCTAAAAAAGTGGTAAAAATTCGGTTTAAAAAGGAGGGGTAATGCAATTCATCACATCAGAAGCGGAATTCGAAAGCATCGTTTCAGAAGCAGAAAAACTTGTTAACATATCTACAAGTTTCCCGGACGCGCTTTTGCGTCCGGGTTCGGATAAGGAGATTTTTTTGACTTTTGACGAGCTCAGAATGAGTCTTTTCTTTAATCATCTTCAGAATTTTCTTCGTGCCATAGATGTTTCTGATTTTATCTATGTAGTTTTAGATCCCTCGCCAGATGAATACGGTGTCGAAAGAATCGAAAAATTTAAAGCTCTGAAGTCGACATTGAGCGACACGGAGGAGGATTTTCTTAACGCATTAAATGAGTACGCGGGAGGGGGTAGACCTGATTGCATCATGGATGATTCGAATCGAATATTCGTTTCAACAATGAAGTATGACTGGTGCATCCTCGGCGATCGAGACAGTGACTTAGCATTTTGTTACTTTTCGACGCCGCATTTGCGTAACTCGTTTAGAAAGGCTTACGGGTCAGATATATTGAATGCAGAGACAGCGATTAATTATGCATGGCCGTTGAAATCGAATCCTGAATTGCGAGAACAATTTGTCGCGAATTATCTTTAGAATACTCATTTCGTGGAAAGATCGAAGGTTCAACACAGTATCGAGTGTTGGTGCTAAATTTCAACATGCTTTCCCAATATTAATAACCGCCTCCGGGCGGTTTTTTTATTTTCCAAATGAGGCTTATCAGGTCTTCCAATAGGTCTTCTTAATTGTTCAACCTGATTTAGCTTCTCAGCAAGGGTTGCTTTGGCTTCTTGGTTGGACGACATCCACTGCCTAGGCCGAGCAGTTAATATTGGTTAGGCGTGCCCATTTGATAGCGGGGCTTCAGCCATCAGTTCGAAAGTATCAAATCGAAGCATTAAACCCCAAGTGTGAGCGTTGATAGCTGGCTTGATTTAACTTACGGTAACCAAAATTCTATAAATTGCGTATATAAATGAGCACTGATATTAGATTAGATAGCCAAACACAAGCTCAGCTTATTTTTAACCAAATAATTAACCAGATGATCCACTTCATTATTTAATAAGAACTCCAAATCGTTTTTTGGTATAACATCCACATTAAAAGCATCGCACCAACCAAAATAGTTGTTATGATCCGCGAAAATTATATGTAAAAACGTAATACGAAAACATTCCGCTACAGCTACAACCCCAATTCAGAAAGCCCCGGATGCGCATCAGGACGCCTTCCCAGCGGCCAATGAAACTTGCGCTCCGACGCCGCAATCGGCAGATCATTGATCGACGAAAAACGATTCGTCATTAATCCCTCAGCGTTAAACTCCCAATTTTCATTTCCATAGGAACGAAACCAATTGCCGGAATCATCATGCCATTCATAGGCATAACGCACCGCAATCCGATTATCAGTAAATGCCCACAATTCTTTGATCAAGCGATACTCCAACTCCTTGCGCCACTTACGCTCCAGAAATTGACGCGCTTCTTCGCGGTTGCTGACAAACTCCGCGCGATTGCGCCAGCGGGTATCCAGGCTGTAGGCCTTGGCCACTCGCTCTGCATCGCGACTATTCCAACCATCTTCCGCCAAACGGATTTTTTCAATAGCACTCTCGCGAGTAAAGGGAGGCAAAGGTGGGCGAGTTTCGGTAACCGACATAGCATTCTCCTCAACGCATTTATAAAACCATTATTTCTCAAGCAGTGTGCGGGCTATTTGACCTGCACGCACCGCCGACTGGGTATCGCCCACGACCAGCGCCAGGGTGATGGCGCCGTCAATTAATATCAGTAATTGTTCCGCCAGCTCACTGACATTTTTGTGGGTGTAGCCCTGCACCAGTTGCTCGACAAACTGCAACAGTTTCAACTTGTGTTCACGGGCAACCTGACGAATGGGATCACCTGGGTCGCCAATTTCCCCCGCTGCATTGATAAAAGCACAGCCGCGAAAGCCCGGCGTCTGGAACCATTGGCTCAGTACTGTGAACATGTGCAGCAACCGCTCTTTGGGTTCGGAAACCTGCTGCGTGTTTTCACTGAACCACTTCATCCATCGCTCATCCCGGCGCCGCAGGGCCTCGGCGATCAACCCGTCTTTGCTACCGAAGTGTTTGTAGATGGTTTTTCGTGATACGCCTGACGCAGTGACAATTAAATCCATGCCGGTGGCACAGATACCGCCGCTATAGACGAGTGATTCAGTCACTGCCAGCAAGTGTTCAATAGTCGGATTAGCAGAAGCTGTATTCATGGGCCGCATGGTAGAACGATCATTCTACCCATGTCAACGACGCGCTTCGTTATTGGCGATATAGGCTCGCAAAAGACCAAATGCAGTCATGCACGAATTAATACCTTCCCATTTTCTGTTTGTGCTGAAAGTAGGTGGCGGTAATTGGCGAGGTCGGAATACTGGTTCCGGCAGCCATGCCCAATCGAATGCAGTTATAAAAAACCGAAGGATGGCTGTGCAGGTCCACGCCGCTAACCTCTGATAATTCAAAGGCGGTGTGAGTGTTATCCCCAGGCCTTTCAGGTCATCACAACAGGTAATCACAATATGAATAACAACGTTATCGCAAACGTATCGGCCAGCGTTCCGACTCTTTTTGGCCGTACGTTGACGCTCGTTACTGCCCTCTTCACCGCTGCTCTGCTGTTTATCGCAGCGCCCACGTATGCCGATGTGCCGCCTTTATCAGTCGAGGGCAATCGCGTCCTGATCGGCGGCCAGCCGGGCAGTCTCGCTGGTAATAGCCTCTTCTGGAGTAACAACGGCTGGGGCGGCGAAAAGTATTACAACGCCAGTACTGTCAGTTGGCTGAAGAATGACTGGAATTCGCGACTTGTCCGGGCCGCCATGGGTGTGGAAGATCCCGGTGGTTATCTGGAAGATCCGGTGGGCAACAAAGCCAAGGTTCGCGCAGTGGTAGACGCGGCCATTGCCAATGATATGTACGTCATCATCGACTGGCATTCCCATCATGCGGAGCAGTATCGCAATCAGGCCGTCGCCTTTTTTCGTGAGATGGCGCAAACCTATGGCCATCACAATCACGTGATCTATGAAGTCTATAACGAGCCGTTGCAGGTTTCCTGGAGTGGTGTGATCAAGCCTTACGCCACGGCCGTGATCAATGCCATTCGCGCCGTGGACCCCGACAACCTGATTATCGTCGGCACACCCACCTGGTCGCAGGATGTAGATCAGGCGGCCAACGACCGTATCAATGCCAGTAACATCGCCTATACCTTGCATTTTTACGCCGGTACTCATGGGCAATACCTGCGCGACAAAGCGCAGTCCGCCCTGAATAGCGGCATTGCGTTGTTCGTGACCGAATGGGGCTCCGTCAACGCCAATGGCGACGGCGGTGTGGCTTTAAGCGAAACCAACGCCTGGATGGAGTTCCTGCGTAATAACCATATCAGCCACGCCAACTGGGCCATCAACGGTAAGGCAGAGGGCGCATCTGCCTTGGTGCCGGGCGCCAGCGGTACCGGTGGATGGGTCAGCTCACAACTCACCGCTTCCGGCGCCCTGAGCAAATCGATTATTCAAAACTGGCAGAGCCCCACACCGCCCACCTGTAACAGTCAGGCAGTGCCCGCGACCATCCAGGCTGAAAATTTCTGTGAGATGTCGGGCATTCAGCTGGAAAACACCAGTGATACCAATGGTGGGCAGAATGTGGGCTACATCGACAACGGTGACTGGATGACTTACGCCATTACTGTACCGGCCAACGGCAGTTATCGGGTGAGCTATCGTGTTGCCAGTTTGAATGGGGGTGGTGTGATAGGACTGGAACAAGCAGGCGGCACACCAACATTTGGTGACATTGCAGTTCCCTCGACCGGTGGCTGGCAAAACTGGCAAACCATTTCACATGTGGTGCAACTGTCGGCAGGAACGCAACGCATTGCGCTGAGTGCCAGAAGCGGCGGCTTCAACGTCAATTGGCTTCGCATTGAAAGCGCCGGCAGCAGTTCTTCTTCCTCGTCCAGCAGTAGCGCCGGCGCAATCACCATCCAGGCCGAAGACTTTGCGGTCATGAGCGGTGTGCAGACCGAAGCGACCAGCGATACTGGCGGCGGTGCCAATGTCGGCTGGCTTGATGCGGGAGATTGGCTGTCTTACACCAATCACCCCATCAATGTTGCGCAAACCGGTCTGTATCGCATTGAGTATCGGGTAGCCAGTCCGTCCGGTGGAGGTCAATTAATCTTTGAAGAAGCGGGCGGCTCACCGTCTTATGGCAGCCTCACTATTCCGTCTACCGGGGGCTGGCAGAACTGGACCACTATCTCGCATCAGGTGACCCTCAATGCCGGCACCCACCGCTTCGGTATTTATGTAAATAACGGTGGCTGGAACCTGAATTGGTTGCGCATTACCCCACTGAATTAATTCTTGTTAGCCTTATGGCGTTGGCTGCTCTTTACGGAGCAGCCGTTTTTTATGTCATGCTGGTCTGACTGTTTGTTCTTGCGCGTGTGCGCGTTGTTGCAGCGTGACCTGTTTACGATACTGCGAGGGTGTTATGCCTTCCAGACGCTTGAAAAATCGATGAAATGCCGACTGGCTGTTGAAGCCGGATTGAAAAACAATATCCAGAATAGACTCTTGTGCCTCAGGCCTGCGCAGCAAACGCTTGGCCTCTTCCACGCGGTAATAGTTAATAAATTCAAAAAAATTCTGCTGATAGTGGGTATTCAGAATTTCTGATACCTCACGGGAACGCACACCAATCTGCTCCGCAAAACGATCAAGATTAATATGGCTGTCAAGATACAGTTTGTGTTTCTGGATGCCCTGCTCCACGGCTTGGATTTTTTCCTCCAGCTGCGCGATGTCCGCCAGGCGTTCACCTTCGGCTGACCCTTCCGGTGCATTCGGAGCCATCACCTGGCGCGAATTCAGCAACCCAAAGATAAACAACGCGTTGACCAGCAAGACCGACAAGTAATTGTTAATAATGCCCATCATGTCGTTCGCGTTACCACTGATGTAATCACCAATAAAGTAGCCGACGAACGACCAGAACCAATGGATAAAATAACCCCCCAGAATCAAATAGGACAAATTCAGATCCAGAGGTGAAAAGGTCGAATAGCGTTGTCTGATGCAGCGGCGAACCCGGTACTCCGTCACAAAACAAGCCAACACATAGAAGAAGGGAAAGCATCTCACCACAGCCCACACAAAACCCACGGCCGCCGCTTTGGCCGGGGGTAATTCAATCCAGGGAAGCCAGGCTTCACTGTCAACATCGAACGCCATAATCACCAACAACACAATCACCGCGGGAATCAGATGAACGAGATGTCTCATCTGTACCAACTGGACCTCTTCGGTTAACGAACGCAGGTAAAAATACAGCGTTGGGCCTTGCAACAGTATGCAAACAGATAAGATCGACGGAGGGATGATGGAGTCGTTTATACCGGCCGCATGGAAATTCAGGTTCCAGATAAAAATGCTGGTCCCCAGGATACTTGCCACCTGAATCAGAAATAACGCCAACAAATTGCGCGATTGTGCACGCTGCGTCGGGAGTACCTTCAGGATGGCAACCAACAGCAGACATTCGACACAGGTAATCGCCCACAGTAAGTCATGAAGATTCAGGTAGCTCACTTTCATTATTATTTTTCCTCGATACACGCGATGGATCAGCCGTTCTTACCATAGCACGTATCAGTATAACCGCCTGTGATCGAGGTGCCGAAATCCGCCAACTCTCTCGACTCCCACCAAACGCCAAAGGTGAAACCTTCCCAATTGATACCTTTTACACCAAACGGTAGGAATTCCGCGCAGGATTTTTTCATGCTGTGGACGGGAACATTCAGGTGTGCGGGCACTGCTGAAAACCATCTGCGTTAACAGGTGTTTTTTTAATGTACGTCGGGATTTCCCGCATGTATGGATTGTTGAGTTTTTATGGCGTTGTGCCGCCGGTTCAGCGACATTATTTTCAATAGTCGATGCTTTTCATAACAACGGTCAAACCATTCGGAGCTTGTCATGACATTGATAAAATATTTACGCCAGAATTCCTGGCGAGGCCAGGTGCGATTGACGCCTTTTGCTTTTTTAGTCTGCTTAGCAGGCATGCTGTGGTCAGTTTCACTTTCTGCACAAACTGCGATTAAGTTGTCCGATGGCGCGGCGACCTTTGCCAGTTCGCAGTTTCAGGCGGCGTCTTTTGCGGTGGACGGTGATCCGGCGACGCGTTGGGAATCGAACCACGCGGTAGACCCGGCGTTTTTGACCATTGATTTGGGGCAGGCTTATAACCTGTCGCAGGTGGTGATTGATTGGGAGGCGGCTAACGCGGCGAACTACACGATCCAGGGCTCGAATAACAACAGCAGTTGGACAACCCTGGCGACGCGCACGGGCGGGAGTTTTGGGGACCGCACTGATACGGTGGCTATCTCCGGTAATTACCGCTATGTGCGTATGAACGGCACGGCGCGCAGTGTGGGTAATGATTGGGGTTATTCGATCTGGGAGATGGCCGTTTACGGCTCATCCAACAGTAACCTGCCCGCGCCCTGGAATAACGGCGATGTGGGCTCACCTTTGCCAGGTTCGGTCAGTTTTAGCAACGGCGTGTTCAACACGACCGCGAACGGCAATGACATCTGGAATAACACGGATAATTTCCATTTTGTGTATCAACCCTTCAATGGCGACGGCGCGATTATCGCGCAGGTTACCTCGCTCAGCGCCACCCATGAATGGGCCAAGGCCGGTGTGATGTTTCGTGAGAATTTAACCGGCGGTTCGAAGAACGCGATGATGGCGATGACCAGCAGCAACGGGGCTATCTTCCAGCGTCGCACCGCCGCGAGCGGTACCAGCACCAGCAATTCCCAGGGCGGCGTGTTTACGCCTTACTGGGTCAAGCTCACACGTAACGGCAATACACTTACCGGATTCAGCTCTTTCGACGGCAATAACTGGACGCAGGTCGGCACAGCCACGGTCAGCATGAACAGCAATGCCTATGCGGGGCTTGCGCACACCAGCCACGCCGCCGGTACGCTAGGTAATGCCCAGTTTGATCAGGTTACTGTGCAGGCCGGTGCGGTGTGTTTCTATGAGAACACCAACTTCGGCGGCGCGAGTTTTTGCCGCGGCGCGGGGGCGCAAAATGTACCGAGCGGTTGGAGTAATCGCGTGTCCTCCGTGCGAGTGATCAATGGTTATTCTGCGGTGCTGCGCTCACAAGCCAATCAAGGCGGCAGCAGCGTGACACTGACGGGCGATACGGCGAATCTTGCCAGCATCGGTTTTGATAACCTGCTCGCGTCTTACACCATCAGCAATCAGGCAGGCGGCATGAAGGTCGTCGGTTATATGCCTTCCTGGGCTGGCAATGCGACAGCAATCCAGTACAACAAATTGACGCACATTAATTACTCCTTTGTGCTGCCCAACGCCAACGGCAGTTTGCAAGGCGTGCCCAATCCATCCAAGCTGCAAAGCATCGTTACCCTCGGCCATGCCAATGGCGTAAAAGTGTTGATTGCTGTCGGCGGTTGGAACGACGGCAATGACAGCGCATTTGAAGCGCTTGCCGCCAATGCCTCAACGCGCACCGCCTTTGTCAACAACCTGATCAACCTGGTTGAACAATACAACCTCGACGGTGTGGATATGGATTGGGAATACCCGGACCCGGGTGCCTCCGCCGATAATTACGCGCTGTTGATGGGACAACTGAGCAACGCCCTGCGTGCACGCGGCAAATTGTTGACCGCAGCAGTGGTGGCTTCCGGGTATACCGGCGGCGGCGTGAAGGCTGAAGTCTTTAATTACATCGACTTCCTTAACCTGATGGCTTACGACGGCGGCAATGGTTCAACCCACTCGCCCTATTCTTATGCGGTCAGCTCACTGAATTATTGGTTGGGCCGTGGCTTGCCAAAAGAAAAAGCCGTACTGGGCGTTCCTTACTACGCCCGCCCCAGTTGGTCGGCTTACAACACGCTGGTTGGTGCCAACGCTGCCAATGCCTGCCGTGACAGCAATGGTTCGGATTATTGGAATGGCATTCCGACAATTCGTCAAAAAGCACAGCTGGCTCGCTCACAGGCTGGCGGCATCATGACGTGGGAGTTGTCGCAGGATACGAATGGCGCGAATTCTTTGTTGACGGCCATGTATGAAGCGGTGAATGGTTTGGGTGGGTCGTATAACTGTAATTAAGCTGGATATTGGTTCTAAATTCGTTTGTCGTTAGGGCGTTTGGTTTCGAAAACGCATAAATACATCCTTGTAGCTCCCTCAAGTCGTCCCTGACTTGAGGGTTTCGAAACCAAACGCCCTAACGCCAAACTCGCATCGTGCGAATTTCAATGTGGTCGTGTAAAACGAAAAGGCTATACGCTACACCTTCGGCGCAGTTTCCAATTCGGTGTGAATTACTCCGCCCTGGCGGCGATATTCTGTTGGTGTAACACCGACCAGGCGCTTGAAAAAGCGGTGGAAGGTTGAGAGGCTGTTAAAGCCGGCGAGGTGGATAATATCCAGAATGTTTTCCGTCTTATGCTCGTCCATCAATAACAACCGCTTCACTTCCTCAATACGATAGCTATTGATAAATTCAAAAAAATTCGTGCCGTAATGGGTCTTGATAATAGCCGATACGTCGCGTACCCGCAGTCCGAGCCGTGCCGCAAAGCGATCGATATTTAAATTCGATTCCAGGTAAATGCGATCTACGTGAATCGCTTTTTCGATGATGGCAATTTTGTGTTCGCGGTTCTTAATGCGCGAGGGTTTTTCGGCCACGATGGGTTCGGGGTGTAATAGTTTTTCGGCGTTGAGCAAGCCGCTGATAAACAGGCCATTAATTAAAATGATCACCAGATAGTTATTGATGATGCCGAGCACATTGCTCACGCTCCAATGCACCCAATCCGCCACATAATAAGTGCCCAGCGTCCAGACCCAATGCACTAGAAAGCCCAATAAAATAATATCGCCCAAGCGCAGTTCAACTTCGGAGACGGAAGAAAAACCCCGCCGCAGATGTTGATGGATGCGATAGCGTAAACGCGCGCTGGCGATGACGTAAACGAAGGGAGAGAATTTTACCAGTGCCCACAAAAAAGAAACGGCGTACTGCTTACCTTCATCGGGGGTAGTAAGGCCACGCCAGTCCGCTGTGTCGATGCCGTAGAAAATGGCAATAATACTGCCGCCTATCACAGGCAGAAGGTGCAAAAAATCCGGGCGGCTCCAGTGGTGTCCTTTGCTGCGCAACGACTTGATATAGAAATACAGTAAGGGCCCCTGTAACAATAAGCAGGCGACGTAGATCACAATCATCACAGGTGTTTTATTGACAGCGAGGTCTGCAAAAGCGTTATTCCAGACGATCATGGTTGATGCCAGTACCAGCGCAACGGCTAGGAAAAAACATCCGATGATCATTCGCGATTGCCCGTGTTTGTCAGGCAATACGCGCACCAGTACCGCCATACACAGACATTCGACAATAGTCAGGGTGAGGATAAGATCGTGAAGACTGAAAAAACTTCCTTTCATGACGGCATAGTGCAAAGAAAAGTAAGAGATTTTTATACATTGTTGTTGTGCTACTACGGCTCCAGCTGAACCACGTAATAACCTGGGCACCGGCTTCCGGCAAGCCCTCGGCATACTATCATAGCAATTCCGACGCCGTGCCAGGCCGCTCCGGGATTTTGCCGGAAAATGTCGACCAGGTTTACTGTTTTACCCGCACCCGACCAACCTCAGCGGATGAACGTCGCGATATTGTGGATCAAAGGTCATATCAGTAAAGCTGATGCCGGCCATAGATCGACAGGTCCAATCTGACATCAACCCGCATGGCCTTCAGTCTGGTAGGCAGCACATTACCGGCACGCAGAATTGGCGCAGTTTTTGAAAGTAGTTTTTATGAAAAGAAAACTTGACGCTCTTGGTACTAAGGAGAAAGATTGACATTGAGCCGGCAATTTTTTTTATATTTACATCCCGGCAGGATTTTTACGACTATGCTTAAACCAGAGCTTTGAGTTGTTGTCTCAAGAGCTGCGATTGCCGTCCGCTGGAGGGATCTACCCTGAGCAGTTGCGAACCCCATCGCTAACCAGAGGTATGTTATGAGCCTGTTTAATCATTACCGCGAGCGCTATGACAGCACCCAGCAGGAAGAATTATCGATCAAGGAGTACCTCGAACTTTGTAAAACGGACCCGAGCGTTTATGCCAGTGCCGCCGAGCGCATGCTGATGGCGATTGGCGAACCTGAGTTCGTTGACACCGCGCAAGACCCACGCCTGAGCCGCATCTTTTCCAATAAAATTATCAAGCGATACAAGGCCTTCGGTGAATTTTACGGCATGGAGGAATGCATCCAGCAGATAGTCTCCTTCTTCCGTCACGCGGCGCAAGGCCTGGAAGAAAAGAAACAGATTCTCTACTTGCTCGGCCCGGTTGGCGGCGGTAAGTCTTCATTGGCCGAAATGCTTAAAACCCTGATGGAAAAGATGCCGATCTACTGCATCAAAGGTTCACCGGTTTTTGAGTCACCGTTAGGCTTGTTCAGCCCGGAAGAGGATGGCCATATCCTTGAGGAAGACTACGGTATTCCGCGCCGCTATATCAAAACGATCATGTCGCCTTGGGCGGCCAAGCGCTTGCAGGAATTCCACGGCGATATTACCCAGTTCCGGGTCGTCAAACTTTACCCCTCTACCCTCAATCAGATCGCTATCACCAAGACCGAACCGGGTGATGAAAACAACCAAGATATTTCCTCGCTGGTGGGTAAGGTCGATATTCGCAAATTGGAAGAATTTCCCCAAAACGACCCGGATGCTTATAGCTTCTCCGGTGGTTTATGTCGCGCCAACCAGGGCCTGATGGAATTCGTGGAGATGTTCAAGGCGCCGATCAAGGTACTCCACCCCTTGCTGACCGCGACCCAGGAAGGTAATTTCAATAGTACCGAAGGTTTAGGTGCCATCCCCTTCGATGGCATCATCCTGGCGCACTCCAACGAATCGGAATGGCAGAATTTCCGCAACAACAAAAACAACGAAGCCTTCATTGACCGGGTTTATATCGTCAAGGTGCCTTATTGCCTGCGCGTTACTGAAGAGATGCAGATTTACGAAAAATTGCTCCAAAACAGTTCACTGTCCAGAGCACCTTGTGCACCGGATACCTTGCGCATGCTGGCACAGTTCTCAGTCCTGTCCCGCTTGAAAGAGCCGGAAAACTCCAACATCTTCTCCAAGATGCGCGTCTATGATGGCGAGAATCTGAAAGATACCGACCCAAAAGCCAAATCCTTGCAGGAATATAAAGATGCTGCCGGTGTGGACGAGGGTATGAACGGCTTATCGACTCGCTTCGCTTTCAAGATTTTGTCACGCGTTTTTAACTTTGATCCCACTGAAATTGCAGCCAATCCGGTGCACCTGATGTACGTGCTGGAACAACAGATTGAACAGGAACAATTTCCTAAAGAAGTGCAGGAAAAATATCTCAACGTCCTCAAAGAATACATTGCACCCAAATATGTGGACTTCATCGGCAAGGAAATCCAGACGGCGTATCTCGAATCCTATGCCGAGTACGGCCAGAATATATTTGACCGCTATGTGACTTATGCCGACTTCTGGATTCAGGATCAGGAATACCGTGATCACGAAACCGGCGAGATATTAAATCGCGCTGCCTTGAATGAAGAGCTCGAGAAGATTGAAAAGCCGGCAGGCATAAGCAATCCCAAAGATTTCCGTAACGAAATTGTCAACTTTGTGTTACGGGCCAAAGCCAATAATGCCGGACGGAACCCGGATTGGCGCAGCTACGAAAAACTGCGCACGGTCATTGAGAAGAAGATGTTCTCCAACACCGAAGATCTGTTGCCGGTTATTTCTTTCAATGCCAAGGCATCTGCCCAGGACAAGAAAAAGCATCAGGATTTCGTGCAACGGATGATTGAGCGGGGTTATACCGAAAAACAAGTACGGCTGTTGTCCGAGTGGTATTTGCGGGTCAGGAAATCACAATAGCGAACAATCAACTCAGGAGGAGAGGCAGAAATCCTACCCACGTTATTGTTAAAATCTTGGCAGATGTGACGCATCTGCCAGACCGTTTTGCGACAGCCTGACAGGTAAGCTATGAGCTATATTATTGATCGTCGCCTGAACACCAAAAACAAAAGTGCCGTAAATCGCCAACGCTTTTTGCGGCGCTACCGCGCCCAGATTCACAAAGCCGTTTCCGATGCCGTTGGCGAGCGTTCCATCACCGACATTGATCGCGGCGGCAAGATCAGCATTCCTACCAAAGACATCGGTGAACCGGTTATCTACCATGGTAACGGCGGTCGCAATACCCGCGTACTGCCCGGTAATAAGCACTTTTCTGAAGGTGATCGTATTCCGCGCCCTGAAGGCGGCGGCGGTGAAGGCGGTAGCAAAGCCAGCGACTCCGGCGAAGGTGAAGATGATTTTTCATTCACCATTTCCCAGGAAGAGTTCCTGAATTTTATGTTTGACGGTCTGGAACTACCCAACTTGATCAAACGGCAACTGACCGGCGTGGAAGAGTTCAAACAGGTTCGCGCAGGTATTGCTAACGAAGGCAGTCCCGGCAAGATCAATATCGTTCGCTCATTGCGCTCCGCCAATATGCGTCGTATCGCCTTGACCGGAAAAAAACGTAAACGCCTGGAAGAACTGGAAGCTGTGCTGGAGGCTTTACACCCCGGAGAACGCACCGGCCCCGGTTACGAAGCCTTGCTGGATGAAATGGCCAAGTTACGCAAAGCGATTGCGGCCACGCCCTGGCTCGACACCTTTGATCTGAAATACAACCTGCATATCAAGCAACCGATTCCGCGCTCCAAAGCGGTGATGTTTTGCATCATGGATGTGTCCGGTTCTATGGACCAAGCCACAAAGGATATCGCCAAACGGTTTTTTATCCTGTTGTATTTATTTTTGCAGCGCAACTACGAAAAAACGGAAGTGGTTTTTATTCGTCACCACACCATTGCCAAGGAAGTGGATGAAGATGAATTCTTCCACTCCCGCGAAACCGGCGGTACCGTAGTGTCCAGTTCACTGCGCTTGATGCACAGTATTATCGAAGCGCGTTACTCGCCTTCGGAGTGGAATATATACGGTGCCCAGGCGTCCGATGGAGATAACTGGGAAGATGATTCGGCCAATTGCAAGGAATTGATGATCAACAGTGTGTTACCGCATTGCCAGTATTATTCCTATATTGAAATTACGCCGCGCAATCATCAATCCTTGTGGCACACCTACGAAGAAGTACAGGCCGCTTGCCCGGAACAATTCGCCATGCAACATATTGTCAGCGCCGCTGATATTTATCCGGTATTCCGTGAACTCTTCCATAAGAGGGTCGCATGACTCAACCGCTGTTTACTAGCTCGGAATGGAACTTTGACCTGATACGTGATTGTGATCGGGCCTTGGGCGAACTGGCTAAAGAATTCCGGCTCGATACCTATCCCAATCAGATTGAAGTCATCAGCTCCGAACAGATGATGGATGCCTACGCCGCTGTGGGTATGCCGATTGGCTACCACCATTGGTCCTATGGCAAGCAATTTCTCAGCACCGAACATTCTTATAAGCGCGGGCAAATGGGGCTGGCGTATGAGATCGTTATTAACTCCAACCCCTGCATTGCCTACTTGATGGAAGAAAACACCATGGCTATGCAGGCTTTGGTCATTGCGCACGCCTGCTACGGCCACAACTCGTTCTTTAAAGGTAACTATTTATTTAAAACCTGGACCGATGCCGATTCGATTATTGATTATCTGGTGTTTGCCAAAAACTACATCAGTAAATGCGAGGAGCGCTATGGCATTGACCAGGTAGAAGAAATTATTGATTCCTGCCACGCCCTGATGAATTACGGTGTGGATCGTTACAAACGCCCCTACCCCATCTCTGCCCAGGAAGAAGAGCAACGTCAGGCGGAGCGGGAAGAATATTTACAGAAACAAGTGAATGACTTATGGCGGACTATCCCTAAAACGGAACACGCCGAAGATCCAAAAACCGCACGCCGTTTTCCGCCGGAGCCCCAGGAGAATATTCTTTATTTCCTGGAAAAGAATTCACCACTACTGGAATCCTGGCAACGCGAAATCATTCGTATTGTGCGTAAGATCGCCCAGTATTTTTACCCGCAACGCCAGACCCAGGTGATGAACGAAGGCTGGGCCTGTTTTTGGCACTACACGCTGCTGAACGAACTCTACGCACGCGGTATGGTGACCGATGGTTTTATGCTGGAATTTTTGCAATCCCACACCAGTGTGATTGCCCAGCTGCCCTACGACCACCCCTACTTCAGCGGGATTAACCCTTACACGCTCGGCTTCAGCATGATGATGGATATTCGTCGCATCTGTGAAAACCCTACCGCTGAAGACCGCGACTGGTTTCCGGATATCGCGGGCAAAGACTGGAATGAAACCTTGCACTTTGCCATGCGCAACTTTAAAGACGAGAGTTTTATCCTGCAATTCCTGTCACCCAAGGTCATGCGCGATTTAAAATTATTCAGCATCATTGATGATGATCATGAAGAAAATATTGAGGTCGCTGCGATTCATGATGAAAGCGGCTTTCGTAAGCTGCGTGAGATGTTGGCGGGGCAATACAATCTTGGCAACCGCGAACCCAACATCCAGATTTACAACGTGAACGTGCGCGGCGACCGCTCATTGACACTGCATCACACCATGCACGAACGCAAACCCCTGGCAGATTCAGTGAATGAAGTGCTGCGTCACTTGCACCGTCTATGGGGTTTTGATGTGCACCTCTACTCCATGGACAATAATCAGATTCAGGCGGAATACCACTGCCCGCCCAGACCTGATAAATAACCTATGACAGATTACGGGCGGTGGATGCGCGACTGAAAAAGGTACTCATAAATTCCGCGCTGCATGCCTGGCTTCATGATGCAGGTGTTAGCCAGGGAAAAGTCGCGGAAGATCCTCAGTAAACTGACAGCGGTAAACTCATTCTCAGCGGCGGGCTTTTTGGGGGTCGGTAATAACGCGATGGTCTTATCATCCTGCACGTAACATTTTTGAGATCGCTCTGGCACTTCCGCACCGGTGTAAAAAAAAGCAAATACCAGCGTGTTGTCATGCATATGCGCACGCAATTTCTCATACACGGCTGATAACTGCTCGGCATTACAAAAGTTAAAGACATCCCACGCCAGAATCACATCAAACTTAATCGCCGGATCAAACCGCAGGGCATGCTGGCGAATCAACGGCGGTTCTGTTTCGGTGGGCGATTTATGCAAGGATGGCAGAAGGTCTTCGACATAAAAATTTTCCGCATAACGCAAGAAAAAATCCCCGTTGCGCGTCGCTTTGCCGCCCAGGTCCAACACGGTCGCCGCTGGCGTTTTTTGTAGGTGTTCGCACACCAGCTCAAGAACATAGGAGCGGTGTGCCAGCGTCGCATGCGGCAGACTGTGCAATTCGGCGGAGGCCACCTGGCGATTCGTATTTTTCCCTTCCGGTTGATAGCGCAGCACTTGCTCGGTAATGTCCTGCGCCATACCTTCCTGCTGCATGTAGGTATATTCCATGGTGTAGTTGCGCATGCTTTTCAGTACCGTGGCAGTATCCATCCCCGCAAAAGGTCGGGAGCACAGCACACCGGCGCATTGCATGCGTGTCTGGTACTGATCAAGTATTTGAAACTGACGCGGTACCGCCGGCAGGTTGCGACCGACATATTTAATGCTGTGCAGCAGGGTGTTGGGGCGACAGTGACGATTAAGGCGCGCGATCAGCCATTGCAGGGTGTCGCGATCAAGGTAGTTAAAAATATCCCAGGCAAGGATCACGTCAAACTGCTTGGTGTCGGTAAATGCCGAGAGATAGTCATCCAATCCAGCGCGCAAGGCTTCACCGGATACCCAGGCTTCGCCGCATTCCGCAAAAAAATTATCCAGGCTTTCAAAATGGATATGGCAACTCAGGCGGGAAAAAAACTGGAAACTGGCAGCGGAAGCTGAGCCGAGATCAAGCACGCTATTGTGGGTTGAGGCTTTAAGTTCATTATAGATAGCGGTGATACCCGGTGAACGGTGGATGATCTCCACCGCTTGGTCGTGTGCTGCGTTATCGATAAAACCCTGTGCCACCGTCAGCGTATACCTTTTTATAAAGCCCATAAAAACGAAACAGCCGTGCTGGAAAACCAACACGGCCTCGGCAATGCATTACAGCAAATTTATCTAGCCAATATCGTCGACTTTGTCATCTTTCGGCAATATAGAGGAACCATAGCTACTTTTGGATTCCGGCCTGGTTTCCACTTTGCTATCCCCATCCATATCCATGTCGATAGAACCACGGAATTTCGCACCGTCTTCCAAGGTGACGCGCTCCGCTTTAAGGTTGCCTTTAACCCGGCTGGCGCTCTTGATAGCGATGTGCTCTGCCGCGACGATATCGCCTTCCACACTGCCCTCAACGGTAATGGTTCTGGCCGCCACGTTCGCTTTAATCACGCCCTGGCTGCCGATGGTCAAGTGATTACCTTTAAGATCAATACTGCCTTCTACCTTACCCTGGATCAGTAAATCTTCCTCGCCGGTCAGTTCGCCCTTGAACATAATCTTCGGGCCAATCACTGCCGTCGGCGCAGCCTTCGCGCGTGACAATTCTGTTACACGACTTCCGGTATCCGGCGAGCCTATGCCGTTATACGCAGGAACCGGATCATTGTTATCGAGATCATTGTTAAACGCAGGGGAAGGTTCGTTCTTGGTGAGACGCATTGAATCACTCCTGTCAATGTCAGAATTTTTTTTGCTGTCGGGTGCGGCGATATCCTTCTTACGGGAAAAGGGAAAACCCGAAAGTATGCCATCCATCGGACAATTACCTTGTATTGCTGATACATGAACAGTGTCGGCAAGCCGAACTGGTGAGACTCCACGCTTGCTGATGCCAAGTGCACCGAGTCGCGTGGAGACATTTCCTGATGATTGTGAAAATCGCGGAAGGTGATTACAACCTTAGTGGCTTATAGCGGCGACGGCGTGATAATAAGCGAGAAAACGCGCCAAGATTTTAAAAATGTCAACTGGTTGGCATTTGGTGGATGGACTGGTACTGATAGGGATTGAGGATGAAGGTAAGCAAATGATTTAAGGGATGATTTCAGGGAAATGTATTGAGGATAATGTTTCGGGGATGGGTGTCGGATTACGCTGTGCTAATCCGACCTACGAGAATAGTTCGAATGGGTTAATCAAACTGCATATTCTTGGGAATTTTGATATTACGCGGGTATGTGGGTTTCTCGCCTTTTCCGCGGCGGAAGTTGCGTAGCTGGAAGACGTAGGCGAGCACCTGGGCCACGGCCATGTATAACGCGGCGGGAATTTCCTGGTCGATGTCGGTGGTGTGATAAATCGCGCGGGCGAGTACGGGGGATTCGATAATTTCTATTTTGTGGGCTTTGGCAATTTCACGAATTTTCAAGGCAACATGATCGCCGCCTTTGGCGAGCATGATGGGTGTAGCCATTTTTTCCGGGTCGTATTTCAGTGCAACGGCGTAGTGGGTCGGGTTGGTGATGATCACGTCCGCATCGGGCACATTGGACATCATTCGGCGCTGGGCCATCTCCCGTTGCAGTTGACGAATACGGCCTTTTACTTCCGGTTTTCCTTCCGTATCTTTTACTTCATCTTTTAATTCCTGCCGCGACATCTTTAATTTTTTACTGTGATCCCAGATCTGGAACGGCACATCAACAGCGGCAATTAAAATGGTCGATGCCGATAAAATAATCGCCGCATAACCACTGATTTTGAGCGAGTGAATAATGGCGTTATTGACGGTTTCGTCAGCGAGGCGAAACATGGCTTGCTCAAACGCCAACAGTATCAAAATTGTCGCACCGAGAATAACCGTAACTTTCCCCAACGCCTTGGCTAATTCAACCAACGCTTTCATGGAAAACATGCGCTTGGTCCCGGCAATCGGGTCCATACGACTGAACTTCGGAGCCATGGCTTTGCCGCTGAATAACCAGCCGCCCAATGCAATGGGGCCGACTATCGATGCGACTAATAGCATGCCAAACAATGGCAAGAGACTCAGCAAGCCATCGAACATGGATGCTGACAGATAGGCGATCATCGTCTGTGGATCAAAGATCGCCTCGCGGGGAATGGTAAAGTTGTAGCGTGTAACCTCCATGAGCTTGCCGCCCATGTATTGGCCGAACACCATCAAGCCAATGGTGCCCAGCAATAAAATTGCCGTGGTAGTGAGGTCGCGGGATCGGGGAATCTGGCCTTCTTCGCGCGCCTTTTCAAGTTTTCGCGAGGAGGCCTCTTCCGTTTTTTCCTGGCCATTGTCGTCTTCTTCAGCCATTAAGGTACTCCCACCAGGGTTTGTACCATCGCTATGCCCTCTTCTATCAGTGACTCAAACACCGGCAAGAAATTGGCAAGACTGAACCAGATCAACAACAGACCAAACAACAAGGTAATGGGGAAACCCACTGCAAAGATATTCATTTGCGGCGCCGAGCGGCTCATCACGCCAAAGGAAATATTTACAATCAACAGCGAGGTAAATAATGGTAAGGCAATCACCAGCGCAGCGCTGAACATCCAGGAACCCATACTCACAATCAGGACAAAACTGTCAGCGGTTAGACCGGAACCACTCATGGGCATGGTCGTAAAACTGTCCACCAGTAATTGAATAACAATAGCGTGGCCATTGATGCTTAAAAACAATAGCGTCGATAACAATAAATAAAACTGCGATAACACCGTGACGCTGACACCGCTGGAGGGGTCATTCATCGCCGCAAACCCCAAACCCATCTTCAAGGCAATATATTGACCGGCCAGCACGAAAACGTGCATCACCACTTGCAACATAAACCCCAGGGCAACACCCACGAGCAGTTCCTTCACCAGCATCACCATGGCTTCGACCGATATTAACGGCACAACAGGCGCAGGTGGTAACAAGGGCACAATCAGCAGCGTTGTGAATAACGTCAGTATTATGCGCACCCGGGCCGGCACTGTACGTGCGCCGATCACCGGTACCATAAAATAAAAACCGCTGATGCGAATCATCGGCCAGAGATACTGACCGATAAATTGCATCAATTGGGTTTCGCTGACGACAAGTTCATTCATGATGGTGTTAACCAATCAGAAAAGGAATGTTGGTAAACAACCGATCAAATAAATCCATAAATTCTGTTAACAACCAGGGACCGACCATCATGATGGTCGCAATGGTCATGATCAAACGCGGCAGAAAACTCAGGGTTTGTTCGTTAATTTGCGTGGCGGCCTGGAACATACTAACCACCAAACCGACAATCAGGCTGGGGCCGACGATCACAACAACCATCAGCATGGTGAGATAAAACGCATCGGCAAATAAATCCATGACCACTTCGGGAGTCATCAGGGCGCCCTCTATACACCGAAACTGGCGGCGAGTGTGCCGACAATCATGGCCCAACCGTCCACCAATACGAACAACATAATCTTGAACGGCAAGGAGATAATCAGTGGCGACAACATCATCATCCCCATGGCCATTAAGACGCTGGATACCACGATATCAATCACCAGAAAGGGAATAAAAATAATAAAACCGATCTGGAACGCGGTTTTTAATTCACTGACAATAAACGCCGGCACCAGAATGCTGAAAGGAGTTTCCTCCGGCGTAGCGATGGGCGGATTGCCGGCAATACCGACAAAGAGCGCAATATCGGATTCGCGGGTTTGCCCCATCATAAACGCATGAAAAGGCGCAGCGGTATTCGCCAGGGCTTGTTGCGCATTGATTTGTTGATTGATGTAGGGCTGCAAAGCGGTTTCGTTAACCTGGTTAAACACTGGCTGCATGATAAAAAACGTCAGGAACAATGCCAGCCCTATCAATACTTGGTTCGATGGCGACTGCTGCAAACCCAGCGCCTGGCGCAGGATCGAAAATACAATAATGATGCGCGTGAATGACGTCATCATCATCAACAATGCCGGCAGGAAAGTCAGCATTGTCATGATCGCCAGGATCTGCAAGGTCACTGTATATTCCTGGGTACCGTCAGCGTTGGTTGTGACCGTTAACGCAGGCAAACCGGGAATTGCCGGCAATGCGCCACCTACCTGGCTGTCGGACGGTGGTGCCGGCTCCAGCGGCGCAGCGGTTTGCGCGTGCACATTGACTGCCAACAATACACAGGCAATAAACAGTAAACGCAGGCAAGGCATGATGAATTTATACAGCATGGTGTCGTTCCCGGAACGAGAGTGTTAAAGGCAGCACAGCCGCTTACAAGGCGGTTTTATCCGCGGAATCCGCTGAGGTTTTGTCATTCTTTTGTTGCAACAGCGTCATCAGTTTTTTACCGAAATCCGACGCAGCCGGTGAGGTGTCGCCCGGTGCAAGGATCGGCTCATTGAAAACATGCAGCGTATTAATTTGCGTGGCGGTAATACCTAACAATAATTGTTGCCCCCCGACATCAACCACGGCCAAACGCTCGCGCGTACCCAGCGGCAAGCTCGCGATAATTTTGATGGAAGAATTGTTGAACAGGCCGCCCTGGTTGAAACGACGTAAAAACCAGCCGAGTACCAGGATAAGCGCAACAATAAACACCAGGCCCATGGCTACATTGGCGAGGTGCGTGCTGCTACTGATGCGCGTAGCACCCTGCCCCGCTTTTTTTTCCACGACCGGAGCCGTTTGTGTTGAAGGCGCTGTTGTAGAAGACAATGCTGTTGAAGACGGTGCTGCAGAGGACGTTTCTGTTGAAGGCAGCACAACAGGCGCAGCCGCTTCCTGCGGTGTGGTTTGATTAACGTCAGGTGCTGTCGGTTCGCTGTCAGCAAACGCCGGTACAGTGCACACCAACAAACCGGCTACGAGCAAAGCACCCCGGCGGGCGCGTAAATTTTTTCCAGCAATCGGATTCATTATCACCCTGGGTCGCTCTGTGTCAGCGCAATTTTTTGATACGTTCAGATGGACTGATCACATCGGTCATGCGGATACCAAATTTTTCATTAACCACCACCACTTCACCGTGCGCAATCAATGTGCCGTTAACCAGCACGTCCAGCGGTTCGCCGGCCAGACGATCCAGCTCAATCACCGAGCCCTGGTTCAGTTGCAATAAATTGCGAATGGTAATGGAGGTGCGGCCAACTTCCATAGAAATGGACACCGGAATATCCAGAATCAATTCCAATTCCGGACTGGGGCCGTTTTTCGCTTCCGTGTCAAATTCGTCAAGCTCCACGGCGCTGACAGCCGCTTCGGCATCTGCCTGTTCTTGCATGGCAGCGGCCCAATCATCGGCCATTGCGTCTTGATCAATATCATCTTTTGCCACGGGAGGCTCCTTCAGTACCAGAAATATTTTGTGCGCTGCTGCGATCAATAAATTCAAAAATTTTCAACGCGAGGTTACCGCGATGCTGACCGAGTTGAGTGCGGAATATCGGCACACCATTCGCGGTAACCACATGATGATCGGGGAATTCGATGGGAATGATGTCGCCGGCCTTTAAGTTAACAATATCGCGCAGGGTGATCTCACGCCGAACGATATCGCACTCCAGATCAACCTTGGCGGTCAGCACGTCTTCTTTTAAAGCTTTAATCCAGCGCTCATCCTGCTCGTCGCTGTCGCTCTGCAAACCGGCATCCAGTACTTCGCGGATGGGTTCGATCATGGAATACGGCATGGTGATGTGAATTTCACCACCGCCACCATCCAATTCGACATGAAAGGTGCTGACCACCACGACTTCGCTGGGGCTGACAATATTGGCCAGTGATGGATTAACCTCGGAATTGATGTACTCGAAATTAATCGGCATCACCGCTTTCCAGGCTTCGGCCAGATCGACAAATGCCTGGTTGAGTACCATCTGTACAACACGTAATTCTGTGGGGGTAAATTCACGGCCTTCGATCTTGGCGTGGCGACCATCGCCACCAAAAAAATTATCCACCAGTTTGAAGACCAGGCGCGCATCGAGAATAACCAGCGCGGTGCCGCGCAACGGGCGAAACTTGATCATGTTCAGGCTGGTGGGCACATACAGTGTGTGCACATACTCGCCGAATTTCTGAATCTGAATACCGCCCACGGAGACGTCGGCGGTGCGGCGTAACATATTGAACATGCTGATGCGGGTATAACGCGCAAAACGTTCGTTGATCATCTCCAGCGTAGGCATGCGCCCACGCACGATACGGTCCTGACTGGTCAGGTCATAGGCGCGTACCGACCCCGGCTCGTCATCGGAATCGGTATTGATATCGCCGTCGTCAACGCCGTGGAGCAGCGCGTCGATTTCGTCTTGTGATAATAAATCCTGCACGATCTCTTGCCTCTGACGTTTTTATTGCATCACAAAGTTGACGAACAACACCTGTTCGATACCCGGTTTACCTATTTCCTGCTGCAAGACTTCCTGGATTTTTACCAGTGCCTGTTCGCGCAAGGCCTCTTTACCTTCGGCCGTTTGCAAGGTTTCAAAACTCTGACCGCTGAGCAACATCACCAGCGCGTTACGAATGGCGGGCATGTGCATATCCAATGCTTTGGGTACGTCGGGATCACGCAACAAAAGTGTCAATTCAGCTTGCAAAAAGCGGCTGCGACCGCGGTCTTCAAAGTTAACGACAAATGCCGGACTCAGGGGATAATAAATCGCCGGCTGCTTGGTGGGCTCTGCTTCACTCGCCGCTTCAGCGTCTGCCGCTGGCGCATCGGAAAAGACGCTCAATAACGTCAGGGTAACACCGACCGAAATACCCACCAGCAACAACACCGCACCAATAATAAGGATAAGTTTTTTGCGTTTTTGTTTCGCCACAACCTGGGGATCTGCCGCATCGGCGGCAGCTGGTTGCTGCGCGTTTTTTGTATCTTTTGCCATGTCAAAAGCCCGTCACTTTTACTGCTAAAGGAGGTTGAGCAATACCCATGCCAGAGTTTTGCCTATGAAGCTTAGCAGCTGAGCCAAAGATTGTGAGGACGATACAGGTGTTATTGCAGGCGGGAAAATGGCCCCGCCAAACGCAGGGCCGGCGTGATGAAGGTGTTATCAGGCGTAGTGATCAACCAGGCGCACGCGGGCGGCATTTGTGGTTATTCCCACCAGATTTTCCTCTTCTTCCATCTCAGCGTCTGTGCCATGACCAGAACCGCTGGATGCGGTTTCATCCCGCGCGTTCTGGCGCGCGAAAGACTGATCCGAAACGTCCATCTGGGTCAGGTTTAAGCCCTGTTCATTGAACATCTCACGCAAGCGCGTAGCACTTTGATCCAGCGCTTCACGCACCAGTGGATGAGGGCTGGAAAAACTGACGCTGGCCTGGTCCTGGTGGATGCTGACCCGCACCTGCATCGGCCCCAGTTCCGGCGGATCAAGACGCAACTCTGCGGAGCTGACATTCTGCGCAGCCAGCCACAGGACTCGCTCGCCGACCGCCTGCCCCCAACGCGGTTGTCCCAGCGCCATGGGTACGCCGGTCTGGACGATGAAACCCCGCTGACTCGGGGCTTGCGCCTGAGCCTCAGCGGGGCGGGTAGCAGCATCAATCGCCGGCGCTGCTGAAGGGTTTAACAGCTTGGCCAGGTTTTGTTCTACCGTCTGGGCTTCTTTGCCCGCCACACCCTGCGCCGCCAATAAGCGGCTAAAGGGCAGTTTGAAATCCTCCAGCGAGGTTTCACCATCCAGTTCCAGCAAGCCGCCTTCACCGTCTGAGGTCTCTGCCACAGCGGTTTTTAATCCGTCGATAGATTCCCCCACAGCCAGATTGGCCGTTTTACTGCCCTCGCCCACCAGATTACGCAAACGCGCGCTCGCGTCAGTTGTAGCGGCAGGGGTGCCGTTCAGGGGCGGCAAGGTTATGCCGCCGACGGCAGCGTCCTCCACCGTAGCGCCGGACATTTCCGGCGCCAGGGGGGTCACCAATAAATCGGGGGCCAACTCAGCGTTCTCTGGAGTCAGCTCCGGTGTCAGCGGTATGGAATTGTCTGGTGCTGCTTTTGTGGTTTCACTGAGCCCCATCAGGCCCGCTTCAGCCAAAAGCGCGCTTGCCTCTTCGCCGGTTTCCCGAGACGCGCCGTCTGCCGCATCGCCAGCCAATCCAGCAGTGGTTTGAGTCACTTCATCAGCCGGTTGCTTTACATCCGGCTTTGCGGTTTTATCTACCGGCTTATGCTCCTCACCGCGAGTCGGGGCTGTCTTAACGTGGCTGGCCGGTGCCGGACGTGGTTCGGCTCGATCCGCTTGACGCTGCCGCGCGGCTGGTTCGGGCCGGGCGGCAGGTTTGGTCCGCGCGACGTCCTGCATCGCGGCGTGAAACTCGGCTCCGCTATCACGCGTTTCGTTCGGCTTCTGACCGGCACTGGTTTTATTGCTAGTCATCAATACGCTGCCTAATACCGACGCATTGCCACTGGAAAAAGAATTCATGGATACACCGCTCCTACTAACGGGCTGACTTCTACCGGCTTAACTTGCCGCTCTTGATTAGACGCTCCGCAAATAAATACACGCACTTTACCAACCGGCAATAGCTTGCCGCTTTAGCGGTAAATCACCTTGGTCGGGAGAAGTATTGCAAGAGGGGTGCCAAACGCAGAAAGATCGGAAGGGGCAAGCTATCGGTCGACGTTAGCCGACCGAATTAAACTCCTGAAGCAAGGTGGTAACGCGGGTAAATTCGACTTCTATGTCGGTTAATTGTTGCGGGGCAACCTCAAGATTGCCAGCCAGCGCCTGGGTCTCCAACTGGCTGCATAGCTCCGCCAGACGGGATGCACCAATGTTACTGCTGCTGCCCTTAAAACTGTGGGCCGCACGCCGAATCGTTTCGGGATCGCCCTGGGGAACCAACTGGTGGAGGTTGCGAATCCGTTCACTGGAATCGTTGATGAAGGTTTCCACCAGCAACATAAAGTCGCCTTCCATGACATCTTTCAGCGTCGTCAGGATCTCGCGGTCGAGATGCGGGGTTGTGCTCATGGAAGCTCCTATTAAAAACACATACTAGTCAACACACATACTGGTCAAAGCATATACGGGTCAACAAAGCACAGGTTAATAAAACGCGCTCAAATCTAAACGCCGAAAGGCTGCGCCTCAACTTAATCGTCATTCACCCAGGAAAATACGGCCTCAACCTGGTTGCCTTTCCCCAAGTAACGCACAGAGTCACACATTTTTTCTACCAGCGCGAGCCCCCGGCCACTGTATTGGGTATTGGACAAACCCTCCGGCAAACAGTTGCTCATATCAAAACCTTCGCCACTGTCTTCCACGCGCAAGGTCAGACGACCGCCCTCCGGCGATGTTGAATGCTGCAGGAATATACGAATGTAACCCGAGGTCACACTGTGCAGCCGCTCTTCACGCAGTTGATAGTAACGTGCGAAACCTTCCGGCGTATCTTTCATGGCTGAATCCAGCTGCAGTACACCGTGTTCCAGCGCATTGGAATATAACTCGGCCATAATGGTGTACAAAGTGCCGCTGTAGTTGCGCAAGCCGGGAACTTCCATCAACACGTTCAACAACAGGGGCAAAGGATCGAAAGAATGAAAACTGGTGGGTTTGATCTCGAACGACATGTCCCACTCAGCGAGGCTGGAATAACGGCGGAAGATAGTTTCGCGCGCAGCACTGTCCACTTTATGCGGTTCTTCCATGATGATTTCCAACAGCGACAGATCATCATTTTTTTCACCGCCACCAATAAATTCCTGCACGCTTGACAGGATTTCATCAAAGGCTTTTTCCGGTGCACGGTTGCGGGCAAATACCGCTTGCAGGCGCTCTTCACCAAACATTTCACCGTCTGCATTACGCGCTTCGTGAATCCCATCGGACCACATAAAAAAGCGGTCGCCCACTGCCAGTTCGTAATGCTCGCAGTCGTCTTTGAAACTTTTATTGGGCAATACACCCAGCGGCAAATGGGTCGAGCGCACCGGCACAATACCCAGATCATCCTTGCGGTAAATAAAACATTCCGGAAGCCCGCCGTTCCATACCTTCATGCGTCGCTTTTCAAAATTCATGTCGATCATGGTGGCGCAACAAAAAAAGCCCACCGGCAAAATCGATTTTAATTTGCCGTTGATCTCGCGCAGGATATCGGTCATGGAAAAACCTTTATGGACCATGCCATAAAAGGTCGAGGCCAAAGGCATAGCGCCGATAGCAGCGGGTAAACCGTGACCGGTGAAATCCCCGAGCAATACCATCATGCTGCCGGAAGGACGCATGGCTGCCACCATTACATCGCCGTTAAAGATCGCCAGCGAAGACAGGTAATAGCGCACGTTGCTGGCATTGAGACAGCCGCTGTGGGCCACATTGTCGAATACCTGCTTGGCGACCGCCTGTTCCTGTAAAAACTGATCGTTGTGGCGCGCAATCTGGTCGCGCTGGGCGAGCATGGTTGCGTGCATTTCACGCATGCGGTTAAAGGATTTGATCTTGGCTTTGAGGATAACGCGGTTGTAGGGTTTGGAAAGAAAATCATCGCCACCGGCGTCCAGGCATTTCACCAGGGATTCAGTGTCTGTAAGCGAGGTCAGGAAGATAATCGGCACCAGGGATTCGCCAGCCAATTCCTTGATCTGACGCGCTGCACCGAAGCCATCCAGTCCAGGCATCAATGCATCGAGCAACACAATATCCGGCCGCTCCTGCGCGTAGGCAGCCACGGCTTCGAGGCCATCTTTTGCACTGATCACGCGATGGCCTTCCTTGCGTACAATCGTCTCCAGAATCAACCGGTCTGTTTCGGTATCATCCGCCACAAGAATCATTAAGCTGCGGCTTTCGCTCATAGACAGGCTTCCATTCGAGGGACCGGTAACGGCGGAAAATTATTTCATCAATGAATCGTGAATAATTGCTCGAAGTTGGAGATGGTAAGGATTTTTTTCACATCGGCCGAGCAGTTGATGATTTCGATATTGGCTTTATCGCCCCCGGCAAAGTCGCGCAGCAACAACAACATGCCCAGAGCAGAGCTGTCCAGATAAGACGTGCCTTGTAAATCAACACGGAAATGGGTGGGAGTTTTGGGTAATTTTTCATAAGCCGCACGAAATTCCTGATGCGAGCTGAAATCGAAGCGCCCCTGGATATAAATAGTGACTTGATTACCATCCGCTGACACTGTGGAAGTGATCGCCATTTTCTACCTCTTTATCAGTACATCATTATTTCAATAATCATTATTGCGCATCAGCGCCTCTGCGCTGGCGTACTGCTAAAACGTGTTACGACGGGGAAATATACGATTTATAGGTATTGACGACATCCCGACGTCGCACTACACGATCCTAAGGATAGCCTATAAACGACGACTGTATAGTGCGCAAAGCAATAAAAAAGTTCGGCGGATTAATCATTTAATTATGCAAGGTTTACCGTAAAAAGCCCCACAGAGGAATAACAACGTATTACACGGCATTTTACCCACGTAAAATCAGGATTGCTGTTGAAACTGTTGTGCGGATAAATCATCCAGTTCTTTTTGCAAACGCTTTTCCAGTACGTCATTCTCCTCATAGCGCAGGCGCGCAATCAAATCCTGGATGGATTCCCGGCGCCGATGTTTAGTCCGCCACTCCTGTTGCAGTTGATCAAGGGTTTGCATCATGCGTGCAACCTTGGCCTGCTGTTCTTTTTTTGCATCACCCAAGCGCTGGATAAAACTGCTGTAGCTGATTAAGTCTTGCGCATGCAGACCGGTTTTGAGTGAGCCGTAGGTGTCCAGGTAATGCGCAGCGTACTCTTCCAACTGCTGCAATTGTTCCTGCTCGGCATTGACCTGTTCGCGAAAACTGCCCAGACGCTGCGCCGCCGCCTGTTCATGACGTTCCGCCAACATCAATACCACCTGCATACGTTTTGAACGGGATTCCGCCACGTTTGGCTTCCTATTAATTTACGCCGCGCATCAGCCCTGCACGCGATGCTGGGCCGCCAGTGGACTGGTCGGTTTACCGGTACCGCCGGGTTTTAACAGGGCTTTGAGGTTGGCAACACATTCCGCCATGTGCACCGGTTGTTTGAGCCCCTGTTGAATAAAGGCCCGCAGATGGGGGAAACGTTCAATCGCCTGATCCGTCTCCGGATCGGCGCCGGGCGTGTAGGCGCCGATGGCAATCAGGTCGCGGTTTTGTTGATAGCGCGCCGACAATTGCTTGAAGCGCTGCATCATCTTCAGGTGTTCTTCGCTCACGATGTTTTGCATGGCGCGACTGATGGAAGACTCCACATCAATCGCCGGATAAGTCCCCTCTTCCGCCAGCTTGCGCGACAGGACCACGTGGCCATCGAGAATGGCCCGTGCGGCATCGGCGATGGGATCCTGCAAATCGTCACCCTCGGTTAACACCGTGTAAAACGCGGTGATCGAGCCCTCACCTTCCGCCGCATTACCGGCGCGCTCGACCAGTTGCGGAATCTTCGCGAAGACCGACGGCGGATAACCCTTGGTCGCGGGCGGTTCGCCAATTGCCAGGGCGATTTCGCGCTGCGCCTGGGCAAAGCGCGTCAGTGAATCCATCAGCAGCAAGACATTCTTGCCCTGGTCGCGGTAATACTCAGCGATACGGCTGGATAACTGTGAGGCCCGCAAACGCATCAGCGGTGCATCGTCCGCCGGGGACGCCACCACCACCGCGCGACGCAAACCTTCTTCGCCCAGAATGTGATCGATAAATTCCTTAACTTCGCGACCCCGCTCGCCCACCAGCCCTACCACCACCACGTCGGCCGTCGTGAATTTGGTCATCATCCCCATCAGCACACTCTTGCCCACGCCGCTACCGGCAAACAAGCCCAGACGCTGCCCGCGCCCTACGGTAATCAGCGCATTGATTGCGCGAATGCCAACGTCCAGCGGTTCGCTGATGGGATGGCGTTTGAGGGGGTTGATTTCATGGGGGGTAAAGTCGAGGTATTCGTCGCCGATAAGCGGACCCTTGCCGTCCAGCGGCTGGCCGATCCCGTTGAGGACGCGGCCCAGGAGTTGCGGGCCGATACGCATGCCCTGCCGGGTCGCGATAGGGATCACCCGCGCGCCCGGTTGCAGGCCTTCGACCCGCTTGATCGGCATCAGAAAAACCTTGTCGCCCGCGAAGCCGACCACCTCCGCTTCGATCCGGCGGTTATCCGCCGCGATCACTTCGCACTGGCGGCCCACCGAGACATTAAGGCCTACGGCTTCCAGGGTAAGGCCGACCGAGCGGGTAATGCGGCCTTCGGCCTCCGGCTCTATCACGCAGGCCTTGCCCGGCGCATAGCCGCGTAAACGCTCAACAATGGATAAACGGGAGTCAGCCATGATTCAGACCATCAGCGCCGCTGGCCAGGCTGTTGCCATCGACATCATCGGCGAGGGAGAAATCGTCCTCGGACTCGCCACTGCCGTCGGTCAGCTGTTTGTTCACAAATTGGGTGAGCAGGGTTTTCAGACGTTTTTCAACCGAGAAGTCCACGCGGCTTTCGCTGGTTTCGATACGGCAACCGCCGGGGGCGAGCTGTTGATCACCAATAAATTGCCAATTGAGTTGTTGTTCCTCGGCGTAGGTTTCCACCGCAGCAAGGTCATCCGGGTTAAGGCAAACCCGCAGGTTTTTGCTGCCCACCGGTAATGCATCCACCGCTGTCTTGACGAGGCTGACGATGTGGCTGGAGTCGGTCATCAATTCTCGCTGCACAACGCTTTCGCTCAGGGTACAGATAACGTCGAGCAATAATTTTTCCAGGTCGTTGTCCTGTTCAGCGACAGGGTCCAGGAGCGCCTGCGCCAGCTTTTGAAAGCGCTGCTGCTCCGCCACCAATTGCTGGCGCATCTCCATCAGCCCTTTTTGCTGGCCGGCTTCGTAGCCTTCGGCCATGCCTTTATCAAAGCCTTCTTTGTGCCCTTGGGCAAAGCCGTCTTTTTCGGCCGCCTCGATAATCTCCTGCATTTCTTGCGCGGTCATACCCTGTTTGGGCTTGGCCGCGGGCATGTCCACATCTTCAATGGATTCGCCCTTGCGCTTCATCTCCTGCGCCTTGCGTTCCCGCGCTTCTTTTTCCGCTGAAGGCAACACCGAGCCGTTGTCATTAATCAGGGGGACGCGCCAGGTGCGATATTCATCCACATCTTCGGCAGCAATGCGGTTAGGCAGTTTTTTTTCCATTCAGGTCAATCCGCCCGCGTTAAATCATTTGCTCGCCACTGCCACCCAGGACAATTTCGCCGGAGTCAGCCATGCGCCGCGCAATAGTGAGGATTTCTTTTTGTGCCGACTCCACTTCAGTGAGGCGTACCGGTGGCTTGGCTTCCAGATCGTCGCGCAGCAGTTCGGCGGCGCGCTTGGACATGTTCTTGAAGATTTTTTCCTGCAGGTCGGTGTCGGCACCTTTCAAGGCCACGATCAGCACATCGGATGAAACCTCGCGCAACAGCGCCTGGATACCGCGATCATCCACATCTTTGAGATTGTCGAACACAAACATCAGATCCTGGATCTGGTTGCCCATGTCCTCGTCGATTTCGCGGATGGAATCCATAAGGTCGGCTTCGATGGAGCCGTCCAGATTGTTCATGATTTCCGCCGCCACCTTATAACCGCCCATGGCTTTGGTTTGCGAGCTGGCGTTGCCGGAGAATTGTTTTTCGAGGATATCATTGAGTTCCTGCAAGGCGCTGGGCTGAACCGTATCCAGGGACGCCACGCGCATCATGATGTCGATGCGCACCTTTTCCGGCAGGAAGCTGAGGATTTCGGCAGATTGATCGGCATCGAGGTAAGCAATAACAATGGCCTGAATCTGTGGGTGTTCGTTGCGGATAATGTCTGCCACCGAGCGAGCATCCATCCACTTGAGCGTATCGAGTCCGGTGGTGTTGCCGCCGAGGAGAATGCGGTCGATCAAACCATTGGCCTTGTCTTCGCCCAGCGCGGTTACCAGCATATTGCGGATGTAACTGTCGGCACCCACACCCAGACCGGTGAGCGTGCGCACTTCGTCGAGAAATTCCGACATCACGCCCTGCACATCCTGCTGTTGCACGTTGGACAATTGTGTCATGGCCGCGCCGATGCGTTGCACTTCTTTCGGCCCCAGGTGTTTGAGCACTTCGGCGGCGTCGGCTTCGCCCAGTGACATCAACAGGATGGCAGCCTGATCCACCGAACGCAGTTTGGGTTTGGCTCTTTCGGGTAGTTTATTGTCCGATGCCGGCGGTGTGCTCATCGCTCATTACTCGTCTTTGTTAATCCACTTCTTGACCACTTGGGCAACACGCCCCGGATCATCGGCAATCAAACCTTTGATCGCGTTGAGCTGCTGCTCATAACCTTGTTCCGGGCCGGGCAACATCAAGGCGCTGCCACCGGTCAGTGTCACGGTTTCGTCAGACATGCCATCGTAACCCAGGCCGGCAGCTTCCAGCGCGGCCAATTGGCGCGCCTCTTCCTGCTCGGTGAGTTGCTGACCTGAACGGGTCAGGCTGCGAAATACCGGCAACAGCAAGCCGAAGACCAACAGCAGCACAATCAGCACGCCACTCAAGTATTTGATGTTGGGCAGAATCCAGGTTTCCCACCAGGGTGCCTCGTCAGCCGCGCCATCAAACAGCAGATTACTATCTGCCCCCATAAAGGGTGAGTTCAAGACATTGACGCTGTCCCCCCGCACCGCCGAAAAACCGACGGCGTCACGTACCAGTATAGACAGTCGTTCGAGTTCGTTATCTGTCCAGGGTACACGAGTCTCATTGCCCTCGGCGTCCTTAACAATTTTATCGTCCACCACCACGGCTACGGTAAGGCGTTTGACCGTGCCCATCTGATGGCGGGTATAACTGATGGTGCGATCCAGCTCGTAATTGCGCGTGGCCTGCTCACGACTGTTGCGCGGCGGCTCAGGCTGAATCGGTTGACCGGTGACCGGGTCCAGTTGCTCTGGTACCTGGGTAGTTGTACCCGGCGGCTGGTTGGTAAGGGCGCCGGGGATACCGCCAGCGATATCGCCCCCTATCCGTTGTTCGTTCATCGTTTGTTCGCTGCGCACCGCGGGCAGGTCGGGGTTAAATGTCTCGGCGGCCTGCTCGACGGCGGTAAAGTCAATATCTGCGCTGACCTCCGCACGGAAGTTACCGCTGCCGACGACCGGCAGCAGGATGCTGTTGACGCGCTTGATCAGGCTCTGTTCAACGGATTGGGTATAGGTGTGCTGCTTGCCGGCCAGCAGGAGTTCATCGTTCTCATCCCCGGTCGACAGCAGGTTACCGTGTTGATCCACCACGGTGACGTCTGCTTTGTTGAGTTCCGGAATACTGGAAGCTACCAGATTGGTAATTGCCCTGACCTGGGCCGGCTCGACGGTACGTCCGGCAAAGATTTCCACAAATACTGAGGCCGTGGGTTTACGCACGTCGCGGACAAATACCGAGCGCTTGGGAATGGCAAGATGCACCCGCGCCTTGCGGATGCTGGTAATACTGGTGATGGTGCGGGCCAGTTCGCCTTCAAGGCCGCGATGATAGCGGGTGTTTTCCATAAACTGGCTGGTACCCAGGGGCTGTTCCTGATCCAGCAATTCAAAACCGGTATTGTCTTTGCCGGGAATGCCCAGCTCCGCCAGCTTCAGGCGGGCCATATGAATATCATCGGCAGCGACCAGTACGGCGCCGGTATTGATATCCAGTTTGTATTTGATCTGGTTTTGGTCCAGCACCTGAACCACGTTCGCCGCATCCAGGTTATTGAGGCTACCGTATAACGGGCGATACTCTTCCCCCTGGCTCCACAACACCACCGCAAAACCAATAGCCACGCTAGCCGCAAGCCCCACCATCAAACCCGCCTGGCGCAGCAAACTCAGGTTGCTGAAACCCTCGGCAAAGTCACCGCCCAAGCGCGGCTTCTCGCTACGCGCCGGCATATTATTCGCGTCTGCGTTATCGGTTGTAGAGGCCATAATGCGTTAATCCTGAGGTCGTGTTGGATACAAAACAGGTTTGGAAATACGGATAAATAATCGTGGTTATTGTTAGATAGGCATATTCATGATGTCGCGGTAGGCATCCACCAACTTGTTGCGTACCTGCACCATCGCCTGGAACGACACCGAGGCTTTTTGCGAGGCGATCATGACGTCAGTGATATCCACCCCTTCCACGCCGCGCTCATAGGCAGTGGCCATGGCGCTGGCGGCTTTCTGTACATCGTTAACCTTGTTGACCGCCTGGGACATGACTTCGCCAAAGCTGGGTATCTTGTTGCCGCCATCGACAGTCAGGGGACCGGTATTGTGCACTTCACCCACATCGCGCGGGGCCAGACCTGCCGGGCGCTGAAACGCCTGGGTCTGCGATTTCATCGCACGCATTTCCACCAGTAGACGGTTGATATCGACACGATCAGTCATGGCGAGAGTCTCTTTGAGTCGTTAACACGGGGTAGCGACAAGAAATTGGCGTTACCGGTTTCTGGGTGGGTTATTGCACAAAGCAGGCCAATCTTTGCCGCCCCGGCAATGCCTTGCCGCTGTGGGATTTATTGTGGCCCGGTTTTCTTTCACAGGTTTGTCATTAAAGCGCTTTAGGATTCAGGCATCACAGCTTTCATAGGACTCCACCATGGAACAAAACCTGATTGCCAACGATAGCTTTTTGATTGAAAACGCCCTGACTGAATTTATCCATAGCGCGGCGGCGGCGAACAAGAAGGCGCAGAAAATTCGCCAGAATATGGAGTACCGCCGCAAGTTGGAGTTACGGATGGAGGAGTTGCGGTTGCGGCGGGAGACTTGTGAGTTTGAGTTTGAAGTTAAGAAGTAGAAAAAGGACAGACGCTGGAAAAATGATGCTGGCACTATGCGAGTTTGGCGTTAGGCCCTTTGTTTCGAAACCCTCAAGTCAGGGACGACTTGGGGGAGCTACAGGGATGTATTCATGCGTTTTCGAAACAAAGGGCCTAATGACAAACGAACTACGAAGCACATTAAACGGCAAACTTGTATCGTGCCAAGGTCTACCCTTCTTAGATGGAAAAAAGATTAAAAATAAATCAGCGTGTTGATCTCTTTTTGAAGTAGCTGATGCCGCCAGTCAGACTGAGCCAAATCAGCGTTATCCCACCTAAAAACACCAAAAATACATAAACAGCGTTCATGCCATAGGCCGAGTGCAGCGGGTAGAGTTGATTGACTAACCGCCGCGCGGGGCTGACTTCGTCGGAGCGGGCGCTGAGGGTGATGTCGCCGTTAGCGGAATTAATTTTTACTGAGGTCCGGCCGTTGGGGTGCCATTCGTTCGGCAGGCGAAAACGGATGCTGGCATCCGGGGCATTGACGGCGGGTAGGCGTATGTAGGTGGGCCAGCCGTCGGGAATAAATTCATGGGCGGCCAGTAAAAATTGTGACGGAGCCGCGTCTGCTGAGTTTGAAGGTATGACCTGTTCCAGGTGATTCGGCAGTAGGGTGGACGGCGCCGGGGATAGTAATGGACTGACCAGTTTTTGCCATAACATGATCGAGCCTGTGAGCAATATCACCACGAGTATGATCGATGCCAAGGCTCCGCTGTGGCGGTGGTAATGCATCAAATACCGCGCGCTGATGTGTCTGGGAAATACCCAGCGCCAGCGAAAGCTGCGTTTGGTGCGCCACCACAAGATAATTCCGCTGATACACAAAAATAAACCCGCGACCCCGCTGACCAACAAGATTCCCTCCCCGATAACGCCGGTAAATAATTCTGTGTGCAGGATGCGCATGAACGCAAAAATATCAAGCAACCAGAGATTGTGTTGATAGGGTTCGAGGGTGTCTATCGCGAGCAATTGGATTTGCTGTTTGTCGATGCCGGTTAGCGTCCAGTAGGGTTCTTCCGGATTGGGCGCCTTGATTAAATCCCGTTGTGCTGGTGCGATACGTGTGGCAATGACATCCAGTTGTACCGCCATTTGCGTTATGTCGTAGTCTGCGGGTAGTTCAGCCTGTGGCACCATCACGAGGTGAATCAGCGGTTTTTTATACACCAGGATGATGCCACTCGCGGCGGCCAGTAGCAGAAATACCATTACGACTAATCCGCACCACAGGTGCCAGCGCTCGAGCGTGCTGGCACCTTGGGAACGGCGGGAACGGCTGCTGGGCATTATTCGGAACCGGATAGGTTGTTAAAAACTTTTTTGGTAACCGAGATTAAAACTGCGCCCCAGCCCTTTGAAGTTACGGATGTCGTTGGGGCTGCTTTGGGAGTAGTAGGTGAAATAATCTTCATTGGTAAGATTCTGCACCGCAAAGCTGATCGTGCCGCCCCACGCGGCAAGGTCGGTACTCAGGTCAACCGTGGTGTAACCTTCGAACTCATTGATGGTTGTACCGCTGCTGTTTTTTACGGAGCGATCAAACAAATAATTGACTTGCAGGCGTGAGTTGAATGCGTCGGACCAGGCGCGATCCCAGCTGATATTCAAACGATCCGGTGCAATGTTGGTACCGTCCAGATCGGAATCCACGCGACCGTCGTCATCCGAATCATAACGGCCTTCGGCCTGGGCGTAGCGCAGTCCCAACAAATCGAGATCAGTGACGGCCCATTGGGTGCTCAATTCCCAGCCCTCAATCTCAGTTTTCTCACGATTCACGGTGTAAACACCGTCCGCGCCGCGTTGCAAACGTTCACCGAAATCGGATTCCGATGTGTAATAACTCAATTGCGCTTTCACATCGGCACTGGAATATTCAATCCCGAACTCATTGCTCTCGGTGAGGATCGGCGTTAAATCCAGAAAGCTGTCGACGCTCTGGTTGGGTTGATTGATGCCGCGCAATACACGGCCCACATCCGGCATGGAAAAAGCTTCGGCGTAGTTGCCGAATACCCGCCATTCATTGGTTAATTGATAGGTGCTGCCGAGGTTGAATAAGGTTTCGGAAAATTCCGGTTTGCCGCCTTCAACAAATTGACTGCCGTAAGAAGCGAGCGTGGTAAAGTCGTCCACTTCCAGTTTGGATTTTTCATAGCGCACGCCGGTGGTGATCACCAGGTTTTCAATGCCGGTGAATTCTGCCTGCGCGTATGGGGCGTAGTTGAGGTAGCTTGTCTCCGGCACCCAGGCACGATTGGTCTGAATCAGGGCTTGCCAGGTTTTATCCTCCAGCAAATCCATACCGTAAACCAGACTCACCGGCAGGCCGGCGACATCATCTTTGGCGAGGGTAATTTTCATACCCAGTTTTTCAGAATTATTTTGCGACTGGTCAATCAGGTCAGGGCCATAAGCCGGGTCCTGAAAGGTGGCCAACGGGACCGCTTCCGCGCCGTAGGTTGCTTCAAAATCCTGACGAAAACCTTGAATGCGCAAGCTGTGGCCGAGGAAATCATCATTGGTGTAATTAAGGCTGATAGCCGTCACGTTATTGCGCGCGCCCTCGCCTTCAATATCGCCTTTGACAGCGCTGCTGGGGATGCCTTCAGACACATCACCCGGGACGGAAATCCACTCGTTATTACTTTCGATATCGAAGGTATTCACCATCAATTCGATACGCTGATCATCCCAGTTGTAACCGGCTTTGATAAAGCCGTTCAGGGAATCAGAATCCATGGTATCGCCCTGGGTGTTGTCGGCGCCGATGATGTCGCCGTTGGCGTCATAGGCCAGGCCGTTGCTGCGATAGCTCAGGCTGGCCAGTATGTCGGATTGCCCAAAGCTGTTGGAGACACTGTAAGTCACGCCGTAATCGGCACTGTCTCCCAGATCTTCTGTCTGGAACCCGGTGCTCAGCCGGATGCTTTGATCCAGCCCGCTGCCCGGCTTTTTGGTAATCAGGTTGATGATGCCGCCGGAGGCGCCGAGCCCGTGAATCGCATTGGCGCCGTGCAAGACTTCAACCCGCTCCAGCACTGCCGGGTCAATGGTATGGCCATCGCGGCCACCGTCGCGCAAGGGATTGGATTGCGGTACGCCGTCGATCATGTACAGCGGCTTGCGTCCGCGCAGCGTCTCCCCGGCGCTGGTCATCTTCTGGCGACTCGGCGAAAAGCCCGGAATCAAATTGCCCAGCACCGTCGACAAATCATGTTGTACCGACAGTTGTTGCTCCAGTTCCACCTGACCGATAACCGTCACGGTATTCGGGATGGTACTCAAGGGCTTTTCAACGCGGCTGGAGGTAACAATCATCACTTCGGTCGGAAGATCAGCCAGGCTCGGCACAGCCAAAGCCGCGCCACAGAGCAACAGGCACACACCAGAAGATTTGGAATAAGACATGGGGGAAAATCCTTAACCAGGCAGCAGAACTGAGGAAAATTAATGCGACAGAAGGTTACCAGCAACAATAATGATTATCAATATTAAACTCATTACCGCCCACTGCCTTTCTTTCCTCTTCCCCCTTTCCCTCTATTCCGTTATTTCAAAGCCTTCTTCCCGCAGCCGCGCAATTTTGTAACGCAGGGTACGCGCGCTGATGCCGAGACGTTCGGCGGTATTTTTTCGGCTGCCGCGCTCCATACGTAACGCGTTCATGATGATTTCAAACTCGTGGCGTTTCAGGTCATTACCCAACGCCGGGCTTTTGTGCGGGTTGGGATCAATCAACATCAAATGCTGTGGATCAACATTATTCACGTGAAGATGATTCATGGCTGACATACCACCTGACATGCTCGGCTGCCCCACAGGTTCCGCTTGGCGGGCAAAGGGGTTTAACGATGAGGTGTCCTGGTTATAGCTATCCTGGGAGTGTGATTGTGCAGGTCTGCTGAAGGTATCAGCGACTGGGCTGTTCATGGTCGTGTTATACAAACCGGTACTTTCCAATCCCAGGTCCTCGGCCTGAATCGCGGTGCCGATTTGTAAAATCAATGCGCGCTGCATGACGTTATCCAACTCGCGCACATTACCCGGCCACCGGTAACCCAATAGCGCCTGTTGTGCCGATGCCGCTAAACTAACGCGCCCGCGATTTTGTTTTTGTGCGTGTTTGTGCAGGATTTTTTCTGCCAGCGGAATAATATCTTCCACCCGATTCCGCAGCGGTGCCCACTGCAACGGCAGAACACTTAAACGGTAATACAAGTCCTCGCGGAATTTTCCAGCGGCGACTTCGCTGCGCATATCGCGGTTGGAGGTGGCAATAACGCGCACATCCAGTTTGATGGTTTTACGCCCGCCCAAGCGCTCCACTTCACGCTCCTGCAACACGCGTAATAATTTTGCCTGCAAGCCGATATCCATCTCGGAAATTTCATCAAGCAACAATGTGCCGCCATTGGCTTGTTCAAATTTACCCGGCGCACTGCTGTGCGCGCCGGTGTAGGCGCCTTTCTCGTGACCGAACAACATGGCTTCGAGCATATTTTCCGGAATGGCTGCACAGTTAATGGCAATAAAGGGTTGTTTGCTGCGCGGTGAATGATTGTGGATATAACGGGCCAGAACTTCTTTACCGGTGCCGGATTCGCCCACGATCAATACGGTGGAATCTGATTGTGCGACGCGTTGCGCGAGCAGCAATAATTGTTTACTGGACGCGGCCTGGGCCACCGGCTCATCACCGGCAAACTGCGCAACACCCACGTGGCGCGCTACGGTTTCTACCAGGATTTGCGGTGCGAATGGCTTGACCAGGTAATCCACCGCGCCTTGTTTCATCGCTTCAACAGATTCACTGATGCTGGCGTAAGCGGTGATCAACATCATCGGAATTTGCGGATGGTGCTGTTTTACTTCGCGCAATAATTCATGGCCACTCATGCCACCCATGTTGACGTCGGAGACGATCATGCGCACGTCGTCCACACGCGCCAATTGTTGCAGCGCTTCTTCGCCGCTGCTGGCGAGTAACACATCGTAATCCGCCAGTTGCAAGGTATCGCATAACGCCTCGCGCAGGTTGTTATCGTCTTCAACCACCAGGACTTTGATGGCGTCAGCAAAAGTCTGTTGTTGTGCGGCCAGTGCCATGGGGAGATCTCCGATTAATGTAATTCAGCCAAAGGCATAACCAAAGACGCGCAAGTGCCCTGCCCGACTTTGGATTGCAAATAAAATTTTCCGCGATGCGCACGCGCCACCGCATTCACCACCGCCAACCCCAAACCCGTTCCCTGGGCTTTGGTGGTCACAAATAAATCGCCGACAGAACTCAACAAATGTTGCGGAATGCCCGGCCCGGTATCCAGTACGCGAATCAATAATTGCGGCGGCGCGTCGGTTTGCGTGTTGTATAAACTGAATTCAATACGCAACTGCGCTTTTTGATCCACCGCCTGAATCGCGTTATTCACCAGATTTAACAAGGCACCAATCAGCGCTTCGCGGTTACATTGAATGTATTGCTCGCGGCAGTTATTGATCCACTCGCAGTGCGATTCAGACGTCATCAAGGGCACCTCCATCGCCTCCGCCAGCGCCAGATGTAATTCCGACACACTGATCACATCGTTCAGCGGCAATTCGCCTTTCACGAACAACAGCATGTCCTGCACCTGACGCTCGATGTTGTTGAGGCGATTAAAAATCTTTTCTGAAAATTGCTGGCGCCGCTCTTCATCCAGTTTGCCGTTACACAAATGCCCGGCGTACAACATGGCCGCCGACAAGGGCGTGCGAATCTGATGCGCCAACGCGGACATCATCTTGCCCAGCGCGGATAAACGTTCGTGGCGACTTAATTCACCTTGCAAGCGACGGGTTTCGGTTTGGTCGGTCAGCAGAATAATCTGGCCGTCGACGCCCAGGTTGCGCGTGGAGATGCTGATGCGGCGGCCGTCGCGCGTAGAGACTTCATGCCCATCGTCCTGGCGCGGCGCAAAGCTGCGTGCGATGACTTCACGCCACAGTTCACCTTGCAGGGGTTCACCCAGGAGGTCGATGGCGGCGGGATTGCATTCGGATACCCTGCCGGTGGAGTCGAGTACAACGACGCCGCCAGGGAGGAAATTGAGCAGGTTTTCGAGGCGATTGGCGATTTGTTCTTTTTCGGCGAGTTCTTGCAGGCGCTGGTCGGCGACGCTGTTGAGTTCCTGGTTGAGTTCGGCAACGCGGTTTTCGAGCAATTGGTAGGAGTCAACCAGTTCCTGGGACATCTGGTTGAATAGCTCGAAGGCTTTTTTGAGGTCTTGCCCTTGTTCGCCTTTATTTTCTGGCAGCAGGGATACGACCTTGGTTGCAGATTGCACGCCCGGGACCATGGGCCACTCCTCTGTTTTGGATGTCGCGTCAAAAAATGCGCGGGTGGGTTGGGTTATAGAGGGTGTTTGCAAAGGTGGTGCCAAGATAAAAAGTTCTTTTTTTACAATGAGTTATGATGTTGTGCGGAATTTGTAGTCAAAACTTTGGCGAGGTTTTTGGGAGGTAATAAGGGGGCGGGGATTGGGCAGAAGCCCTTGAGACTCGCCGTGAACCCATCCGTGGGGGCTCATCACCGACATCCATGTCGGTGATGGTCTCAAGGGCTTCTGCCCAATCCCCGCTGTGCCATATTCAGCATTTGTGTTCTTTTTAAAAACGAAAACAGGGAAATTCTCTAAATCGGCTTTCAGGAAAATCGCCTTAGATGTTGGAAAGACTGAAAGAGTACAAACTTAAGCGCCCCGGTAGAATTTGATCAAACAACATACCTGCCGATACTTGAAGCCATGAAGGGACGTCCTAAAGGCGCGCTTTTTCCTCAAAAAAAGTTGAATAGCAGCACAATGGTGACGTGAGGAATCAGGTAAAGGGGTGCGAGACCATCACCGACAGGGATGTCGGTGATGAGCCCCCACGGACGGGTTCACGGCGTGTCTCGCACCCCTTTACCTGATTCCGCCCCCCCCAACCAAAACACCAACTTAACACTCATTAACCACCCAAACCTGTAGACTCCCCACCCGAGCGCTAACAAGAGGAGACAAACAATGAACTACAGAAAACTCGGCAAAAGTGGCTACGACGTATCCGAAATCGGCATCGGCTGCTGGCAACTCGGCGGCGACTTTGGTCCGGTGGATGACAATCGCGCAAACCAGATTCTGCGCGCCGCCGATGAAAACCAGATCAACTTCTGGGACACCGCCGACGTCTACGGCGCCGGTTTAAGTGAGCAACGCATCGGCAACTACACCCGTGAAAATCCCGCCGCGCGTTTTATCGCCACCAAAGTCGGCCGCGATGGCCAGCTATTTCCCAATGACTACACCAAAGCCAAAGTAAAAGCGAACCTCGCGGGTTCGGTTAAGCGGCTCGGTGTTGAAGCGCTGGATCTGGCGCAGTTGCATTGTGTGCCTACCGACGTTTTGAAAGCCGGTGATTTACTGGCATGGATGGAGGATTTTCAGCAGGAAGGGTTGATCAAGCATTTCGGCGTCAGTGTGGAAACCATGGACGAAGCGTTGTTTGCCGTTAAGCATCCAAAGCTCACGTCGATTCAAACTATCTTCAATTTATTTCGCCAGGATCAGGCAACCGAACTTTTTCCCATAGCGCAAGAAAATAATGTGGGCATCATCGTGCGTTTGCCACTGGCCAGTGGCGTCTTGTCCGGCAAGATGAAAAAAAGCCAGACCTTCGCCGAAACCGATCATCGCAACTACAACAAAGACGGCGCGGCGTTCAGTGTGGGGGAAACCTTTTCCGGTATTCCATTTACCACAGCGGTTGATTTAGCGGATGAGTTAAAAACAATGGCGCCGCAGGATATGACGCTAGTGCAACTGGCGATGCGTTGGATTCTCGATCACCCCGCTGTGAGCACGGTGATTACCGGTGCGAGCAGGCCGGAACAGGTGAAAGAAAATGTGACGGTCAGCGCGCTATCACCGCTTTCATCCGCGCTGCATGAAGCGCTTAAGCAATTTTATTTCAACAAGGTCAAACAGCATGTGCGTGGGGTAATGTAGTCAACAACAAGGCAATTCAACGCGCACGCAACAACCCGGCGCGTTTGTTTGATTCGTGATAGTAATGCGGCCGTCATGCGCTTCGATAATTTGTCTGCATAGCACAAGCCCAATACCGGTGCCGTGTTTTTTGGTGCTGTAAAACGGGACAAACATATTATCGATGTTGCTGATGCCGCATCCTTCATCGCACAGTGTCAGTTGAAACCGTGGTTCCTTTAAGAACCGGATGTTGCAAAGTCTGCGACGGATAATTGCGGCTGCTTCATACACGTTCATTCGTTAGTTTTTATTATTTTCCGACGCAACCATGTAGCGACAGGCTTCTCCAATACGTAGGTGCTAAAGATACCAAGCACAATAATGCTGATAAGCGCACCCCAAAATTGATTATCCCCCGCATCCGGATTCATCATCACGATGCCCCAACACACCATCATCACCAGGTTTTGCCAGATAAAGATGGAAAAGCCTGTCTCACCCAGGAAGCTCATAATACGACCGGAAAATAGCCGTGCCGCCAGCCCCTTGCCTCGGGCGAGGTCAACAATAATGACCATATACAGCGGCATCATCAGACCGTGACGTAAGAAAAATTTAAACGGCTCCTGAATATCGGGTATACAAGCGATAGCGATTACAGCAACCAATGCCACATCGCCCCAGGCAAACCAGGGAGAACTTCCGTTAGTATTCACGGGATTAAAGCGAGACAATGAAAATACCTTGGTGAGCAATATGCCAGCAACAAAGTGCGCCAGCCAAAAGAGCGGTGTGGAGCCAATAAAGATTTGCCAGAATTGTTGTGGCTCAGCGCCAGGCGGAAAGTAGAACGCATAAATAACCGTAGGCAGCAGAGAAATAACCGGAAGCGCGCACAACCACAAGACAGCTTTGCGGTGTGACAACTTCGCCAGCGGCGGTAAAAGAAACGGCATGACGGCATAGAGAAAAACCAATGCCGAAATTGTCCATGTCGGCCATGACCACATGGGTACAAACTCCGGATACCACGCTTGCACCAAGGTCAGTGTTGCCACCGCACTGGCTACTAGCATGAGAGGACTAACGCCGTTAGCAAGGTGATAACCCGCCGCACCCAATGACAATAAAATCAACACCACATGGATCGGATAAATTCTTGTAGCACGCATCACCCAAAAGGTTTTTCGCGGAACGGTTAACTGACCATCTTTACCCCAATACAAATAAGCCAGAATAAAACCGGATAGTAGAAAGAAGAAACTGGTGGACATCCAACCGTTTGACAGATACGTCAAGAATCCCTTCGGGAGATTCCCCATACCCCGCAGAAGATTCTCAACACCGGGTTCTTTATCCATGTCATAAAGCGTCCACAGGTGGAAGCAAAAAATATGCAGGATCGCGAAGAATCGAATACCGGTTAGCGCCGGCAGATAGGTGTTCACCTGTTGGCTTTGTTGGTCTATCTTGTTGGTGTCGTGTAATTGCATGTTATTCAACCTTGAATGTGTATGGTAAGCGGTGAATCAGTGAATATAAGAGACTGGCAGGTTTTCCCCACAGCAGCGTTATTGTCAATTCGTAACATCTTGATATCTCTGGAAAATGCTTTTTAAGGTTTGATGGAATCCCGTTTATGGGAGAACCAACATCAGTTTTATCCCATATTTGGGAAGGTCCCTCGCTTACGTAAACTCAATGACCCAACATTTTTTCATCAGATCGTCGATTTCAGTGCTTATCAATCGACTAAGGGTTAACACTTACTGACAGCCACTGACGGTCAGTTTGGGTATGATGTCGGCCAGGCTGCGGCCTGTCAGGTAGATTCTTTTATAACGGAAGTTTTATATGTCTGATTACTCCACTCACCCTACCTCGTCCCGTATTTCCGCACGGGAATTTACATTGTTGATCGCGTTGTTGATGTCGATTGTGGCTATCTCTATAGACGCGTTATTACCCGCCCTTGGATTCATCAGCCGGGATATTTCTCTCGCTCACCCTAACCAGGCGCAGTACGTCATCAGCGCATTATTTTTGGGAATGGCGTTAGGCCAGTTAGTGTGTGGCCCGCTGTCTGACGCTACCGGACGCAAAAGGATCCTGTACGCCGGCATCTGTTTGTTTCTGGTGGGTAGCCTGGTCTGCTTCTTTGCGCAGGATATCAACACCCTGTTGCTCGGGCGTTTTATTCAGGGCCTCGGCGTTGCCGGACCCTACGTTTCGGCAATTTCCATTGTGCGCGATAAATATACCGGCAATGAAATGGCTCGCATCATGTCGCTGGTGATGTTGATTTTTATTATGGTCCCCGCACTTGCGCCCAGCCTTGGGCAAGCCGTGTTGCTGGTTAGCTCATGGCGTTATATTTTCGTCCTGTATATTGTGTATGCGACGATTATCGGTTTATGGATTTTTTTCCGTCTCGAAGAAACCTTACCCAAAGAACACCGCATTGCCTTCTCCACCACCGGCTTTTTAGACGGGTTTAAAGAGGTCGTCAGCAACTATCACACCATGTGTTACACCTTGTGCATGGGCCTGTTCTTCGGCAGTTTTATTGGTTACCTCAACTCTTCCCAACAAATTTTCCAGGAGTTGTTTAACACCGGCAAATTATTCACAGTGTACTTCGGTGTGCTTGCACTCTTGTTTGGCGTGGCTTCGCTGGTGAATGCGCGCTTTGTGGAAAAATGGGGAATGGATTACTTGTGCAGTCGCGCCGTACGCGGATTGATTATCAGCTCCGCGATCTTCCTGGCAGTACAAATGCTGATACCCGTTAATTTGTGGATGTTTTTAATTTACGCGGCAGTAGTGTTTTTCTGTTTCGGGCTGGTATTCGGCAACATTAATGCCATGGCAATGGAGCCTATGGGCCATGTTGCCGGTATCGCATCAGCCATCATCGGCGCCAGTTCTTCGATCATGTCCATGATCATCGGCACCGCCATCGGCCAGATGTACAACGGCACCCTGGTGCCGGTGACCAGTGGCTTTTTGATCCTGAGTACGATCTGCCTGTTTATCCTGCACCTGGCCAAATCGCGTAAGCCAGCGGACCCGGAACCAGCGGTGGAATAAGGGATAGGCGACAGGGAGCGTCACCGCCTCGCCCGCAATATAGTGCTGGCGTTTGTGTCAGATTGTGCGTAGTATGCGCGGCTCGACGCACTTCGGTCGGCGTCGCCTCCCTTTTCGCTGCAGCTTGCCATCTTTCAGATCATCTGCCGCGACACTTCCAGCTCTCCCGGACCGTGCCAAATGCTGTTTGGTGGGCAGAGCGACAGGAATAAACCTTATGTCTTTCGAATCCCTCGGCTTACGGGCCGAACTGCTGCGTGCTATTGCTGATGAAGGCTACAGCACCCCGACACCCATTCAATTACAAGCCATTCCTGCCGTATTAAACGGTGGGGACATTCTCGCAGCGGCGCAAACTGGCACCGGCAAAACCGCCGGCTTCACCTTGCCGCTGCTGGAAAAACTCAGCCAAACTACCAAACCCGTTAATGGCCGCCGCCCGGTACGCGCGCTGATCCTCACGCCCACCCGTGAATTGGCGGCGCAAGTATTTGAAAGTGTGCGCACCTACGGCAAATACGTGCCCTTGCGCTCCACGGTTGTATTTGGTGGTGTCTCTATCAATCCGCAGATGATGAAATTGCGCGGCGGCGTGGACATTCTGGTGGCCACACCCGGACGTTTACTGGACCTGGTCCAGCAAAACGCGGTGAAATTAAATGAGCTGGAAGTACTGGTGCTCGATGAAGCGGACCGCATGCTGGACATGGGCTTTATTCACGACATCAAAAAAGTGCTCGCGCTCCTGCCGCAAAAACGCCAGAACCTGTTGTTCTCTGCCACCTTCTCTGACGAGATCAAAGCACTGGCCGACAAGCTGTTGAACCACCCAACCCTGATCGAAGTGGCGCGTCGCAATACCGCTTCTGAACGTGTTACCCAGCGCGTGCATCCGGTGGATCGCCACCGCAAGCGCGAGCTGCTGTCGTTCCTCATCGGCTCCGGTCAGTGGCAACAGGTATTGGTATTTACCCGCACCAAACACGGCGCCAACCGACTGACCGAACAATTAATTGAAGACGGCATCAGCGCCGCCGCGATCCACGGCAATAAAAGCCAGGGTGCGCGCACCAAAGCACTCGAAGATTTTAAACGCAACGCTATTCGCGTTTTAGTAGCCACTGACATCGCCGCCCGCGGTATCGATATTGATCAGTTGCCGCATGTCGTTAACTATGAATTACCCAACGTACCGGAAGACTACGTACACCGCATCGGCCGCACCGGCCGCGCTGAATGTGAAGGCGAAGCCATTTCACTGGTGTGTGTGGACGAACAAAAATTCCTGCGCGATATTGAAAAGCTAATCAAACGGGATATTGAGAAAGTGGTCCTGTCGGGCTTCGAGCCTGATCCAAGTATCAAAGCAGAACCGATCAAGCTGGGCCGCAACATGACAATTGGTCGTGGCAATAGCGGTGGTGGAAACGGTGGCGGCAGAGGTAATAGCAATCGTAACGGCGGAAGCGGAGCGAAGAGCTCTCATGGGCCACGTAAACCAGGATCAGCCAACTCTCAACAAAAACGGGCAACGAACCCAGGTTCTTCTGCTCCCAAGAAACAAGGCACAGACACACCCAAGCGTGCTCACTCAGAGCATCGTGGGAAAGCACCGGCATATGCGAAACGTTAGTTTGGTTTAGTTGATGTATGAAAAGGCCGCTATCATTTTTTGATAGCGGCTTTTTTATTGGTGCGCGGGAAAGTTTAAAATTCTCTGACTTTGCTATTTAAGAATTACACTCTTCGATCAACGATAGAATCTTAGGCGAATATGTCACCCTTATACTAGCGAGTATTTCCATTAAAATATCGCGCTTTAATTTGAGCATTTCAGATTTCGACAAAGTAATAGGGCTGCTCTCGCTGGACAAAATTGAAACTGAATGATCAATGTAGAGAAACAAACTTTCAGTTAACGGAATATAAATAAAATAACCCGGGTCCCGAGCCGCATTTGCTTCATCATCGTCATCATAGGGCGATTTGATCGTTAGCATTGGCCAATTCAAAATGCCAGCAGGGTACAGCTCTATTTCCCCAATGGACAGAGGCATCATATTGGCCTTCATATTTTCCAGCTCAACATCTGTGCCAAGCAATGAAGTGTCTCCCTCAACAGCAATCATGCGAAAGAATTTGAATAACCACTCGACAAACCCCCGCTTGCTGAGAGGATTTATTTCTTCGCGCATGGTTTCAGGCACTTCGATTAAATTAAGCTGGAAGTGCGTAATCGCCACATCGTCTTCTATATCCTGATCTATATACGACCAGGATTTACTAACCAAGTCGAAGATACGAAAACCAAAAGGATGTGTGACCCAGTGATTATCAGGCTTGTCAGGGAGAACTGTTTGATCTTGTGAAGCCAGGTATCCGAGGCCTGTAGAGGCTGGATCTTGTGGAATCACAAGTGAGACTTCAGCTTCGCTAAAAAAGAAATTAACGATATCCGCCTTGCTAAAATCAGGACCTACAACATTGTGTTGAAATTTCATATCACACTCTTTTCAATGCTGCAATGAAAGTTAATGCGGCTTTATCGGGTGTAACTCTAACGCTCTTTGAATGACTAACTTTGTTATTCAAAGCCGCAGCGTTGTTCATTGCTTGTTGATTTTTCCTCACTGGAAGAATATCGGAATTTTCCGTTAGGCTAGCTATCGTAGACTGGTGCGGATCTTCGGCATACCCTTTTACTCGGAGTGCCTTTAAAGCACTGATAATCGATTGCTTCTGTGACTCCATGTATATATTAGTTGCACGGTTAGCTCCGGTGTATGCCACCGGAGCAATCTCATCAATTGTCGGCTTTGAATTTTTAGACGTTAACTTTTGCAATAACGCTGGCGTGTTCGTGAGTGGGTCAATCAAGCGGAATTTATGTCCCGACAAGTTTCCACTGAAGCTATCAAGTGCTCTTGATAAAATCTCAGCCCCACCTTCTTCGGCGATCCACTCAACCTTTTTATCATAGTTAAACTTGATCACGTCATACAGTTTGCAAGCAGCGTCACGAGTTTTTTGTGCAGTCTCCCGAGACTCCCACACACCTAACTCATTAATGCAGTGTCCCGGCGAATAAAACAAAGCTAACTTATCCTTAGCTAAAGCCACTCTGGATCTGGCATTTTCTAAAGCGGCCTGGAAATCTTTACACTGGCCGTTTAAGTAGACCGACTTACCATTCAGATCTGTCTGCTGGCACTTTTTGTATTGATTGGAAAATGCGTTATAGACATAAAGACCCGCTTTATCATTACCTTCTTTGTAATCCAGTTTGAGGTCTCCAATAAAAATCTCTTTTCCACTCTGCCCCATACCGTCCAAAACGGTGTAAAAAACTTTAAGGCCGGGAACCTGAAGCATGTACCGAAAAGCACAGTTCGCATTGGAGTAAACACCAGCGCTTGCTCCATTTATCATACGCAGGTTTTCGATTTGACGAATAATCGTCTGACCCTTGTGAGTCTTAGGATCAACCAAAGCTGCAAAACGAGGAAACAAGTCAATTTTTATTTTTACGGCCTTTCCCGTTTGACCTTTCGTATTATCGGAAAAGTAAACGTAATCTTTCATGGCTTGCTTATTAAGCAAGGTCTTGGAAGGACTAGGGAGGTGAGTGAGACTGCCAAAAGTGGGAGATAGTTTTGTCATGACAGATAGTGTCCTTCTATGATTTATAAAAACCAGCGCCATCTGGCGCTGGCAAAAAAATTCGGGTTCAGTTAGTTACAACGGTTATGATAGCTTAATCCGATGGTAACAAAGAAAGCCTTACTCCTCCTCATCATCAAAATACTGCTGATCGCGCGGCAGCAGAATAGCAATATCGTCGTAGAAATAATTACGCACATTGGTAAATACCGCTGGGTCAACTTCATCCAAGGTTTCTACTTCCACTAACTGTTCGTTGCCCGAGGCAAGCAGGTCAGACAAGCTACCTTGAATAGTGGCCTGGTTATCTACGGTGGTCGGACGGGTATCGAAGCCCCACAGTGGTCCCCAGCTTCGCGCACCACCGATAAATAAATAGTCCTTCACATAGAGAACCAGCATACGATCCGGGCTGCCGATACTGCCAGCTGGAGTGGTGAGCACAGCCGTGCGGGCGACAATGTCCGGGTTTTGGATATTCGGACCGGGATCAATACTGCCCAGCAAATTGCCGTTGGCTACGTTGATTGTGAGCGTTCCGATTTCGTAATTGGCATTTGCTGTGCCTCCCGCCAGGCGGGCATCGGTTTGGCTACGGTCGTACAAGGTACCGGAGGTGTTATCCAAAGTGATATCACCGGCCAGGTTATTCAGCACGACGTCACCATTGGAATGCAGGCGATTGATTGTCACGGATTTGCCATTTTCCAGATCAACTAACCCGGTGTTATTACTTAGTGACAATTCGCTGACCATAGTCTCTAAACGGTTATCTGCACCGATGCCCGTTATAGCGTCGGCAACCAATCGATTAGCAGTTACATTGGTATTGTTACCGTTGTTGTCAGTGATAGCACCACGGGTTGCCGCGAGCGTAACCGTACCGGTTTCAGCGATAAATGAGGTTGCCACAATGGATGAACCCGTATAGCTAATATTGCCACGATTGGCCGTCGCAACCGCATTAGAGTTCATAGTGATATCGCCTGCCGCGATCAAGGACAAATCACCTTCTTGCACGACCAGCTGACCCTGCTGTTGAATGCCGCCGTTACGCGACTGAAGCGAGACGCCGGTTGCTCCCGTGACAGTGTTTGCAAGATTAATACTACCCTCACCAATTAAATTGACGGCTCCACTGGAACGAATTACATCATTGAATTGCGTATTACCACCCACATCAAGATTCACATCGCCAGCAGCATTGATCGTACGTGCGATAAAATCACCGCCGGTGTTCACATTAATATCACCTACGGTGGTTGTAAGTTGCGCACCATTGTTCATGGTGAATTGCCTGGCGTTGATAGTGATATTGCCCGTTTCGCTCAGCAAATTACTTTGCTGAGTCACCAGGCCCTCGCTGTTGATCGACATGTTCGCTGTCGTTGTAATCGCTGTGCCTAACAAAACTTCTTCTGCGGCATTAATATTTAATGTATTCACATTAACGTTATTTAACGAGATGCCCTGCGCAGTCAAATTAACAGTGCCAGTAGCATTAGCGCCCTCTATGGACAATCCACTGCTATCACGGACATCTGCTGAGCTTGCTGCATTTATTCGCACAGAATTAAAATTATTGTTCACATTGGTTAGCGTCAAATTATTAGCTGTGGTGAATTGCGCGAGACTGCTCACCACCAGAGCGCCTGTACCAGTAATTGTACCGTTAGAATCGACAGTTAAATTTTGCGCTTGTATGTTAGCCAGGTTGGTTGCCGATGCATTACGCAATTCAACCAACCCATTAGAAGCAAAGGAAAGATTGCCGGTCAGTTGATTATTACCTGACAATAAAATATCACCGCCGGTGGTGTTAACAATAAAATCGCGCGAGAAAATCAGTGGTGTACTGCTCGTGAGGTTTCCGCCCAAGCGCAGGTCAACCAGGCTGCTGGAGCTCAACTCTGCCACATCAAGTGCATTCTGCTCCTGCAAATAAACACCACCAGTGGCCGCAGTAACGAATAAACTATTTACATTGGTAATTAAACGATTGTCTGCACTACCGACTTGCGCCGTGCCATCAAGCCGCAAGCTATTGGCATTAATCAAACCCGACGCATTGGCCGTCACCCTGGCATTTCGTAACGTCAAGGTATTAGCAACGTTGACGGTACCTTCAAGATTAATTTGATCCGCGCTGGATGCGGCGATGGTCAGATTATTTTTATTGGTGTAATTAATCTCCGTCAGGCCATTCAGCCGGTAGCGGTTATTTGTCAACGTGAAGATATCATCCGCTGATGTTCCGTTTACCATCAGCAACGCTGCCCGAAGGTTATCGTTAATCTGCCCTACCTGCTCGAAAGAAACCGTGTAATTGTTGCCCGCCGCATCGGTATAAATGAGTTCACCACCTACATCGGTGGTATTGTGTAGAGCGTTGTAATTTTCATTACCGCCGGTAACAATTAACTGATCAACGCCGTCGCCACCATTAAAGTTAATGCCGCCCACAGCCCCAGCACCGATGGTTGCTGTCAGTGTATCTTCCCCGGCATCACCGAAGATTCCACCCTGTACCGTGCCACCACCGACGGAGAAAATATCGTTATCCCCACCACCACGAATTGAACCGGTTAATGTGCCTTCGTTGATATTAAAAGTATCGCGCCTTGACCCACCTTGCAGATTGGCAAAACCGATAAACACAATGCCTGGCGCATCCGGATCGCCGATGGTAATTTGATTGACGCCCGCACGCAGATTCCAGATATTGGCGACATCGCCACCATACAAGGTACTGGTAGTGTCATTGCCTATATATTCTTCAATGCGGATAAAGCCCGAACCAGCGCCACTGACGTCAGCAAGCCGTACATCCGCATCTACTGCCTGGCTTTTATCGACGGAATCGCCATTAATATGCGCGCCTCCATCAACAGTGCCATCCAGACTACCGCTACCGATAAAACTGAACCTGTCATCCAGGGCGCCGCCTACCACATTGTGGAAGTTAGTGAACTCAAGACCCACTTCGGTATCGGTGCGATTCAGTGTGCCCGTATTGGGTCCGGATATTTGCCAGAGATTCTCCCGGTTGCTGGCAAATAGCGTATTGGTAGCGTTTTGATTGGCCGCAACCTCTTCGATACCAACAATATTAGTACGGCCAGTTATTGCGGAATCTCCGCTTTCCAACACCTGTACGACGCTATCATCGGTCCGAGCGACCAAATCCAGTACATCAACACCCGTGCCGTTACCACCATTAATCACGCCTGTGATACTCGCATTGTTGTTAGCGAATACAAAAACATCAGTCAAGGCGCCGCCCATTAAATTGGCGAAGCCTGAAAAACGAAAAGCGTTGTTCAGGATCCCCTGGTTTTGACCCTCAATGCTCCAGTTATTCGCGCGAGAACTGAGCGCAATCAATGTATGGCTGGCATTGCTGTTAGCATCTGCTTGTTCGATATTAACCGCGTTAATGTCAGCCTCTGTCGTCGCATCAAGTGCGACACTGAGATTATTACTGGCATTGGTTAAATCAATAATATCGCCGGCAACGTGAGTTCCTCCGTCAAGCAAGGCAACGGAACCATTATTATAAAAGCGGAAGGTATCATCACCAGCACCGCCAATTAGCGTGCCGGCAAAATTGGTGTTAATAATAAATTCATCTGCCGCCGTACCGCCTTGCAGAATCTCCATACCCAGGAATTCATTAACATAATTAGCACCGCCATTTATAGCAAGGTCGCGATCATTGATATTCCATAGGTTATTCGCGTTGCGCCCGACGAGGGTATCCTCGCCAAGTTGACCATCAAGGATAGCAACACGACCAGCTGTACCTAATTCAAATCGATCATTACCCTCTCCGCCCCGGATAGAGGAAAGTTCGGCATTGATCTCAAATATATCCTGCCCTGAGCCACCCTGGAGGTGCTGAATATTTGAAGAAGCTGTCAAATACTCATCAAGGCCCGCCTCGATACTCACCCCATTAACAGCATCTATTGTCCAAACATTGCTTGCGTTGCGCCCGGTGATGGAATTATTCGTTCCACCGCCACCATTGACGCTGCCCGTTATACTACCTGGATTTTCCGATGCGAAATTGAAATGATCCTCGCCAGAACCGCCCACCAAGCTGTGAAAATTAACAAACTCCACATTAAGATTCGCGTTGATGATTAGACCGTCGTTGACGCCGTTGGCTACCGTGCCGCCTGCATCAAAGTCAGTTATGTTCCAGGTGTTGTTGCCTGAGGCGATGATTAATCGCGTACCTTCATAATCATTTCCCACTACGCGCTGAATGTTGGTGAGATGAATACTGGCATCGCCGCCACTGCTACCGAAACCGACTTGATGCGCACGGGCTGCACCGCTGATGTCTACACGGTTAGAACCATCTCCACCATTGATTGAGCCGGTGATGGTGCTGTTGCCTGAGAAGTTAAAAATATCGTTGCCATCGCCGCCGATGAGGTGGGCGAAGTTGGTGAAATCAATACTACGAGTCGTTCCGTTATTCACATACCTGATACGACCTTCATTATCTGTATCAGTTGTGCCGGCAATGTTTTGGATAAACCAATCTATAACCATATTGGCTGTAGAGTTTACGGTTAAGGTACCGCCGTCGGCACTCTCACTTCGAATAATTTCCGCATTAATAACACCATTGAAAATTCCGCCAATATCGGCAGAAAAATTAAGCGTAACTTCATTATCAACTAAGACTGTGTCATTACCATCACCGGCATTAATTGAATGATCAGTTGAATAATTATCGACATCACTGAACGTGTCATCCAGATCACCGCCAACAATATCCTCAATAGAAGAAAATGAAACGCGCTCATTCAAGGTGCCGCTAGCCGCGCCAGTAAAGCGCCACTGGTTACTGGCATTGGGGCCGGCAAGCGTGTCATTCTCCGTATCAACATCCCCGCCATTTATTTGAACATTCCCTGAAGGCATGGTAGTCACAATGAATTCATCATCGCCCGCCTCGCCGAATAAATTGCCCGTTAATTGGATAGCATTGAGATTAAAAATATCATTGCCGCCACCACCATAGATACCATTAGCAATGTTGTGATTAATGTTGAATGTGTCTGCTTCATTGCCGCCACGGATTTGTTCAATTCCGCTAAACCTTAACGTTCCACCAGAAGTGCCTGTAATATTGCCTGCGTTTTGCTCAGTGATAGTCCACGTGCCGGGCAAGTTAAAGCCGTACAGGGTGTCGCTGCCACCGTTACCGCTAATATTGATATCGGAAGTGAAAAAAGAAGCATGTTGAAGTCGAATGTTGCCGCTGTCCTGAAGCCTCACGTTAATTGTAGCTTGTGCTTGCGATGTGCCGCCGTTTACACCAGCGCCACCTTCGGCAATTAAATCTCCGGAAAGAACGATTTCTCTTGAACCGGAGCCTTGTGATAACAGTTCGATGGTGCCAGCAAGACCACCATCAAAAACGGTATCAGGTAGAGCGGATTGGGCGTCCCCACCTGACGTATCAATTGTTCCTACATTCAGTCTTGTCGCGTTTAACAGAACTCGCCCGCCGGCACCTCCAGCAGAATCGGTTCCTGCTCGACCACTAGTATCTATATTTTCTACGGTAATGTATCCATCAGCATAAAGCTCGACACCACCACCGTTTTGATTTTCCAATACTGTGCCGGCTAATTGCACGATGTTGTCAGCATTAATATATAAGCTATTGTTGCCAGTACCAGTTAATGTGATATTGCCAAGATTTATATTATTACGATCTTCAATATTTGCGGATTGGGCTGACGAAATTGTCAGCGTATTGAAATCATTCTGTTGATTATTAAGCGTGATAACAGCTCCCTGCAAGGATGTTAGACCCGAGACTTCCAATGCATTACCTGCCTGCGTTATATTGCCGCCTGCGTTCACTGTCAGGTTATTACTAAAGCTGAAGTTCCGTCCATCCTGTCCCAGTGTGATGGCATTAGAATCTCTCAAAGATACATTTCGTGCACGCGTAACCAATACGTTATTGAAGTTATTACTTGCACTATCCAGTGTAATGTCACTCGCCGCACCAGCGGATAATTCAGTTAACCCACTTACACGGAGAGATTGCAAAGCAGTCGGATTCGTAATGGCACCCGCCGCATTGACGATCAAAGAGCCAAGTGTTCCGCTGGATTCCAATGCAATATCATTTACATCTCTTACACTGACAGCCCCGGTTGTGGAGAATACCACGCTCGAAAAATCATTACCGTTTGAGTTTAACTCTACATTTTGGGAGCCTGCATTGAATCTTGCCTCGCCTCCAACAATAATATCTCCCACACTTCTGATACCGCTTGAGGCAGTCAATGTCAATGCGCCCGTAATATTCGAATCATCAAGCTCAAAAACTTCTCCGCTACCATCTCTCAGCGTGACGGTACCTGCTGACTCTATGCTAACAGCTTCACCAAATTGATTATTCGCGTTGTTCAACGTAATGTTGGCAACACCAGAATTCAGAGTGGTGCTTCCATTAATCGTTAATTGCGCAGAGCCTTGAATTGTTCCCCCACTAGTGATATCGAGATTACCACAATAGCTACCTCCACAACTCTCCCCGGATTCCGTAATCAATCCACCTAAGGTGACACTGTCAGACATATTCAGAATGATGTGTCCGCCTGTTGTACTGCTACTATTAACAGTTTCTTTACCGTAATCGGTATTAATTAGCCCATCAGCGCTATTAAAGATTTTTCCTTCGGCTTCAAAATTTCCACCCGCAGTATATATATCGGCATTAATATCAATAAGTCCTTGGCTTCCATCAGCAGTCCCTGCTGTCAGCTCAATATTCAACGTGTCGTAGTAAGACTGACCGCCCTGAGCGTCCGATGCATCGAAAATTCTTTGGTTAATTGTAATATTGTTTCCGGCCGACAGGGATAACAAGGGGGCACCATTCTGATAGTTATTCGAGTGGCGAACAGAGCTATCGAAGTTGAATTCACGATCCAGAATAATATTGTTGCCCGCTTGGACTATCACATCGCTTGTGTTGCTGTTTGGATTCCCAGTGGCACTATCTGATCGAAGTTGTCCGAGTCTGGCATCCCCGGTTACATCTATACTGATACTTCCGTAGCCGCTATTAGAGAATGTATCTATAACTCCAAAGAGCGAACCGTCGAATGCGCTGTAAAAATTCGCTGGGGCGACACCATTTCCTACAGTAAAGCTACCGCCATTGGTTGTAACACTGCCGTATATTTGTACATCACCGCCCGCACCAATGCTGTTAATGAGTACATCGCCGCCGTTGGTATTTATAGATGGTGTACTCAGTGAACCACCGAGATTAAAATTGAGACTGGTAGCGGTGAAGTTACCACCATTTGTAGCAACGACGGAATCACCAGAGATATTGATATCTCTACCAGCATTGAAAACAAGATTGAGTCGGTTGTTGCCACTAGCCCTTATATCAAAGCCTTCGGTTTTAATATCTCGATGAGCAATTAATTCCAATGTTCGTGTGTTATTACCAGATCCGAAAACAGCATCAGTGGCGAAAATAATATCTCCGCCATCGACGCCATCAGCGTCACCGGTTTGAATGATGACATCGCCAGACTGCAGGGCGTCAAGAATTTCTCCCCAACCGATCTCAGCATTAGCTCCTGATGATATGTAAGGCGAGCTATCATTGACCTCATTAAGCTCAAACCCTGGGGTAATTGTTAAACTATAGGGGTCGATTAACCACTTCCCACCTACACCTTTTCCAGAAGATATATCCGGGGCAGAAGTAATCGCAAAACCCTTCAATCCCGATGTTTCAATAAAACCGCCGTTACCTCCATAGACACCACCATGAACAGATAAACGGCCGTGAATTCTTGCCGTGTCGCTGGCAAAGGTAATCAGTCGACCACCATCACCATTCAGTATGCCATCTGCGGCAACACTCACATCGCTGTCTAAAAATATAAACTCAGCATTCCTGACTAACGGATTAGCGCCCGTTTTATCACCGCCTATCAGTATCTCACCGCCGCCATTAGCGCCCGATGCGCTCACGCTGGACTGGTCAAAAATACCCACTTTATTACCCAGGATTTTGATATCGCCACCGCGCCCCTGAATAACGGATTGAGCGGAAACAGCTCCCTGTTCTCTTATTTCGGTTTTATTTACACCATGCAACTCAATGCTGCCACCATTTCCGTTCTTTGAGTCTGCGGTAACGCTACCGGAATGAGTGACGTTTTCTCCTATGGCGACGATACGCCCGGCGTTACCCGTTTCAGTTGAAACGCTAAGCGCACCCGTATTGATCACATCAGCGCCTGCACCCAGCGTAAAACTTCCGTCCTGATGCATAACCACACTTCTGGCTTCTCCTACTCCATCGGAGTTGACCGCCTGCGAAAAAATATCCTGACTGACGCTGGCGGTTAACAAAATCCGGCCACCTTCGGCATTAATCTCACCGCTATTAACAACGGCAGCGTCTATACCCAATTCATCCTGCAATATGGCCTTGCTGATTTTCACCCCAACCAGCCCATCAGGCTCAAAAGTCACCACAGCCTCTTTGCCCGCAGCCAGATTTACGGAACCCAGTTTTGCTGATATCAGGCCCTCATTGTTAACCTGCTGGCCCGCCAAAGTAACTGAACCGCCCGTAGCGGCATTAATAATACCGGCGTTAATGACTTTGCCTTCTGTGCCGTCAACCGCAGACAATGTGAATTCCCCATTCATAAAATCGTCGGGATTTATCTGTAATCCACTCGCAATCATACCGCCCACATTAATGCGGGAATTTTCTCCAAAGAAGACGCCATTGGGGTTAACTAGGATAATCTGTCCATTCGATTCAATTTGACCGTGGATTTCAGACCCGGAATGACTGAGGATTCGATTCAATGCGATTGAAGATACACCCGGCTGATGGAATTCAACGCGCTCGTTCACACCGACATTAAAACTTTGCCAATCAACGGCCATACGATCTGTGTGTTGTTCAATTCGTGTATTTAGGCCCGATTGGTTAATAGCACCTCGCCCTCCAACAATTTTTCCGCCTTCCGGCCCCGCTATCACCTGCGCTGATGCGATCAACTGCGATGCAGCGGCAATTGCCAGATAAAGAGATTTACGGCTTCTGAGTAAATTAGCAGGGCAGGAAGTAGGGTTTTTCATAGTATTGGTCAGGGTTAGTGAAATTTAAGTTGTTAACGTTGGAACTTTATTTTTAAACAAGTGAATGCACATTCATCATGGGGCGGCTTACAATCTTCCTGCTTCATATTGGCTTGCAATCTCTTTCAGAAAGCCCATCAAACCATCCCGAAACAACCATGGATCAGATAGCGCTAACGTTTGCAATGATCGGGAAGAAATATAGCTATACCGGCTGCCGTTGGTAATATCGTAGCCAGGATGATCGCAACCCGCATAAACCACCCTCATAACATGCAGTTCTTCTCCATCAACTATATCTTCATAACTGATCTTATCGGCAGGCAAACCGCCTTCTTCTGGAGATTTAAAGAACCTCTGCTCAATAACATCGATAAACCATCGGACACCACTCAGGGGCATTTCAAATTGGTCGGCAATCAATTTTGTTTCTCCTGGACGACGGGAACTGGTCAGCGGATATGTATGAAATTTCTCTTCGTATACCAAAAGATGATTATCTTCTCGTATAAAATATGCGTCATACTCACTCTGCGGCTTATCAAATTTCTTCAATAATTGCTGGCGAGCAAGAGGTTGCCGGGGGTTGTACAGCGTAAATTGCTTCATAATATTTTCCTTAATGGTTTCGCGGCAATACGTTTTGCACTGTTACTGTTTTCCAGCGCGCTTAACGTCTGAGGGTTTTTATCGTAGGTGAAGGTTTCCATCACCCCGCATTGCTGTTTATTAGGTAGCAGGTTTTCCGTGGTGCCATCTCCCCTGAAGCATTCGTTGGCACCCAGCTTTCGATGAATATTGGTTCGCGTTTCAAATTGGTCTTTATCTTTATCGGATGTGAAAACGCCGTCGGCATAATCTCGAATATCTTTATCGTTCTTAATATCCAACTTATCAGCGCTGAACTGTGCCATATGCTCCGCATACACCTTATTATATTCTGGTGTCATGACCTCGTTAACCCGTTCAGGATCAAGTCCTTTAACCTCCTTATTCGCAAATTCTCCTAACTTTTTATGCGTTGGTACAATGCTTATACTTTGCCCCGCACCGGCAGCCTGGATATCCACAACCACCAACGAATAGGTTTTGGCAGGATCATAATTGGGAATGCCCAGTACCGCACAAATGGTCTGAGGATCAGTATCGGCATTTTCTAGTTGATTAAAAGTTGTAGACCAGAACTTGACGCTGCCATCGGCATCTTGCCGCCCCAGATAGGCCGTATCTCCGGCATATTTCGATTCGGTAAAACGCACAATAAAGCGGTCATCCAGCTCGCCTTTATCTGCCAGTGCTAACAGTTCTTGATCGGTGTATTTAGGCTGATAGCCCTGACTCTTGAGTCGCTCCCTTGCTGCCGCCAAACGCTGCTCACACTCCTCCAGTGATTGCGCGGGTTGATTGGCTTGCGCAACGGCGACTAGTGGCGATGCAACTTTGGTGTCAGGCGGTACATAGCCGGGTTCCGCGTGAGGCCCCAGACTAACTGGCTGTGCGGCGTGAGCAACGTCTTCTCTTTGAATTTCCTTAGGTTTGGCCGGAGAGCTGGACGGTGTAACACTGACCATCAAGGTGCCATTCATCAGTGCCAGTACAAGACGTTGGTGCGCACTCAAACGGCTGGGAGGTTGATCTTTAAGGCACGATAACAGCGTGTTTATCTGTTTTTCATCCAACGCTGCCATTTTCAAAAAACCTTCGGCTTCCCTGGTCGAGTTGAACGCACGTCGGTGGGTTATGTTCATGACAAGCGGTGCATTTTGTGAGAGAAACATATAACCCACCCCCGTCTTTTTATCTGTCACGGTACAAGAGGCTAATTGCTTTATCTCCTCCGGTCCCGGCACTTCATAAGCGTTAATCCTGCCACTGTGCAACAGTTCCGCTACCAACTCCTCGCCTGTTTGCTGCACATGGCGCAAATCAATGTGGGATTGTGTGTGTAACAGCTCTCTCCAATAGCTACTGGATACATCCAGTTGCTGGACAAATGACTTCGCGCGACCATACACATCGACACGTCGCGTATTCCAACCCGATACGATCCCGTGGCTTGGGATTTCAATAAAGTAATATCGGTTGAATGCGCCCTTGAAAATACGTTGATGAAAAAACATAAACCATCCTTAAATTACATATTTCCTTGAGGTAAAACGACAACTAAACCACTCGGACACTGACATAGGGTTTTATAGTGCGAACAGAATGTCCTGTTCGCACCAGCAATACGATATTCAGATTAACTTATGGTGGTGACACAGCAGATTTCGATAGCACAACCCGCTGACCGTTCACCAGATCAATCGCCATTAACGCTTTGCGCTCTTTGTCCACCACCAGGCCGTAGGTCATGCCTTCTTCAACATAGACGGACGTTGGATCAAGTAAGGTATTTAAGGCATTGGGGGTATCAGCATCCGATAATATGGTTCGTGCACCCTCCTCCTCGCCCCCAAGTGCCAACGAAAAAATAGCATCTAAACCACGGTCAACCATCAATGCGCGATCATTGGCTGCATCAACGGTAATTGATGTTAAGACATGGTTACCTGAGGCGGTGAAGAGATTGTCGGTATTCGGAATGGATGCTGTAGAAAACGGGGTTCTCACACCCGGATTTTCCTCTGAGAGATCAATAGCCATGACGAGTTGTTCACCCGTAGCAGTCGTTACCAATGCTCGATTACGCATGTTATCAACGGCTATTGCACCAACGCTCGTTAATGGATTTTCTCCATCTACTGGAATATTGTTAGACGACCAACTGACAAATTCATACTCTTTCGCTATCGGATCTAGGGCGAGAAATGCACCGTTTTGAAAGGAGCCAAAATAGATTCGATCAGCATCAGCACTAAATGCCAGGTGCGAAACACGTGATGTAGCATGTTGACTTCCCGCATCACGAGCCCCCGTTTCCAAGTTAACGGACAAAACCGTGGGGCCTGACGTTAAGGCGCTCTCAGTAGAGCTACCAACGTACGCAACGCCGTTTTCACTATCTACGGCAATACCGGCATAGTTAAAGTCAGTTCGCTCGAGCAACAACGGGAATTCATCCCCTTCTTTATTTTCAGAGAGAATACTGCGTATCCCAGTCGCTAAATCCACTGCATATATCGCTCTCTGCTCAACATCAACCACCAACGCCTGGTTACGCTCTGCATCTACTGCAACCGTTTGCGGTGCAGAAAACTGAACCTGATCATCAGGGAATGCGATGTTTAAATCAACCGAATGGCGGACTGTTACGCTAGCCAAATTATCACCCTCGCTGCCCACCGAATCCCGTGCCGTCACATTTAAGACATTTTCCACACCAGGCTCTAATGTCACCTCCGCAGCCCAGGTTGCGTAACCATCGTCACTTGTCGCGGCAAGGCCGTTGACTTCTACACTTTCCACTGCATTCAATTCATCACTCGCGGTACCACGTACCAGAATCGTTGTTCCTTCGGTCAACGAGACGGCTGGAGGAAAGGTAATGGTTACAGACGGGGGGGTGTTATCGATGATTGTCGCAATAGAAAATGTTGCACTCACACCGCCTATGGTAAGAGTGGCCTCGCCAGTTTCATTAGTTGCTTCAGGAGCAACTAACTTAACGGTGACTGACTGATTATTGTTGATGGTGCCTTCTGCGCTGGTGTAGGTCGCGCCATTGATCGAATATTCGCCACCCACAATACTGATTGGTGTGGGTCTATTAATACCATTGATGGTGACCGCCTCGGAAATCACCTCTTCCCCCGGCTCCACGTCCTGCTCCGCAGGGATAGTAAAGGCATTCGGCGTTGTATCCGGCGGCGCCATCGGCGGCTCTTTGCCCCCGCCCCCACCACTTCCGCCACACGCGGTCAATGCCGCAATAATTCCTATGAAAAAAGTGTGTTTGATCCATGATTGCGGGCTTTGAACAATCGTCATGACGAGTAGTACTCCTGTAACAAAACGTGAATTTTTGCGACAACCTTGAGACCAGGCGGTTTCAGGGCAAACGGCGCAAAGTATGACAGAGGTCACATAAAGGGAGTGTGATGGTGTTAAAAAATAGTACGGAAGTTATAACCAAAATTAGCGAAGCGTCCCTTCTGGTGAAGAACAATTGCTTGCTTCTACTGATTTTAGAAGCTGGTATCTGTTAAAAATTGTATGAAAACCTCATTTGTTCAACATCCAGCCTCTCAACTGGGATACGAGACAATAAAAAGACGTAAGACTCAATAGCCGGTTTTTATTTCAGATGCGAAAAAGGTAACCCATAAGCAGACCCATCCATATCAGTATTAAAGCCAACCAGGGGTTTTCGAGGATACAGGTAGAGAGATCTTTCCAGCTGTAGGGATCTTTTTTATAACGAACTCTTACAATTTTGACTGCCAAACTACCGAAGCAGGAAAAAAATCCACCCTGGATAAACTCGTTAGGCATTTTCATACCCAACTGGTGTACCAGACGCACCGCACGAACGCCACTCGTAGTGGGCCGATAAAGCTGAACCAGTTGGTTTTCCATGGTGATGCCTTGATCAATCAAAATTTCCATCGCCCGAGAAAGCACTGACGAGCCTCCAGAAATAGCAAGCCAAATACACCATTCCCTTGGAGCCTCAGCAAGTGCTTTTGCCAATAAAATCGCTGCCTGTTGTACCTGATTCGACTTGATCGACGCATCAATTGCGTCATCACTTAAATGCCCGATATTGCCCGGATAGAGAATGTCAAATGATTCCATGATTGTTGCCTGTGTAATAGCCATCTTGTGTAGCGTTTTAATTGCGTTTTCTGCTGCGCTTACAGGATCTTTAAACGTGCCATCACTAATCACAACAACTCTGCCATGTGCAGCTGTAATTTTGCAATTACGTCGATAAACGGCATTATACCCTCTCGTCTTCTTGGAAATAGCATATATACCTGGTTTACATTGTGGCTGCTCGTGATCGGGTGAATCTATGGGTTGATGAGTAGATTTATTACGGGAATTAAATCCGGGAGGGGTAGACGATATACCAGAGGTCACAACAGACTCCTTTCTTTCATCAATAGCACCTGACTCTAGCGTCGAGATTGATAAGGCAGATTTAATTCAGTTTATTCTGCGAGGAAATTAATACGTTATTTTTAGCCACTTTGGGTGAAGGCTCAACCGAATTACCTACACTTTCAGGCTTAATTGGCCACTTTAACTCCCCATACTCAGCAGTAAGAGACATGTTCGGGCAATAGCTTTTTATCTCGTTCCATTGCGCCTGCATTGTAGGTCCAACTTCGAGGGTGAAGCTATCAATAATGGACTCCAGGAGATTAATAAGTGGGGTTTGATCATAATTCATATCCCGTTGGTACAATCCACCGAATGAAATACAAACAAATCGATCATGAGAAGCCGGAAAAACTACGTGCTTTGTAATTTCGCTCCCTTGTCCATCAAAAATCTCAAATGATGCAGCTTGGACTGTGGGAGATATCATGATTATTTTCCAGCTTAACGGCCCCCTATAACGAGCCTCTCTATCAATTTTTTCAAATCCGTAACGAGAGGAAAGAAAGTCTGCAATGGCAGTTTCGAATACACGCGGATGGAAAAAACTAGATCCGGTAAAATCCTCTTTTACATGCCCATAGAGCGTTCCAGACATACTGAGACGGGCTCTATATCCAGAAAACCATGGGGCCATAAAGTACCATCTCCGATAGTGGTATGCACTGCATTGCCAGCGATGATTTGGCATTATGGCTTCATCAATATGCCTCAAGGAATAATTCAAGATATCATTTCTACCACTGGAGAGATTCTGTGTTGTATTGCGATGCTGTTCGCTACCATAAGTAGAATTTGACCAAGGCGCTTTAAAATGAAACAGGCTATCTCCGATACGCCAATTTTGCGATCTTAATTTAGCAAAATAGGGCCCTTTGGGAACTACATAGGTCGTCGTATCAAGCATACCTGATAGCGTTAAAGGCAAATAACGTAGCCAATCCAACATTTCCAGTTTTCCTATTTGTTCTTGGGCTTTTGAAACCAATCTTTACCTGTAGTCCATAACAAATGGGCTGCACTAATGGTTCCAGTTACCACAGCGCCAGCGCCAAGCAAACCAACAGATCCATATGCCAATGTAGCCAGACTTAGCGTCGCTCCTGTAACACCTACAACCATTAAGCCCCCTTTCGCCGAATCACTTGCATAATCTTTCCACCCATAGGGGTCGCCACTGTTGCGCACTCGGTAGCGATTACTGACCATAGCTCGAATATACGCTATAGGCCCTCCCGCCTTAACCAAGGAGCCATTTGTTTTGAATCCTAACTGGTGGATCAAATGAATAGCCTGCCCTGGGCTCGTTGTTGGCTTGTACAACATCACAGTATGTTTTGGTAATTGGATATTTTGTTGAGTCAGAATATGCATCGCTTGAGTAAGGACGATAGAACCATCAAAATCTGAAACCCAAAATATGCCTTGCTTTTTATTAGAACTAGCCATTGCTTTTGCCAAGACACTTGCCGCACTGAAAGTTTGGACGATAGATTTGGGATCATAGTTGCGTTTGCCCAGCATCCCCCCATCCAAGGCGGAGAACATAAGGTCAAATGACTCCATTCGAGCAGCTTGCCCTGCATCCATAGATCTCAATCTTGGAAAAATGTTTTCTGCGGCCTTCTGAGGACTCGGTGAGCCTGGCGCAGACACAATGACTACCCTGTTATCTTGGGGTGTGACAAGTCCATTACTCCGATATGTCACGTTGACTTCAGCACCTAATTTAGATACTGCGTATATACCGGGCTTATTTTGTCCCCTTCCTATCTGCTGATACGCCACCGGATCTAGCTCCAGACTGGTTACGGTATAGGTATCATTAGATCGTCGTTCAATTGTCGCTTTAATTCCCGGCAGGTACATATTGAACATCTGGAATGTGTGAGCGCGAGAATCGTTAATATTTGGGATAAAAACGTTGTGCTTACCACAAGGACCAGCCGAGAGAGATTGCAGCTGCTTCAAAGCAAGCATTGGATAGTAGTACCCGGCTTTGGCCGCACGCTTAAGCACGGCAATTTGCGGCTCAACATTCGGAGCAAAACGAATTAGTTTACCGGTGGAGTTAAAACGGGTGGAAGGCAGGTTGGCTTTCGAGGTCATAAGAGCGTCCCTTCATTACATCATTAAATCAACCCACGGATATGCCATCGTGTGTACAAAGATTGAACAGACGTGGAGTTTAATTGATTCAATGGGGAAGAAACCATCTTAACAAACCAGCGGTCCTCTACGACCAGCAAAAAATGTGCGGTACTTCACATCAAATAGCTCGTGCAAACGCGATGCATTCGGTCATCTGAATACCTTCAAACGAATAACGAATTAGTGTTCTGGACCTCACCGCTGCAAATCATACTTCCGCATCTTCTCCACCAGGGTCGTGCGTCGGATACACAGCCGATCCGCTGCTCTGGCGACAACGCCACCACAATCATTTAACGCCTGTTGAATTAAATCACGTTCGAGGTTGGTGATGTATTCGCGTAAGTCGATGCCTTGTTCTGGTAACAAAGGCGTGTCGTTCATGCTGACGTAACTGGCGTTGCCGTTTAACGCGGTTGCTTGTGCTTGCGGGATAAATTCTTCATCGGTTAAATCGACGTGGCGATATTTCGGCGGTAAATCCTGTACCCCGATGACGCCGTACGGGTGCATGATGGCCATGCGTTCGACAAGGTTGGCCAGTTCGCGTACGTTGCCCGACCATTCGTGATGGCACAGCGACATAATCGCCGCCGAATTAAAACGAATGGAACCGCGCTGCTCGCTTTCCATGCGCGAAACAAGTTCGTTAATCAACAGCGGAATATCTTCTTTGCGTTCTTTAAGCGCGGGTAATTCGATGGGAAATACATTGAGCCGATAATATAAATCTTCGCGGAAACGCGCTTCGCTGATCATGCCTTCCAGGTTGCGATGCGTTGCGGCAATTACGCGCACGTCAACGGCCTGAGTTTTATTGCTCCCTACCCGTTCAAAACACCGCTCTTGCAAAACGCGCAAGATTTTTACTTGCATGTTGAGAGGCATATCACCGATCTCATCAAGAAATAATGTACCACCTTCGGCCAATTCAAAACGGCCAGCGCGGGAATTAATCGCGCCGGTGAATGCACCTTTTTCGTGGCCGAATAATTCGCTCTCCAATAATTCAGCGGGAATTGCACCGCAGTTCACCGGGACAAAGGGCTTGTCGCGGCGCGGGGAGTTGTAATGCAAGTTGCGCGCGACCACTTCCTTACCGGTGCCGGACTCGCCAGTGATCAAAACGGATACGTCTTTGTCCGCGACTTGCGACATCATCTCGCGCACATTCTGGATCACGCGGCTGGTACCTACGAGGCTGCGAAACAAATGCGCAGGGCGGCGTTGCGGTTGACGTTTGCTGACGGATTGGGCTTCTCGATACAGTTGGGCGCGATGCAGTGTATCGACCAGTTTGTTGTAGGTGGGCGGGATTGACAGCGTGGCAATAATCATGTGGCGTAATGAATCTTCGAGGCCATCGTCAATAGCTGCCTCAACGCCAATCAGCACCACAGCGAGTTCATCGTTCCATTGACGCACGTCTTTAAGTAATAACTCCAGGCCCTGATTAGCGGAGCGATATTCACCGATAAACACCGCCGCATAATCTTCACTTGCGGCCTCGGCACTTACCGCTGCCTGCCATTGGGACGCCGGGGTAGCGAGGCTTGTTTCACTGAGGAAGTCGAGCAAAATCTTTAAATCGTGTCGACGTTGTTGATCATCGTCGATTACCAATACTTTATTATTACGCCACATACCGCTATGACCTTATGTCGTTTTCAGTGGAAATACAGCCACCCCTGGACAATTACCCGCCACAAGCAAACCATGCTTTCGAGTCAAACTAGTGACTAGCGCCACTAAGTAATAGACCAGAATAATGGCTTGGTCAAATAAATGACGCTGGGGGTTGCCTCGATCAATGAGGTCAAAAATTAACCACACATCACCCTAAAATGTGATGTGCGTCGAAAAATTGGCGATTTTGGCAGTGTTTGGTGTGGGGAGCAATCCCATAACAGTCAGTTTTGACGGCCTTGATGAATCGGGGACCGAAGGAAGGATGTTTCAACGAACGGATTACCGCGATAGCAGCAACTCAGATCGCCATGGCTGCCACCTGCTGGCGACAACTGTCAATCACCGAGGCATACACGGCTTTTAACTCTTTCAGGGCAGTGAGTAATCCCGCCTGGCCTGCGTGGCGATTGGCCTGGATCACTTTGTCCACAATCAGCGGGCAGGATTGGTCCAGCCGGCGCAGCTTCATCCAGTCGCCCGCGTGCAGTGCTGCTGACATCTCGCGTTGCAACACGCGCAATTGCATAATGCCGTGAATGCCGCTGTAGTCCGGATCAGGAACCAGGGTTACCGCCATCTCACACCTCCGTTGCAATGGCATCCCAGGCAGTTTTGATTTCACCCAGTAAACGCGCACATTCATCCAGGCGCTCGGGGTCGTTGTGAAAATTGGCCTCCGTCAAACGACGAATAATGTAATCGTACAGATCGTCGAGATTGGCAGCTAATTGGCCGCCCTCCTTGTCGTTCAGGCTGCCTTGCAATCCGCCGACAATATTGACGGCTTTGCCGATTAACTCACCTTTGCGGGCAATTTGATTTTGCGACATGGCACCTTTGGCCTGAGCAATACGCTCAAGCGCGCCTTCGAACAACATCTGGATCAGTCGGTGCGGTGATGCGTCCATTACACCGGATTGCACTTTGAGGGAAGAATAACTTTTTGCTGCCTGGTATGGATTCATAGGACTGTCTCTCGCCGGTGATAACTGCAGCTTGGCTGCGCTTACCGAAGTTAGCGGCACACCTGGAGTGAACTTTAGGTTGCCAAAAAAATTTAATTTATGAACATAATCGCTGAAACACTACGGTAACGGCGCTTAATTGTTCTTGGACGTAAATGGCAAGCGATCCACCAAACCGTCAAGGAAACTGCCCGTATTATTCAAGCTACGCACGATAGATTCCATCGCAATAAATTGTGATTGCAAACGTAACCGATAAGCCTCACTGCGACGCTCCACTTGCTCCATGTCTTCTTCAACATTATCAATTTCTTTATTGATATTGGTTTCGCGACCTTTGATCAAGCCGGAGTTTTTCAGGAAGTCATTGATCAAGCTGTCCATCTGCCCGGCGAAACCGCGCGAAAAACCAATGGTCGCGTTGGTGACACCGGGAGTAACCACCATGCTCAAGCCTTCGGCTTTACTGCCAATAGCCGGCAGTAAAATGTTGCCAAAACCAAATGCCGTCACGCCATCCACAGTACCGGCGACATCTTTACCGGCTGTGCCGATACCGGCACTGATTCCGAGGTCTGCCATATCGGCACCTACACTGGTGAAGGAGACATTGCTTGCTGCACCGTAGGCGTTAGAGGTAAATTCAAGCTGATTCGTGTTGGTATTAAACGCGACCTGTACACCCACCCGGCCGTTTTTAATCTCTGAATCCAGGTTGATTAACGATTGCATCTCCGCCGCCAACTCTGTACCGCTAGCGTAAACCTTGCCATCCGGCAGCGTGATGGTCGCGGCGCTTTTACCGTCCACAACAATATTGAAACTGTAATCTTTTCCGGTTGTGTCAATTGGAAACGACATTGCATCAGCAACAAAGCGCCCTTTCTCCGGCTGCTGGGTAATGACGACCTCATAGTTGCCCGGTTGGCTCGCGCGACTGAACGCGGTGACATCCAGCAAACTATTGGATGATGAGGTTTTGGGTGTGAATAAATCCCTCACTGCTTCAAAGTTTTTATCGATGGCTGCGCGAAAATCGGTATTGGTTCCGTTTTCAACAATTTTTAACGTGCCATTCAATTCTGTACGAATACCCAGCGTGGATAACGAATCAAAACCGTTGGTAATGCCAGCGACTGAACCGGTCATCATAGAGCGAATACTTTGCAATAAATTTTTGGCCAGCGGATCCTGGCGTAAGCTGCCGTACTCGCCCAACTCTTCATTAAAACCAACCAGTTTTTCGACCTCACCGAGAAAGGTATTGTAGGTGCTCACAAAATCGCGAATGGCGGTTTCGGCAATACTTTTATCAGCAGAAATATTGATGCTCACCGTCTCTGTCGTTGAGCTGTTGAAGATGTCAAACTCCATGCCGTCAATCACATCTGTCAAGTGATTGGACTCGCGTGTTAACAATAAACCATTGACGCGTATCAGCGCATTGGCACCGCCCTGCTCCTGCGCTAAGGCTTGATTGGCGGTATTGAAATTGAAGTTAGCCAAACCTGGAGCGTCGCCATCTTCTGTAGCGGTCAATTCAATCTCGTTAGCTTCACCAGAAGGCGCGGTCAACAATAATTTATAAGAACCCCCGTCGCTTACGATAGTCGCCTGAACACCAATGTCCGCTTTGTTTATCGCGTCGCGCAATCCACTGAGGGTATTGTTGGTGTCATCAATCGTAATGGTCGCACCGCTCTTGGCGGTGTTTACCGAGAATTCATCGAGCGCTTCATTCCAACTACCAAAACGCAAGGTCAAGGTGCCCTTGCCTACCGCATCATTAACGCTTGAGTAGGAGCCGGAACTGAGCGATTGCGCCTGGGCTATCTGTTCAACCTTGAGACGGTAATCACCCGCCACGGCTTTGGCATCCAACTTGGTAATGCCTAACAATGACGTATCAGGAATCGATACCGCTTTGGCATTGAAGGTATCGGGGCTGGCGAGTGCATTGGCGGCGGTTTGTAAGGTTGCAAAGGAACTGCGCAGCAAACCGAAGTCAGAAATTTGGGTTTCCAGGAGCGTCTGGCGCGAGGTAAGGCGGTTCAGTTCCGGTGCCTTATTGATTTCCACCAGTTGCTTGATCAGTGACGCCGAATCAATACCCGAACCACCGCCCAGCGAATTGATGATGCTGGAACCGGGATTGGTGGTAGTGCTTGAGCTGGTGCTGTCAACCATGAAAACTGTCCTCTGGCGCGGGAAATGATATCCGCAGACACGTGCTATGCCTGTATCTCTAAGCATAGCGGCAATACTTGCCCAAACTTTAGTCGAATTGAAAAATTTTCTTTCCAGGTCCGGCAGTGAAATTAGCCGGAGTGTATCGTCGGATTACGCCCCGTTGGGGCTGATTCGACCTACTTCGGGAACCGGGGTCGGATTACGCCCTGCGGGCTAATGCGACCTACGGACTTTGAAAATTCCAGTAGGTCGAATTAACTGCGCAGCAGCGTAATCCGACACAATCACATCCATCAAATACAATCCCGGTTGATCGGATCAAGGCTACATCACCCTAACCCGGTCGTTTTTCCCTTATTGCAGCAACTGCAATACCTGTTCAGGTCTGGCGTTAGATTGTGCCAACATGGCGGTCGCAGCCTGTTGCAAAACCTGGGCACGACTCAGATCCGCCGTCTCCGCAGCAAAGTCAGCATCCACAATCCGCGAGCGGGCGGCAGATGTTTTCTCTGAAACGTTCGACAGATTCGACACGGTAAAGTCCAGACGGTTGTTCACCGCACCGAGATCGGCGCGTGTTGCACTGACCTGGTCAATACCCTTGTCGATGATCGCAATAGCACGCTGTGCGCCCTCGGCCGTGGAGATATCAATACTGGCTACAGAACCTACACCTTCTGTCGCATTACGCTCTTGCAAGCCGGTAAACGCGAGAACATCTGCCGCAGTTGCTGTTGCTCCATATTTGATAGAAATTTCACCACCACTGGCTGAACGCAAAGCGATCTGATCCGTACCGGACAAGAAAGCCACCACACCGGTTTTTGAAGAGGCTTCGTTGATGACACGAATGGCTTCCGTTGTGGTATCGCCCACCGCCGCACCGGCATTAATCGCACCGATCTCAATACCATTGATAATCAGGTCGCCTTCGGCGAGTGTGCCATCCGCTGTCAGGGCAGTGATGGATGAACTCACCAGGTTACCGTCCGAGTCTTGCGCATCAATACCTAACGCCGCCATCTCACCGGCGGCAATACCTGCACCGGTTTCAATAGTCACGCCGCGCTTCTCAACACTGGTGTCGTTAAAGACTAATGAGAAATTGGTGAGACCGCCGTTGGTGACATCATCCAATCCGGTGGCAGCGTTGTTGGTCGTGTTGTCAGCGACGGTAATCGAGGTAGCTCCCGCTGCCGTCAATACCAGTTTGCCGCTTTCATTTAACGTGGCTTCGATGCCGGTTTCCGCGTTAATTTTTGCAACCAACTCTTTCATGCTGTTAGTGCCGGTAAGCACGTACACTTGCGAGTTGCCGTCACCGTCAACCTTGGTCAAGGTCAGGGTGTCGGTACCCGCGCGCAAAATACCCGAGCCGGTATTATCAGACGTAATTTGCACCAGTGATGCCGCTGCAGCACCTTTACCATCGAGATCGCTATTGATGATGGCCAAGGCTTCGTTCAAGGTCCCTGCCGGGCTCAAATCGCTGATCGCCGTACCATTGATGATCAATTCATCGCCGCCCGCCAAGTCAGTTAAATCACTTAAACCATTCTCTGTGGCCTCACCTACGATGTCCCCGGAAGAACCACCCAGTGAAGAAGTGCTGAAAGATGCAATTCTGATATCAATGGTTTGGTTAGCTTCAGAACCCACTTGCAAAGTGGTGTTGCCCAAGGAGCCATCCAACAACGGTTGACCGTTAAAAGAAGTTGTCTCGGCAATGCGATTTAATTCCAGCTTTAATTGCTGCACTTCCGCATTCAAGGTATTGCGGTCAGCATCAGAATAAATACCGTTCGCTGATTGAATAGACAGTTCACGCATACGTTGCAAAATATTGGTTACTTCCTGCAACGCACCCTCGGCCGTTTGCACAAGGGAAACACCATCATTGGCGTTGCGCACAGCCTGGTTCAAACCGCGAACCTGGGAAGTCATGCGATTGGAAATCGCAAGGCCTGCTGCGTCGTCTTTCGCAGAATTAATGCGTTGACCAGACGCCAAGCGCTCAGTAGAACGATCCAGGGCGTTCCCGGAGTTCATCAACTGGCGTTGCGAATTGATCGACGCGACGTTTGTGTTAATGACTAAAGACATAATAAATCTCCTAGTGATTATTCCTGCTCAGAGGATTTACTCTCCGGGACAAGTCGATTGACGAAGCCTGTAAACTTGTCAACAGACTTCTGGCAAACCCTGTGCATTACTGGCCAACTGCTCTATAGCCAACACCTTCAGGATTTTTACATGGTGCCTGAGTGCCTTTTTGCACAGACTGTGCCAACGAAATAATCGGTGGAAATTTTTGCAGAGATTGCCGCTGAAAATTGCCGCGGCTTAAGAAGCTTTTTGGTGAATGGAAAATAAAAAAGGCGCACCTTTCGATGCGCCTTTTTTATTGCTAACACAAACAGGTATCGCGTTATAAGCCTGCTAGGCCTGCGCGCTCAACAGATGTAAATTTCCTTCTGAATCAAAGCCTTGCGCCAACTTCAGGAAGATCTCATCAGGGATCTGGCGAATCACATCCTGGGTTACCCGGTCCAGAACTTTTATCACGGTTTCACCCGCTTCCGGATCGTAACTGAAATGTAAATCGCGCTGTGTGGACTGAATATATTCATTCATTTGTGCCACAGCAGCCTGAACTCTTTTACTGATATCGGCGCTTACATCAGGTTTGATTTCCGCTTCCGGTACAACGACCTCCGGTTTAGCGGCAACATCTGGAACTTGCGGCGGCAAGGTCTTGCCGCCAACATCCCTGGACCCTGCAGATGATGGAGCCAACACAGTAGCAACGGGATGTAGCCTGGCTTCTGTTCTAGTGACTTCACTCATATGCGTATTCCTCGAAATGATAAATTCGCCGGGTTGCCCCGGCGATATCTATCGGCCTTATTGCAACAGTGACAGAACTTGTTGCGGTCTGGCGTTGGACTGGGCCAGCATCGCTGTTGCTGCTTGTTGCAGTACTTGCGAACGGCTCAGGTTTGCAGTCTCTTGAGCGAAGTCAGCATCGTTGATACGTGAACGAGCGGCTGAGGTTTTCTCAGAGATGTTCGCCAGGTTGGATACAGTGAAGTCCAGACGGTTGTTCACAGCACCGAGATCCGCACGGGTCGCACTCACCTGGTCGATCGCTTTGTCGATGATGCTGATAGCTCTTTGCGCACCGGCAGCTGTTGATACGTTGATACTGGCAACTGAACCTGAACCCTGAGAAGCATTACGCTCTTGCAAACCGGTTACCGCCAGAACATCTGCGCTCGTTGAGCTATCGCCGTATTTAATGGAAATTTCGTCACCACTGGCAGATCGTAAGGCAATGCCGTCTCCTGCTTCGTTAGTAAATGCAATGACGCCAGTCTGGGCCGAAGACTTGTTAATAACTTTGATGGCTTCTGCCAAAGTATCACTAGCAGCAGCGCCGCTAACGATCGCCTCAATCTCTACCCCATTGATAATAAGATCGCCCTTGGCCAGATCTGTGCCGGTTGTTGCCGAAACAGCGGCACCTTCAATGTTGCCGTTAGAATCTTGCAAATCGATACCCAAGTCATCGCTAGCAGCAAATGCACCTTCTGCTTCGATTTTTACGCCTCGCTTATCGGCGCTGGTATCTGTAAAGACAAGCGAGAAGTTGGCTGTAGTGGTTGAGGAAAAGCCAGACGCAACGGCACTGGTAGTACTGTCAGTTATAGAGATATCGGTAGCCCCTTGGACATTCAGTACCAATTTACCTTTGTCATTCAGGCTCGCTTCAACACCCGTTTCCTTATTAATCTTACTAACTAATTCGTTCAGACTGTTGGTACCGGTAATAACGTAAGACTGGGAATTACCGTCACCATCTGTTACAGCAATGGTCAATGAGTCAGTGCCTGCACGCAACACACCGGAGCCTGTGTTATCGGCGGTAAGTTCTACTTGTGCTGATACTTTGGCGCCTTTTCCATCCAGATCAGCATTCATAATCGCTAATGCTTCGTTCAGGGTGCTTGTGCTACTCAAGTCGCTGATGATTGTGTCGTTCACTTTGATGGTATCAGTACCATCAAGAGCTTGAAGATCAGATAAACCGTTAGCCACTGCCTCACCAACGATGTCACCGGCGCTGCCACCCAATGAAGATGTATTGAAAGAACCGATTTTTACTTCGATGGTTTGGTTAGCCAGTGCGCCCACCTGAAGGCTGGTTGACCCCAAAGAACCATCCAGCAATGCGCGACCGTTGAACGAGGTGGTCTGAGCAATACGATCCAATTCTTGTTTCAGCTGCTGGACTTCAGCATTCAGGGTGTTGCGGTCTGCATCGTTGTAAATACCGTTCGAAGACTGAACAGCCAGCTCACGCATACGTTGCAGGATGTTGGTAGATTCTTGCAGTGCACCTTCAGCGGTTTGAATCATGGACACACCATCGTTAGCGTTACTGATGGCGCGGTCCAGACCACGAACCTGTGAAGTCATGCGGTTACCAATGGCGAGGCCGGCGGCGTCGTCTTTGGCTGAGTTAATACGGTTACCGGAAGACAAACGCTCGGTGGCGCGGTCCAGAGCGTTGCCAGAGTTCATCAACTGACGCTGGGCGTTGATAGATGCAACGTTGGTGCTAATTACTAAAGCCATGATCAATCTCCTAAAATTTTGGTTCTGTTCACAGTCTTTTGCGAGTTGCTGCGACCAGTCTGTTGGTGAAGCCTGAGAACAGTCACACCAGGTCTTCTGAAAAGGTTATCGTCCGGCTTCGGCAGAGCTTTAGAAGATTTTTAACAAAATTGCGAGTTGACGATTGAAAATTTAAAAACCCTTTAAAATCAATTGGTTAGAAATATAAGAAAATGCGCCTGGAAGTGAGATGGGTAAAAAAACGGCGGCTTTCGGTGCACTAATTGACGTGAAACAGCCAATTTACCGATTTCCAGTTATAAGAAAACAGGTGGGTTCGGTCTCGATCCCGTAGGTCGGATTAGCGCAGCGTAATCCGACAAAGAGCTGCAGATGAGATTGGTGTGTGTAGGTAGGGCATTGTCGGATTACGGCGTTACCTAATCCGACCTACGAAAATACGAATGTATAGGGCGTAGCTCGGATTAGCATAGTCTAATCCGACAGAATCAAAGGCCTTTATAGGCCACGACGGCTTTGGTGGCTTTGATGGATTGACGCAGTTGTTCGCTGATTTTTGCTTTGCTGCTTTCTGCAACCTCAACGATTTGCTGGTCAGTGGCCTGGATGGCCTGAATTAAGGATTTGGCTTCATCGACCAATCCCGCCTTGGTAATGGCGATGAGGAATTGGCTTTCGCCCAGTGCGGGCAATTTGGCCTGGCGTTCCGCCATGTGAGTTTCGAAGGCTTCCCAGTCGTCGGCTTGGGCCAGCGCCAATAGGGATTGGGTTTGGGCGAGAAAACTTTCCAGGGGAGCGAGGATTGAGGGCATTTGGGTCAAACCTTTTTCGCAATGTGTGTTTCAGTTTAGTAGGTTGTGTCGGGGTGCATGTGTTGAGGGGAGTGTGATATTCCCCCAAACGTGTCGGATTACGCTGCGCTAATCCGACCTACAGATAACTGAACAAGGTCAACTGGCTGACTTTCACAAAACTTTGCTGCGCTGCACTCAACACAAATGTTTCCATCTGCAACCGCGTGGACGCTTCTGCATAGTCAAGGTCACGCAGGTCACCCAACACTTTGTTGCTATGAACTTTTGAGTCCAGATTCAAATCCTTTGAACTCTCCAGGGTATTTAAGCGCGCACCCACTTCGCCATGCACCGAGGTAATGTTGGTCAAGGCAAAATTTAAATTCACCAGGGTTTTATCCACCATCTCCTTGAACTGCGCCTTACCCTCTGGCGTGTTATCGATATTTTTCATCGCCTGACTAAAACGGGACAAGGTAGTTATCAGCGGTTGTTTGTTGGTTGACTCAATAAAAAATGAATCCCCCGGGCGGCCATTAGTTGAGGTAACACCCGTGCTGGTGGTTAAGCCCGTTGCGTTATTCACGTCAGCATTGCCGCCGCGCAGCGTCACGTTCATGCCGTTGGCAGAGGTAATTCCCGCTGGCGTCACCGTTAAACCAAGATTAGCCAGTTTCGCGGCGTTAGGACCGGCGGTCAGTGCGTTAGCAAAATCTGTTGCGTTGTTTACCGCAATGTTTAAATCCAGCGTTTCTGTTCTTCCACCAACGGACACGGTCAAGGTGGTGGGGCTTGCCGCAAAATCAATCGGTGCCGCAGCCGTATTAAACGCAAAAGGTAAACTCGCTGCCGTAGGCGGCATGGGCGCACCGGAAATTTGCAGGCTAACACCTTGCACTTCAATTTCCTGGCCCGGAGTGTACACCGCATTAGCGACCAACACGCGACCGCTGTTGCGCTCGGTAATGGTGTAATTCGCCGCAGCCGGCGCGACAGCGGACGTGGCATTAAAAGTGACTACCATGTCCTCCGGGAATAACGCATCAAACACTTCCTGATCAACAACCTGACCGACGCTAATGGTTGCTGCGGGGACAGCCCGGTTAACAGGATTGGCGGAGGTCGCGATTGTGTTGTGACCGCTGGGGATATCCATAAATATCCGCTTGCCGGAATCACTCACCGCCACGTTCACGGTATTGGATGCTTGCAGACGCAACTGCCCTTCATCGCCGTGATAGGAATAATTACCGCCCCCATCACTGCTAAAGGGTTGGGTACTACCCTGGTAACCGGCAAAGATATACTGTCCGCTTGAACTGCGTGTATTTTGCAGGTTGAGTAGTTCTTCAATGCGGCTGTCAATTTCCGCCGCATAGGCTTTGTAATCGTCCGGGGTTAATACGGCGGTGTTACCGGCAGCGACGGCAATTTCCTTCATGCGATGAATCAGATTCGTCACTGATTCCAAAGCAACCTCTTCGAGGTTCAGGTTATTTTCTGCAATCGTAATATTTTTATTGTATTGCTCAATGCGACTTAATTCCTGAGTGATCTGCAAAATCGTGGTCGCTGCCACCGGATCATCGGCAGGCGATAACAAACGTTTACCCGATGCAATCTGTTCATCGGTGCGTGTCACCGCCGCCTGGGCTTTCGCCATACCGATGTTGGCGATGTTATAAATTTGAGATGTGGATACACGCATGATAATTAGCCGTCCAGCTCGTCTAGGTTAAACCGAATTCAACAGGGTATCGAACAGATCACGGGCAACCGAAATAACCCGCGCATTGGCGTTGTACATTTGTTCAAACTTAATCAGATCCGCCGCCTCTTCATCGAGGTTCACACCGGATACACTGTCGCGCAGGGTTTGTGTTTGTTCCAGCAAACTTTTACTCGCCGAGGTGTTGATGGAAGACAAATTACTTTTCGTACCCACAGTTTCCACCAGACGGCTGTAACCGCCGGACAAACTCAATGCCCCATTTTCAATCGTGCCTTTGGTTTCCAGCTCAACAAAGCGCAACGCATTGCGGTTGTCGTTACTGGCGTTACTGTTGAAGCCAATCGTGAACGTATCACCTGCCTGGGGCTGACCTTTGATGGTCACCTGGTAACCCAGATAAGAAGACTGCGCAAAATCGGCGGCGGTACTGTCGCCCAACAATTGGCTGTTGGTAGGCGAAGTTCTTAGTTTTACGCCGTCCGCCATAGTGATATCGATGCGCCCACCCACGGTAATCGCGCTCTGGTTACCGGCGGTGGACTCCGCCAGGGTAATTGTTGGATTACCGTTGCTGTCGTGCACGCCGATGGAATTACCCGCGGTAGTCGCGGTAAACCGAATGTCCAGATTTACGCCAGACGATGCCACCATTTGCAATTCCGGCGCACCAGTAATCGGGTTACTGCCGCTGACCGCGCGAATACCCAGCGAGGCCAAATCAGCATTGCCATTAATCTGCTCGGCGAGGTAATCATTAAACGCGGCCAGGTTGCCCGGCACGGTCGGGTCAGGGATGCTGATATCCGGCGCACCGGCGGTGTACTGCAGTAAGTCCACACCGTTGACAGAAATTTGCAACGGCGCAGAAAAATCATTGATGTTGATATCACTGATTGCTGCCGTGGTCATCGCATTGGCCGATACGCCCGAAATATTGCTTAACATGGCTGCGGTTTGCGCCGCCGATGCATTCGCTTGCGTGGTGACCACTTGTGAAGACACAGCGCCCGTCACCGGGTTGGTCATGACAAAGGTATATTGTTCCGCAGGATAAGCATTCACCTGCCCCACCAGACTGCCAATCGGTAAGTTGGCCGGCGTGCGCCCGGATGGTAAACCGGTCCGTCCGCCATCGCCCATCACCCGCGTCTCACCCACGTCCGTGGAAAATACCGGGTTATCCACGCCGGGAATAAACACCTGGTCGCGCATCGGTGGATTTAAGTGCTTCGGATTTGCCGGATCAGAATTATCCAACACGTCGTATGTGGTGGCGGATGTAAAACGAATAATCACCGGTGGTGATAATTGACCCGCGTTGGCAAATGCCGGCAAGGTGTTGCCGTTGCTGTCTACCAGACCCAGGACTTCACCACTGCTGATCACACCGCTACCGGTATTACCGGACGAGGTGCCGGTCCGCACCGCTACCGCAAAGGCCAAATCTTCCGGACGGGTAAGTTGGGTTTTAATATCGCGGGCACCGTTGATTGTCGGTTGCAGGGTAAAACTGTCGCCGCCCTGGAAACTGCCGCCTTCCAGGTTCAGGGTTAAGCCATCAAACGAAATTTTCAGCGGATAGGCACCGGTTAACATCCCCTGGCTAACGATCTTGTCATCCGCCGCACGGGTAACAATGTAGTTGTTGGTATTGGGAACGATTTGAAAACTGTAGTCGCTATTGGTCAGCAGCGCCGGATTATCGATGGATAACGACAAACGGCGGTCATCCGGCAAGGCGTTGCGCCCGTGCTTGATGCGGTCGGTCATGGCTTCCCGGGTGTTGATATCACCAAATAATAATTGGCCGTAGTCGCCATCCATATCCAGACCTTGCTGCTGGAGCTGGTTAAACTGATCGGCCAATACAATGGCCACGCGGCCCAATTCATTCATTGCGGGGTTCAGAACATCTTCCCGAAACTGCAAAAGTCCACCCAACTTTCCACCGGTAATTTGTTGCGTAACATCAGCAGTTTGTACGCCGTTGGTCAAATAAATCTGACCGCCATCGCGCACGTCAAACTTGCTGACCTTTTGCCCTACCACCAGGGGCTGACCGTTGCCGATAAACACATTCACATTGCCATCGTTTTGTTTAACCACCTGGATGGATGTGAGTTCCGATAGTTTGCGTAGGGCTTCGTCGCGCTGGTCCAGTAAATCATTGGGTGAGCCTTGTCCGCCCGCACCTTTATCGTTGATCGCCTGGTTCAGGTTCGCAATACTTTGCGCGAGCGCAGTCATCTGTGCGGTAACCGCTTTAATTTCCTGATTGACACCCGACTCAATAGCCTTAAGGCGGTTATGTAAATTATTAAAACGGGCGCTCAAGCTGTCTGCCTGGCTGATAACCAGCTGGCGCGCCGGAATGGAAGAAGGATCGTCAGCGCCGTTTTGCAAGGCTGCAAAAAAACTTTGCAATGAACCGGACAACCCCGTCCCTTCATCCGCAAATAATTTATCCACCTGACCGATGTTGGTGTTGTATTTGTCGAGTTGATGGAATGCAGATGTATCCAGACGCAATTGGGTAATGGTAAATTCATTGACCACCCGCTCGATGGATTCGGTGGTAACGCCATTCCCTAGATAACCGGCAGCGCCGATGCCGTATTCCGGACGCGTAACATAATTAACCTGTTGGCGACTGAAACCGGCCGTATTGGCATTGGAGATATTATGGCCAGCGGTGCGCAGCGCATTCTGGCTGGCTTGCAAACCGGAGACAGCGGTAGACAGTAAACCGGACATGGTTACCTTCCTCAGGTTTCGTCAGTCGCGCCAGCCACACTGGCCAGCGTTGCTGTTGCAGAGCGAATCGGCTCGCTGCCCAACAGGGATTTAATCTTATCGGCGTAAGCCGGATCAGTGGCATAACCCGCGTCCTGCAATGCCTCGGCGTAAGCAGAAGAATTCACACCGGACTCCAGTGCCTGGCGATAGCGCGGATTGCTTTGCAAAAAGTTCACGTAGTCCGCAAAGCTTTCAGCGTAATTACCGTAACGACGGAAGTCAGCGCGCTCTTGTTTTGCTATCCCCTGCCGATATTCCAGCGTACTGACATTGACACTTGCTCCCTGCCAACGCCCATCCGCTTTAATGTTGAACAAATTAAAACTGTTAGCACCTGCTTGGGTGTGAATTACATGTTTACCCCAACCGGTTTCCAGCGCGGCCTGGGCCAGTAAAACATCGGCATTCACATTGAGGGCCTGCGCGGCTTTTTCCGCGTAAGGCTTCAAGGTGTTAATAAATTCATCCGGCGAATTGGCTATACCGTTTTTATCGCCAGTGACTGATGTGGCTGCCGGTGTGCGTTTGGCCATCGCCACCGCGCGCTCAGCTTGCGCGTAAGCCAGCAGGGAGGCGTTCAGGTTGTTATTCACCGGAACCGGGTTATTGCCCTGCGAGTCTTCGGCAAACGCACTCAATAGTTGTTGCCCTTGCAGCACCTCGGATAATTGTTTAACCGGTACGACCTCATCGGTGGAATCAAGGTCGTAACCTTTATTTGTCGGCAGCGGACGCTGTTGATCACCATAAGCTCGCTGCATTTGCGCATAAAGGGCATCAGCCAAACCCAGACCGCGCCCGCTGGTTAACTCCAGGGACATTTGTTGATCGAGCATATCCTGGTGAAATTGCGTTTCACTGCTATTGAAGTAGCTGCCTTCCGCAAAGACTTCATTGGCAGAACGCATGGTTTTCAACATTTGCTGCAAAAAGATGGCTTCAAATTTTTTCGCCACTTCTTTCAACGCTTGGGGGTCATCATCGCGCCCCAGATGTTTAATATTATTCAGCGCCTGGTTATTCAGGAATGAATCCTGCGCGGCGTGCAGCTGATTTTTAGTGTCGACGGGAATCATCAGATCACCACCAATTCTGCTTTCAGTGCGCCGGATTGTTTAAGCGCTTCCAGGATCGCCATCAAATCCGCTGGCGATGCGCCCACGGTATTGACGGATTTAACGATATCTTCCAGAGACGCGCCCGGCGCAAACTTGAACATGGGATTGGTCTCTTCCGTGACTTCAACACGGCTGTTGGGCACGACCACGGTTTGGCCCTGGCCAAATTCGTTCGGCTGGCTGACGGTCAGACTTTCCGAAACCGATACAGTCAAACTGCCGTGCGTTACCGCTACCGGCGACACGCGCACGTTTTGCCCCACCACGATGGTGCCGGTACGCGAATTAATAATGACCTTGGCAGCTTCTTCGCCGGGTTTCACATCGAGATTTTCTAACATGGCTAGAAAATCCACGCGATGTGCCGGATTCACCGGTGCATCCACCATAATGGAAACGGCATCGAGCGGACGCGCGGTATCCGGCCCTAATAAATCATTGATGCTTTTGGCAACGCGAGTCGCCGTCGTGAAATCGGCGCGGTGCAAATTAAAGATAATCGGTTGGCCCGCCGCGAAATTGGTATCCACCATGCGCTCAACAATCGCGCCACTGGGAATGCGGCCCGTACTTTGAATATTCACTTTAATATTGGAACCGTCGTTACCGGTTGCACCGAAGCCACCGACAACCAGGTTACCCTGGGCAACAGCGTAGACTTTGCCATCCAGCCCTTTGAGGCTGGACATCAACAAGCTGCCACCGCGCAAACTTTTGGCATTACTGATGGACGACACGGTAACGTCCAGGGTTTGACCCGGTTTGGCAAAGGCAGGTAATTCGGCCTGTATCATCACTGCCGCCACGTTTTTCATTTGCATCCGCGTGCCTTCCGGTACGGTAATACCGAATTGCTTCAACATGCTGTTAAACGATTGCACGGTAAAAGGTGATTGCGTGGTTTGGTCACCCGTGCCATCAAGGCCCACCACCAAACCGTAACCAATTAATTGGTTGGCACGAACGCCCGCAACGGACGTGAGATCCTTGATGCGTTCAGCCTGCGCACTGAACGCCAGCGGCAAACTTATCAAGATAATAATCAGGCGACGCCACATGATGTTTCTGCTCCGTTAAAAGGGCCAGTATTCGCTGTTAAAGAAGCGCGCCAACCAACCCATGGATTGCGAGTCTGCCAGTGTGCCGGTACCGCTATAAGAAATTTGCGCGTTGGCCAGGCGGGTGGACACCACGGTATTGTTCGGTGAAATATCATCGGGCCGCACAATGCCGCTGATGCGAATAAATTCATCACCGCGGTTCAAGGTCATCCATTTTTCACCGCGCACCACGAGATTACCGTTGGGTAACACTTCTGCGACAGTCACGGTGATATTGCCTTGCAAACTGTTGCTTTGGTCAGCACCGGCATCGCCATTGAATTCACGGTTTTGTTGTAACGCCGTCTCTAGAGTTGAACCTTTAAAAGCCGGGTTATTACCAAAGAGCGGCCCTGCATTGAATGTGGTGTCACTTTCTTTGCTGACACTTACGCCGGAGCTTTTGCGCGAGACAGTGCGTTCCGTCAAGGTAATCGTGATGATGTCACCCACGTTCAGGGCTTTGCGGTCATCAAACAATGACAGGCCATAACGCTCCTGGAACAACGAGCCTTCGGTGCGCTGGGGCATACTCGCCGTCGGTGAAACCGAGGGCGCGTAATAAGGATCGCCGGGCGCCGGTTTGTCGTTGGACATACAGGCCGACAAACTCAAAACACTCAACAGCACCAGCGCCAGACCTTTGCTGCGTGCTGCCAGATGTCGCGATGATGTGCTGATCAGTTTCATGATGGATTTAACTCCGTTGGCTTAAAGCGTTTGGGTAATGTATTGCAGCATCTGGTCGGCGGCGGATACGACTTTGGAATTCATTTCGTAAGCGCGTTGGGTGGTGATCATGTTCACCATTTCTTCCACGATATCCACGTTGGAATTTTCCAGGGTACCTTGCAGTAAACGACCCATACCGTTTTCACCGGGCGCACCTTGTTGCGGGTTACCACTGGCTACAGTCTCGCGAAACAGATTGCCACCGATGGCTTGCAGACCGGTCGGGTTAATAAAATCTACCAGCAAAATATCGCCGATCTGTTGCGGTTCAACTTCACCGTCCCTGAACGCACTGACGATACCATCGGTACTGATAGTGACGTGGTTCGTGCCCTCCGGAATATTGATCGCCGGCTCAATCAGCATGCCTTCGTTATTCACCAATTGGCCTTCACCGTTAATTTGTAGTTGGCCGTTACGGGTGTACGCCAGCGTGCCGTCAGGCATCAGGATTTGCAGGAAACCGCGCCCGTCGATAGCCACATCCAGCGGTTGCTCAGTCACCTGCAAACTGCCTTCAGTAAATTGTTTTTGTGTTGCCACCACGCGCACACCGGTACCCAATTGCAAACCCGATGGCAGCTCAGTGTCTTGTGTGGTTTGTGCGCCCGGTTGGCGCTGGACCTGATACATCAAATCTTCAAACACAGCGCGATCGCGTTTAAAACCCACCGTACCCACATTCGCCAGGTTATTGGAAATGGTGGTGAGTTGTTTATCCTGTGCGGCCAACCCGGTTTTGCTGACATAGAGTGCGGCGTGCATAGTGTGTCTCTCTCTGGTTCATCCCGCCGAAGCAGGATTTAAAAAATGTTAAAAGCGGAAAATGTTTTCCGCTGTTATGCCTATCAGGACATTTGCAACAGGCGTGCCGAAGCACTGGAATTTTCTTCTACCGTTTTCATGAATTTCACTTGCATCTCGTATTGACGCGACAAGCTGAGGATATCGGTGAAAGCGCTCACGGCATTCACGTTGCTGCCTTCAAGGAATCCACCCATCACACGCACTTCGGCGGCTACCGGTGCGGCCAGGCCATCGCGCTGACGAAACAAACCATCTTCGCCCTTCTCGATATTTTGCAGGTCAGGATTCACCAGACGAATACGATTGATCTCCACCATGGCTTCCGGGCCCTGCCCTTGCGCCACCATGGATAAAGTGCCGTCGCTGCCGATTTCGAGTTTTTCCAGCGGCGGAAAGGTAATCGGACCACCGTTGCCCAGCACCGCCAAACCGTTACTGGTACGCAGCACGCCATTGGCGTCGATGCTGAGGTTACCGGCGCGGGTATAGGCTTCCGTACCATCAGGGGCCTGGACCGCGATAAAACCGGGGCCGCTAATGGCCAGATCCATTTCGTTGCCGGTGTTGATCAAGGGGCCTTGCTGGAAGTCGGTGGCCGGCGATTCAGTCAGCGCATAGGCGCGGGTCGGTTGGCCTTCGCCGTAGTACACCGCCATGCTGCGCGCCTGGGCGAAGTCCGAACGAAAACCGGTGGTATTGAGGTTGGCGAGGTTATTGGCATGGACCGTCTGCGCCATCATGTTGTGCTTGGCACCGGTCATTGCGATGTATAACGCCTTGTCCATCTGTAAACCCTCTGGCCGTTAATTTTTTGGCAGTTTTGTGGATAAACAGGGTTTTGCAAGAGCGGTGCCAAGTTGGCGTGAGCGGTGGGAGTATCTTTAATGTGTTGATGTGTAAGGGAAATTTTTGGATTGAAGGGAATCGGGGGAGAGGGAAAAGCGGGGAGGAAAAAGGAAAAGCGGTGGAGCGGCAAAACGCTGCCGCTTGTTTTGCCGCTGTTGCCGGTGGTGGACGATGGGGTGTCGGATTACGCCTTTGGCTAATCCGACCTTGTATCTCTCTGAAGAAGTTGATTAGCTACCAACTTCAACACCCGAGCCGGGTGAATGCGTAT